>JBANFR010000039.1:0-25503 GCA_037975925.1 Verrucomicrobiota bacterium
TCGTAGGGCGCTCCCTGGGCGATCCAGCGTTTGATCAGCTCGATTTGTTTTGGGGAAACGGTGCGATTGGACTTGGGGGGCGGCATCAAGTCGTCGCGTTCGTGGGTCGTCAGGCGTTTGACGAGCTCGCTGTCCTCCGGCTTGCCTGGGACAATTGCGGAGTACCCCCCGAGATCCCGGGTGGCTCCTTCACGCTCATCGAGGCGGAGTTCGGCCTCGCGATGTCGGGGGTCCATCCCGTGGCAATAAAAACAGTTCTCGGAAAGAATGGGACGGATATCCCGGTTGAAGGAGAGAGGGGACTCCGCCTGGAGAGCGGAGGTGCCGAGGAGGACAAGACTGCAAATCAGCACGGATTTCAGAGCGAAGAGAGGGGTATTTCGAGTCCGTTGAACCGGTGTCGCGCGCCGAAGCCCTGGGGAGACGAGGCCGCGAGGGGAAGAGCCGCGAAGGAAGGGAGGATCGTAGTGCATGCGGGCGGGGAATGGCAGGAGCATGACGGAGTCGACCGCCCGAAGGCTTGCAAGGGAACGGTGAGATTTTGTAATTAAACCGCATGAGTGGCTGGTGGAATACGGTGAGTGATCCGGTGCAATGGTTGGATCTCTTCGATGTGTTACCCTCGGTTTATCTGTACGCAAAGGACCGTGAACATCGGTTCCGCAGGGTGAATGTGGCACTGGCGCGGATGTACGGGTGCGAACCGTCCCAGATGGAGGGGAAATGCGACCGCGATTTTCAGCCGCCGGCTCTGGCCGATCAATACGTGGAGGAAGATTTGGCTGTGATGGGTTCAGGCACCCCGCTCATTGACCGGATCTGGCTGGTGCCGGACGCGGAGGGGTTTCCGAAGTGGTTTTTATCGAGCAAGTTTCCGTTGCGCGATCCGGCGGGAAAGGTGGTCGGGATTGCCGGGGTGATGCGTGAGTATGACGGGGGCGGGGCGATTGCGGGGAAGGGGCACTACGCGCGTCTGTCCCCGGCGTTGAAGCACGTGCTTGCGCATTACGGGAGCGCGCTGCGGGTGGAGGAGCTTGCCGGGTTCTGCCACCTGTCGGTGAGCCAGTTTCAGCGCGAGTTCCGGACGTGTTTTGGGTGCACCCCCCTCGAGTACGTCCTCGGGGTGCGCCTGCTGATGGCCCGTTCGCGGCTCAGTCAGGGGGAGGATCCGCTAGGGGTGATTGCGCTGGAGTGCGGGTTTTATGATCAGAGCCACTTCACGCGCGCATTTCGGAAGGCCAATGGGGTCACGCCCCTGCAATTTCGGAGGGGAATTTGGAGCGCATTCCGTCCGGGGCCCTTCCGAGCGTCGGATCCTGAGGCCCGCGGAGGGGAGAACCCCGCGAGCCCCTAGGAATCCCCGAGGGTCTGGCTTTAGAAAGCCAGGGTGCAACCCACATGAATTTGGCGTCCGGGCGCCGGGTTGTGTTTGAGTGCGGGCCCCCCCCAGGCCGGAGGAACCGAGGTGGGGAACTGTTCGTAGAGGCGATTGAGGACGTTGTTGACGGCCACGTAGGCGGTGAGCCGTTTCCACTGACGGCTGAGTCGGGTGTTGACCACGGTGTAAGAGGCGGTCGGGAGCGCGTTTTCCAGATCAAAGGCCCTTTGAAGGCCGGTGACGCGGAGGGTTTCAAGGCGCCAAAGCCACCCGGTGGCGGGGCGTATTTGGATTCCGCCGGAAAGGGTCCACCTTGGGATCAACACCTGCCGTTTGCCGGCAAAAGCTCCGTCGGAAAAGTGCGTATCCGAATAAGAGGCACCTGCATCGAGCGAAACTTGTTCGTTGAGTCGGGAGTTGAGCATGGCCTCCATCCCCTGACGAATGGCGTTCGCATTGGAATTGGAAGTGTTGATATCCGAGAAGATATCGTCTTTGACCCAACTCCGATAAAGCGCCAGGGAGCCCGAACAGTATTGAAAGCGGTCCGAACGGAGGCCGGTTTCCAGCGTGCGCGCTTGGACGGGTAAAAGAGAGGGGTTGCTTGTAAATCGGAGGGATTCATTGCTGACGGCGATGGCGTCATTTGCGCTGATGAGGCGATAAGATTGCGATAGGGAAACCCAGGCGGAGGATTGGGGAGCGAAGGCGTATTGGAAACAGGCTTTCGGGCTCCACGCACGATTGTGTTTATTTCCGGTAAATCCGGCGCTGGGATTCCAAAAAGGGGGGGGGACGTCAATGAAGGTATTTCTTTGGTCATAGCGCACTCCGGTAGTGATGGCGAAGTCTTCGGAAAGCTTGATTTTATCCTGTGAAAATAAGCTGAAGGTTGTGGCGTTATAGACGTTTTCGATTCCGGAATAAGACTGGGAAAAATTCTGGCGTATGGCTTCCAGTCCCAGGACGAGGTTGTGCTCTTTCTCCCAGAGAGACGTTTTCCAGTCGGCTTGAATGGTTGTGCCCGCACTGGGCTGGTTTGTAGAGACATCGGTGTATCCCGTGCTAAAGCCGGTGTCTTTGGTGAGATAAAACTTGGCGTTTAAGAAGGCATCTCCACTCAGGCTTTGTTGGTAATCCAGCCAGCCCCGGTGAATTTCCTGTCGATTGGTAAAACGGCGATTGCCCTGTTGTCTCGGGTTTGAGGCAAATTCCTCCGGGGTTAGGTTGTCCGGAAGTTCGCTGTGTTCATTGGAGAACTGGTACCCGAGGGTGAATCGGCCAAAGTCCGTGAGCAGAGAGGGCTTGGCCAGAAAATGGCGGGCACGCGAGGAGGAGCTTTGCCGCCAACCCTCCCACTGTTGGTGATTGGCGGAAACGAGGTAGCTCAGCGCATCTTTTTTTCCACTGAGGGTGAGGTTATTGCGCAGGTATTCGCGGGTTCCGGCGCTGGTCTCGAGTTGCCCCGAGAGGGGGCGGTTTCCTGATTCGCGGGTGTGAATCTGGATGACGCCGCCCACCGCTCCTTCGCCGTAGAGGGTGGAGGCACCGCCTCGAATGACCTCGACGCGTTCAATGGCTGAAAGTGGAATCGAGTTGCCTGCAAAAAAGCCGCTCCCCGGGTCATTGATGCGAACTCCATCCAGGAGCACTAATGTGCCGGCTTTTTCTCCATAACCGCGTAATCCAAAAGCCTGTTGTCCAATGCCCAGTCCCACCGTATCCAAGGAAGTCCATCCCGGTTGAAGACGAAGGAGTTCCGGAAGGGTGAGTGCCGGTGAATTTTCAATTTCCTCGCGCCGAATGACGGATACGTTTCCTGGAAAGTCGGATAAGGGGGTGTGGGTTGAAGGGAGTCGCCCTGAGGTGACTACGATCTCGCGGAATGGGAGTGGTTTTTCAGAAGCGTGGGAAGCCGAGGCGATAAAAGAAAAAACGCTTGTGGGCAGTAGGAAGCCGCTAAAGAGGGGCAAGCGCTTGAGGGCTTTTTGGAAAGCGCGCCGGGAAAATAAAATGGAGTTTGGAATCGATGGATGAGACTGAGCAAGCATGACGGTTTTCGGGTAGTATGAGGTTTTCTGTCGAGGGACCTCCTCCGGGCGCGAAGGCGGACGAACCCGAGAATTCGGGTGGTCTTTAGGCCTTGGCTCCTGAAGAGGGAGCAGAGGCAACAGAAAATCTATCCGAGGTTAGAATCATGTGCTTCCTTCCCTCATCCTGTCCTTAGCGAGACAGTTTGCTTGCCTTTGAGGGGCAAGACTTGATGAGCATAAAAAAGCAGGTCTTCTGGCTTCGAGGTCACTCTAATGGCTTCCCCTTCCCATCCATGACGGACAGTGGTGATTCTGCATGCAGAATGTGTGGAAGTTTTCGTCACTCGTTACAGCGGCGCTACCGTACGGGATTCACACCCGTTTCCCTATTCTCCTCAAACCGTAGTCAGAGGCACTTTTTTATCTGATAGGAATCAGTCGATGGAGTGCGGACCTCCTCCATCAAGAGGGATCCGCTGTCAAAGAGCGGGGCGCGAAGGCATCAGCTCCATGGTGGCTTGTCAATGAATCTGCGTCGGGTTTGCCGGAAGCGGTGCGGCGGCAGACTCCTTCTGGAGGCGTCGACGGATCACCATGACGCCGGCCCCAAACACGCCCACGGCCAGCATACTGAGGGAGACCTGGGCGATGGCTTTGGAGAGGGACTCCTTGGCCATGCTGCTTCCGGCGAGGGCGACGGGGATGTTGCTGGGCAAATAGCCCAAAAAAGTGCCGAGGAGAAAAGTCCGGTGGCTGGTGTTGAGAACCCCGAGCAGCACGTTGGGGACAATGCCCGGAATCGGGAGTTGGCGGGCGACAAAAATGGTGCCGATGCTGGGCTTGGAGAGGAGTCGGCGCAGGCGTTCGCTACCGGCGAGTCGGCGCTGCACCCAGGCTTTGGGCCCCCAGAGTCGCGTGAGCAAAAAGGCAGCGTAGGCACCAAGCACTCCGGCGAATTGGGAGGCGAGGACGCCTTCGACAAATCCAAAAAGGACGCCTCCCAAGGCGCACAGCAGGAGTCGCGGAACACCGAGCGCAATCCCTGAGACGCTCGCGGCGACAAACAAGGCGTGGGCTTTCCAGCCCATTTCACCGACCCGCGCTTTGAGGGTTTGCGCCTCTGTTAACCAGTGTTTGAGGGGGGAGAAATGAAGGGCCAACACCAAAGCCGCGACCAGGAGCGCGGCCCAAAAGAGGCGGCGCGTCTCCCGGCTGGGGTCGTTCTCGGATTCGGTGTGCATCCGGGAACCCTAGGGGAAAGTGCGGGTATGTGTCGCGAAGAGAAGCGTGCGCTTAACGCGGAGCGCCCATGGCGGCCCGGCGCAATTCGGCTGCGGGCGCGGGGAAGGGCGTTTTGGGGGAAAGGAGGGGGTTGGAGAGCCCCTGTTGGCGGGCTTTCTGTTCTGCAGCGCTGGGGGGGCGTGATGCGCAGGGAGCGGCGCAGGCGCAAAGCAGCAGGGCCAGTGCGAGGGAAAAGAGCGGCGAGGCGACCCGGGGGGGCGTCCATGAGGCGCGCACAAATGCCATGGGCGCAGCATTCACGGGCCGGGCTGGGCTTTCAAGAGTTGTCGGGGAAGATGCCCGGGAGGGGCGCGGCGCATGGGAGGGGCGCTGGGCCGTGTTTTGGATGGAATTGGAGAGTGACTGAGGCGGTTTGTCCGGGGAATGGTGCGGCCAAATCTGATGACATCTCTCAAAAAGATCCTGCTTCATGGGTTGGCGGTGTTCTGCATGAGCTGCCTTGCGGCTGTGCAGGGGCATGCGCACGTCACTGATACGAGTCTGCTTCGCATCCAGGTTCTCCCGGAATCGCTTGTGCTCGATTGGAATGCCGATCTGGCGACGTTGCAGCAGTTGACGGCGCTGGATTCCAATGGCGATGGGCGGGTGGAAAAAACGGAGTGGGAGCGGGCGATTCCGGAGATTGAGCGGTTGGTGCGGGAGAAGCTTCGGCTGGAGATTCAGGGTGGTGCTCCGGATTTGGGCGAGGCAAGGCCGCCCGAATGGCAGTCGGATTCCACCGAGGCGTTGCAGGGCCAATGGCAGTCGGTCCACGTCAATGTGCGTTTCGAGCGGCGCTTTCCCCCCGGGGGGCGTCTGTTTCGGCTCTCGGCCGACCTGCTTTCGATGCTCGGCCCGAAACACAATCTGATTGTTTCCATCGTGCACGGAGCGTCTTCCGATCAGGCGGTTTTGTCGCAGGCGACGCCGGCCTTTGAGTACGATCCCGCTGCGGTTTCCGGCGGAGCTCCCCGGGTTCCGGCAAGGCAGTTGTTTGGGATGGGGGTGGAGCACATTTTGACTGGGTACGATCATCTGCTCTTCCTGTTGATGTTGCTGGTGGCGGTGGGGCGGTGGCGGGAGATGGTGGGGGTGGTGACGGCCTTTACGCTGGCGCACAGCGTGACTCTCGGGCTGGCGGCGATGGAGGTGGTGCGTTTACCTCAGAAGTGGGTGGAGTGTTGTATTGCCGCGAGTATTGCGTGGGTCGCTTTGGAGAACTGTTGGCAGGGGCGGGGCACACACCGGTGGTGGCTGACGTTTGGGTTCGGGTTGATCCATGGATTCGGGTTTGCGGGGGCGCTCCGGGAGCTGGAGTTGCCGAGGGAAGGCCTCCTCTGGAATTTGCTGCTCTTCAATGGAGGAGTCGAAGCGGGCCAGTTGCTGGTAGTGGCCCCGATTCTGCCGCTGTTGATGGCGTTGAGCCGATCCCGCTGGAGTGGATGGGTTCGCTGGGGACTGTCGGTGTTGGGGGGGCTTTTGGCGCTATGGTGGCTGGTGGAGCGGCTGCAGGCCTGAGGTTGTTCGCAGAAAGTCGTGTACGTGCAAAAATGCGAAGAAAGGCTGTCTGTTCCCGTGAAATCCGCTATCCCTCACCCATGCCATTCCCCCAAAATTTCTGGCTCTTGGCGGGCGTCGTTGCGCTGCCCACGCTGAGCTTCGCGCAGTCTGATTCTTCGCCGGCCCCCACTCCAAAATCCTTACCGGAGGCGGGGCGCGCCCAGGCCCCGGTCAAGCCGACGGCGAAAGTAGTGGACCCCAAAAAAGCGGGGCGTGTGGTGCGTCTGGAGATGGCGGAGGGCCTGCGTTTTGATCCTCCGCGTTTTGAGGCGAAGGCGGGCGAACTGCTTCAGCTTCAGCTTGAAAACGTGGATCCCTCCCATCTTGCGCACAATCTGGTGGTCGTGGCTCCCGGCCAGGTGCAGGAGGTCGTGAAGCAAGCAATGGAAATGGGCGAGGCGGGGCCGAACCAGGCATTTGTTCCGAAGCACCCGGCGATTATTGCGGCCAGTTCCAAGTTGGTGGATCCGGAGAAAAAACTGCAGGTGCGTTTTACGGTTCCCTCCGAGCCTGGAGTGTACGGTTACGTGTGTACGGTGCCGGGACACGGGATGGTGATGTACGGAGCGATGTACGTGGATGTTCCCCCGCCGCCCCTCGCGAAGGACCCGAACATTCCCCAGTTAACCTTGGAAAAGGGCCTCGTCGGTGGCGGGAAGCGGCCCTTTGTGCAGCGCATGTTTGTGCCTGATGCTGGCCCTGCGGCCATCGCGGTGGCTCTGAGCGGGACGCAAAACTACTGCTTTGATGCGGGCAACTGCCGTCTCCGCTTCGTGTGGGATGGCCCGTTTTTGGATGCATCAGCGCATTTTCGCGGCAACGGCGCGCGTCTGGCCGATTTGGGTAACGATCCTTGGTGGATGGGGAATTCCTTCCCCTTGCGTTTTGGCGACGCTCAGTCGGTGCCCAAGACTCTGCAATTTTTGGGCTATCAAGTGGAGGACGGCGTTCCGGAGTTCCGCTATCGGGCCGGTCAGCAGGAGGTCTTCCAGCGGGTGCTTCCCTCGGAAAAGGGGATCTCCATCCGCTTTCGTCTGCCGGGGGTGAAAGGGAAGGTGTTTTTTGTCGGGGATTCTGCGGAGCGATGGAGCAGTCCGGCGGGTTCTTTCAAAAAAGGGGTCTTGGAAGTGCCTTCCGCCAAGGCCGCTGAGTTTGAGGTTTCACTGGAGCCCGGTGCGACGCCGCCGCGCTCCAAAACTTCCCACGAGCACCGTCCTGCCTCTTCGAACCCCTAAACTTCCCCTCCCATGAACTCGTTTCCCTTCCAATGTTCGGCTGCGGCCCTCGCGGCCCTCGCATTTTTGCCGGGCTCTTCCCTCGCCCAATCAGAGGGTGCGGCGGCTCCGAAGACTTCGGAATCCGCGGCGTCCAAGGCGGCAAGCACCTCTCCGGGGCGCCCCCCGGAGGTGCGGGATGGTCTCATGGCGAAATTTTACGCCATCGAAGAGGTCAAAGGTCCCAAGGGAGTGGATTCGCAAGTGGGCGCGATGACCGCGCTTCCGGATGGCCGGTTGGCGGTGGCCTTTCACCGCGGCGAGGTGGCGTTTTTGGATCCAGGCAAAGGGGAATGGTCTCTCTTTGCCGAGGGGTTACATGAGCCTCTGGGGATTTCTGCGGAGAAAGACGGTTCCATTCTCGTGATGCAGAGGCCCGAGCTGACCCGGCTCCGGGACAGCAGGGGTCAGGGTAAAGCGGATGTGTACGAGACCGTTTGGGACGGGTTTGGGATGACGGGTAATTACCACGAGTTTTGTTTCGGTCCGCTTCCCGGCAAGGAGGGCAAGGTGTTCGTGGGGTTAAATCTGGCGTCTTCGGGGGCGTCGGTCCGTCAGGAGATCCGTGGAAAATGGCTGCCGATTGGATTGGAGCGGAAGGAGTTTTACGGGGACTGGAAAAAGAACGGGAAGCTGGCGGGGCGGATGTATTCGCGGGTGCCTTGGCGGGGCTGGGTGATGGAGGTGGATTTGGCCAGTGGGAAGGCGACCCCTTTTGCGAGCGGGTTCCGTTCACCGGACGGCTTGGGGTTGGATGGGGAGGGGAATTTGTTGGTCTCGGACAACCAGGGGGACTGGCGGGGCAGCAGCGAGTTGCATGTGGTCCAAAAGGGGGGCTTTTACGGGCACCCGGCGAGTTTGCCGTGGAAGGCGGACTGGGGGGACACGCCGCCGTTGGAGGCTCCTTTGGAAAAGCTGGAGCAGTTGCGCACGCCGGCGGCGGTGTGGTTTCCGCACGCGATTTATGCCAATTCGCCGACGCAGATGGTGGTGATCCCGAAGACGCCGGCCTGGGGGCCTTACGGAGGGCAGGTGGTGATTGGGGAAATGAACGTGCCTCGTTTGCTGCGGGTGACCTTGCAGAAGGTCGGCGGGGTCTGGCAGGGGGCCTGTTATCCCTTCATCGAGACGAAGGCGCTGCATGAGGGGTTGCATCGTTTGGCGTTTGTGGGCGATCGCCTTTGGGTGGGGCGCACCCATCTTTCCTGGGCAGGCGGGGAGCACCTTTCCTCAGTGGAGCCGAAGGGTGGAACTCCCTTTGACCCGCTCGAGGTGCGTGTGATTCCCAACGGGTTCAGCGTCCGTTTCACCAAACCGGTGGGCGACGAAGCCCGTCAGCCGGCCCTGTGGAGCATTCGTTCTTACACGTACGCCTACCATAAGGAGTACGGTTCACCCCGGTTGCAGGAGGCGTCGGTGGTTCCGGAAAAAATCTCGGTGAGTGTGGATGGTTGCCAGGTGGATCTGACCTTTGCGGAGTTGAAGGAACATTTTGTGTACGACTTCGACCTTCACAAACTCCGGTCCCGCGAGGGGGAAGAGTTACTGAACACCAAGGTCGCTTACACGCTGCGCAAGAAGCCGTAACCCAGCCGCAATCCGGGGCGAGGGAGTGTGTGGGGAGCAAAATGAGACGGGGAGTTGCCGAGAATGTTCGCGCGGCTCCCCGATTTGCTTGTGAGGCGGGAGCTGGTTTTTGGTTGGAAATGCGTTGAACGCTGATGAGTTCACGGCGCCTCAACCCCTCCGGGGTTGTGCGTGTGGGGGGGCGCGAGACCGGCGGTCGCGCAAGGCGCGACACACCGGCTAATGGCCTCGAACCCTTCGGGTTCGCATCCATCTGGTGCATCCTTCGCGAAGCGGGCGAAGCGGGCGAAGCGGGCGAAGCGGGCGAAGCGGGCGAAGCGGGCGATGCGGGCGATGCGGGCGAAGCGGGCGATGCGGGCGAAGCGGGCGATGCGGGCGATGCGGGCGAAGCGGACGATGCGGACGAAGCGGACGATGCGGACGAAGCGGACGAAGCGGACGAAGCGGACGAAGCGGACGAAGCGGACGATGCGGACGATGCGGACGATGCGGACGATGCGGACGATGCGGACGATGCGGACGATGCGGACGATGCGGGCAATGCGGACGATGCGGGCAATGCGGGCAATGCGGGCAATGCGGGCAATGCGGGCAATGCGGGCAATGCGGGCGATGCGGGGGTTAGAGCATTTTAAATAATAGCGTAGCCGCTATAGGTCCCTGTAGACTGCTCTCATGAAGGCGCTGTCTCTGGATCTCCGAGAACGAATTTTGGCCACTTATGACAAGGAGAACGCCACTCGAGAACAGGTGGCGAAGCGCTTCCGGGTGTCTCTGGGAATGGTCAAAAAACTCATTCAACAGCGACGACGCACTGGAGAGATCGGATCGCGTCGGCATCTCTGCGGCCGCAAGCCGCGCATTTTGGAAAATCATCGCAACCAGATGCGCGACCTCGTCAACCAAAAGCCGGATATCACGCTTGCTGAACTGCGTGAGGCCCTCGGCCTAGACTGTACCCTACCAGCGATCCACTACGTTTTGGATGCCATGGGGCTCTCATATAAAAAAAGACTCTCCATGCCAGCGAACAGGAGCGCACAGACGTCGCCAAGGCTCGTGCGCGATGGCGCAACCAACAAAGGAGGATAGACCCAGCTCGGCTTGTCTTCTTGGACGAGTCCGCAGCCAAGACCAACATGACCCGACTGCGGGGCCGATGTGAGCGGGGAAAGCGCCTGCGCTTTTCCTGTCCCCACGGCCACTGGCGCACAACGACGATGATCTCCTCGGTGCGCTTGGATGGATCTACGGCCTGCATGACCATTGATGGAGCCACCGACACCGAGGTTTTCCGCACCTACGTGGGTGCAGTTCTCCTTCCGACTCTCAGAGCCGGGGACATCGTGGTGATGGACAACCTTACCCCCCATAAAAACGAAGAGACTCTTGCCCTGATTGAAGGCGTCGGTGCCCAGGTGTGGTTTCTTCCAGCTTACTCGCCGGACCTGAACCCGATTGAAAAGATGTGGAGCAAGGTCAAACAGACGCTGCGCTCGCTGGAGCCCCGAACCCACGAAGAACTCCTGGAAAGTATCGCCCAAGCCCTTTCCCGTGTGAGCGCCTCCGATGCACGCAACTGGTTTGCCTCGTGTGGCTATAGTTTTATTTAAACCGCTCTAGTGAACCCGAAGGGTTCATGGCCATTAGCCGGGCGGTCGCGTTTTGCGCGACCCCCGGGGGCTTTCGTCCCGAAATCATCCATCCTGAAGGGATGGCGGCCCCGTGGGATGCGCGTTCACGGCGCCGCAACCCCTCCGGGTTGTCCGTCGGGGGGGGGCGCGGTCCCGGGTGCGCTTCGCTCCACCTCTGGTCTTCCTCCCAAAAAGCGCCCCGAGTGCGAGCGGTTCCTACGTCCCCGTTTTGACCTCAATCACATCGTGCGGGGCGCTTTCCCGCTGTCCGGCAGGGGTGACCTGGATGTAGCGCGCCTTTTGTCGGAGCTCCTTCAAATTGCGCGCCCCCAAGTAGCCCATCCCGCTTTGGAGTCCGCCCGCGAGCTGCAAAAGTACCTGGTCCAATTTGGGCGAAAGCTCCTTGAGCGCTTCGACACCCTCTGCGGTGATTTTCCGGGACGAATCCTTCGCGGCGTGCCCGTAACGCGCTGCGCTTCCCGCACTCATCGCCGCCAGCGAACCCATGCCGCGGTACTGCTTGTACAATTTCCCGTTGATTTCCATCACGCTCCCCGGCGCCTCCGGGCAACCCGCAAGCAACCCCCCGCAAATCACACCGTCAGCCAGCGTCAAGGCCTTGACGACGTCCCCCGATTTGGTGATGCCTCCATCCGCGAGCACCGTCACTCCGCAACGCTGAGCGGCGCGGGCTGCCACATACAGGGCCGTAAGCTGCGGGATTCCCACCCCAGCCACGATCCGTGTGGTGCAAATCGAACCGGGACCCTGTCCCACCTTGATCACACTGGCACCGCACTGCGCGAGGTACTCGACTCCCGCCCCGCTGGTCACGTTTCCAGCGATAATGGGCAGTTGCTTGAACTGACTCCGGATCAGGCGCACGGCATCGCCCACTCCCTTGGAGTGCCCGTGAGCGGTGGACACCGCGATGGCATCCACACCTCTCTCTACCAAGCCGGTGACGTGTGCCAGGATGCGGTCCTCGTCCAGTTGACCGGACGCGGTACGCGTGGCGGAAATACTAGCCCCGCAGAGCAGGCGAAACTGGCTGTCTCTCGCGGGTTTGAGCTGAGCGTTGTGTTCCTGATGAATGCGCTCGATGTCGGACAGGGTGAAGAGCCCCCGCAGACGGTCTTCCTTGTCGACGACCAACAGTTTGTGAATGCCGACGTGTTCCGAAAAGAACCGGTCCGCGCGTTCAATGGGATCGTCCCCGAGTTCGGTGTCGCAGATCGTGTGGACCTGGGGGCGGGGTGTCATGGCTTCGGCGACCTTGCGATCGGCGTACCGTGGACGAACGACGTGCCCCGGGAGCAGTCCGAGCAGGTGATTGCGGGAATCGACCACGGGGAAGGTCCGAAAGGCGAATTCTCTCTCCTCCAGATAGGCCAGCAAATCGCCGATGGTTTGATCGGGCGAAGCCTTGATGGGTTCCTGGATGAGCCCGTGGACATTGTTTTTGACCCGGCTGACCTGGGAGAGTTGTTCCCGCTCGGGCATGTTGCAGTGGATGAGGCCGAGCCCTCCGCAACGAGCGAGGGCAATCGCCATCTCGGCTTCGGTGACCGTGTCCATGTCCGCAGAGACGATGGGGATGCCCAGGTGGAGGTTGTCGGCGAGGCGGACATCCAGTTGGGCATCGCGGGGGAGGACTTCCGAGTAAAGCGTAGCCAGCGTGACGTCGTCGTAGGTCAGGGCCGCCGAGGCGTGTTCCTGAAAAAAGGAGTCAGCGGGCTTGTAGAAAAGACTATCCAAAGACTGATCCGAAGCGGCTTCCATGACGGACCATGATAAAAAACCTCCCGTTCTGCAAAGCAGGAAACGGTAGTGAGGCGGGTGAGGCTTTGGAGGGGTGGTGGGTAGAAGTGTCTCCTGCTTCTCTGAGGTCGCTTTGAGGTGTGTTCCAGAGAAGGGCCGCATTCCGGGGGCGGGACCGCCCTAGCTCCACCGGCACCGATCCCTATGCCCCGAATCGATCCAAACCGATTGCAAAAATCGCCCGGCTTCCCTCTGTATGGGGGCATGTTACCACGCATTGGTTTGGTTGGGCTCGGCCGGATGGGCGCAAACATGGCGCGCCGTCTCAAAGAGTGCGGTTTTCCGATTTCGGGCCTCTACGATGTCGACCGGACTCTGAGCGAGCGCCTCGCTCTGGAATTGGGGGGAACCCCCTGTGAACGGCTTTCCGAGGTAACGGCTTCCTCAGACGTGATTTTGACGGTGGTGCCGGATGACCGGGCCATGAGAGCGATTTTTTCGAGCGAAGGGGACAGCCTTTTGGTGGGAGCGCGGGGGCGTACCTTTCTGAACTGCGCGACAGTTTCGCCGCTGGTGCATGTGGAGCTGCAAGAGGCGGGCGATCGGGTGGGGGCTCACATGTTGGAGTGCTGCATGGCGAGCAGTATTCCCCAGGCCCGGGAGGGGTCGCTCTACTTAATGGTGGCAGGCAAGGTGGAGGTCTTTGAGGCGATGCGACCGGTGCTGGAGAAGCTCAGCGCCAGCACACGGTTTGTGGGGCGGGCGGGCGAAGCGGCGAAGGTGAAGGCCTTGGTCAACATGGTCATGAACATCAACACGGCGGCCCTCGCAGAGGGGCTCGGATTGGCGGCGGCTCTGGGACTTGATCTGTCCATGATTCGGGAGGTGTTTTCTCAGACGGGAGCGGCATCGCGGGTCTTGATCACCGACGGCGAGGACATGCAAAACCGCGAGCACTCGTGCTTTTTCAGCGCGGCTCATGCGGCCAAGGACAGTGGCATTGCGCTTGCGCTGGCTCGGGAGACGGGGTTGGAGCTTCCCCTTGCGGCGGCGACCAAGGAGCAATTCGACCGCGTGGTTGAGCGGGGGTTTGGGGAGTGGGACAAGTCGGCAATCGCGGAGCTCACCTTCCCCGGGCGGGGAACCCTGCCTGACCCCCGGCTATCGTGAGTCGTCTCGACCTGTGATTTGAAAAAGGCGCTTCTTGGAGCGCACAAAAATGCCCTTCCCGGCGTTGATGGCTTTTTTGCGAATTTTCGGAATGGTTTTCCGAATCGCCCTGATCGCAAGGATGTTGTGCTCTCGGAAGGGTGGCGTGTCGAGGGTCTCTGCGAGGAGGGTCAGATCGCGCCCCTGGCCGGTGAGTTCCCCGATTTTTTCTGCGCCCCGGATGAATCTTTTCCCCAGGGAGTTCCGAAGCGGGGCCGTGAGCCGCATTTGGTAGGCGAGTCGCTTCGTGAGTTTTCGCCAGGCGTGTAAGGTTTCGGCGGCATCCGAGGGGGAGACCGACTGGTAGGCGCAAAAAAGGCGGTGCGCTCTGAGGTAGGTGCGCTTCAGTTCCCGCTCGATGTGGCTTTGACGAAGAAGCTGGGTTGGCCGTTCCAAGAGGGTTTTGCGCACGCATCTGAGCCAGCTTCGCACTTTGGAGAGCGTCGGGCCCTCGGGGGGAGGCTGTTTGTCGGCAAGGGCAGAGATCGCCCTCCGGAGGGGGCGGCTCTCCTTTTGCGAAAGAGCTCCCTTGCGGACGAGCAGAGTCACGCTTTCGAGGAGAGAATCGACTTCCCTGCATGGAGCGAGCGTCGAGGCGGCCTTACGAAGGTTGGATCGAAGGAGGATGAGTTTTTTGGGGGCGAGCGCCGGGCGGAGAAGGCGGAGCAGGGCGCGCAGTTTTTTGATGGCGACACGGCTGCGGTGGACGGGCTCAGGGTCTTTGTGGGGCCCTTGGATGGGGGCAATCGCCTCATCGCACAGGTCCAGAGCGAGGGAAAGCAGGTGCGACTGGTACTTTTCCCGAGGCTGTTTCCGGCGATTCGTGGTTGGACCCATCGGTTGAGGGGGCTTTTGGGGATTCGGGATTTCCAGGATGGGCCGCGCGAAAGGTGGGTTGAGGGACCATCGTCGCGGTGGAGGCGAGGGAGGCTAGGGGGAGCGCTTCCACGACTCGTACGGATGGAGTGCAAGCCGGGCGTTCTTGTAGCGCGGGTCAGCGGTGACCTCGAGTCCGACCCAGGGCGGCAGGGGAACCGGTTCATTTTTGCGGGTCAGCTCGACCTCGGCCACGATGAGGCCGTCATTTCTGGCCTCGTACTCGTCCACCACCCAGGGTCGGCCTGCCCATCGGAGGTGATGGCGTTTTTTTTGAATCCAGAATGGTTTGCAAAGCTGGAGGAGTGCTTGTGCGTCGGAGAGGGGAATGGGGTATTCGCATTCGAGTCGGACCGCTCCGGAGGGAGGGCCCTTGATCGTCAGGGTGGCGCTTTGACGAATCAGACGGACCCGGACGCTGATGGGGGATTTCGCGCAAAGGTAGCCTTGAATGAGGCGTAGTGCTCCGGCTGGGGGGTGCCAGAGTGATCTGTTGACGAGGAATTTGCGTTCGATTTCTGTACCCATGGGATGGGCAAGTTTGTTGGTTTGTGGGGGGGGATGTTTGGCGGAGGGAAGGGGATCAAATGGGAGTCCTCATTGCGTGAGGGGTGCGTCCTGAATCGTGCGGAGTGGGGCTTGTGGCGGCTTCCCCAAGGTCGTTTGACTCCCATCGAGGATGCGTTAGGATTGCAACATGTTAGCGATATCGGCCTCTGCTGTTCCTCACCTTCTGAGTTTGATGGGGGAGGGTGATTCGCGGAGTTTGGAAGCTGCTGGCGATCAATCGCAGCGCGGGCTCCGCGTTTTTGTGGAGAAGGGGGGCTGCGCGGGTTTGCAGTACGGCATGAAGGTGGACTCGGTTCGCGAAGGGGATCTGGTTTCTGAAAAAGACGGCGCCAGGGTGATGGTGGATCCGGAGAGTGCGGGATACCTGCAGGGTGCCCACCTCGACTACTGCGATGATTTAACGGGGACCGGATTTCGGATTGAGAATCCGAATGCGGTTCGGAGTTGCGGGTGCGGAACGTCCTTTGAGCCTTCCGACTCGGGCTCGGGCATTTCTGAAGCGGCGGAGGCGGGGCACACGGCGGTGGTTGGCGGTGCTGGGGCGCTCTGAGCGAGGTGGGAGCGAGTATGCCGGCGGGTTCACAGACTTCTGAGGCGGCGGGGAGTTCCCATGGGCGCGACAACCTGTTCCTGTGGACGGTTTTTCTGCTGCTGCTGGCGGGGCTGGGGTTTGCATGCTGGCTTGGCAGTTTTTACGTGTTCGGGCACCCGGAGCAGGAGCGTCCCTATCGGATTTTGAAGAAGCTCGGGAAGCTTCCGCCACCGACGCGGTTCCCTGTGACGAAGGCTCCGCCGGGAGAGTTTTTGGGGGCGCAGCGTGTTTTTGAGCAGTACAGCAAGTTTACAACGCTGCAGCTGCGACACGAAAACGAGCTGCTGTTTCGGGCTTACCTTAAAAATTACACCGAGAACAAGCGACCGGTGCCCTACCTCATTGGGAAATTCCTGATCCTGAAAACCTACGAACTCCAGGGTTCGGATCTTGTGACTTCCGGCGTGGTGGCGCTCGCCCAGTCGGAGGATTACCCCCAGCTTCTGGTGGAACTTGTCTATCCGACCTCGAGCGGGAATGTGGCGGAGTTGGAAAAACTGTTGGTTCCGGGTCTGGAGGTGCGCCTCGAAAAAACTTTGGACCTTTCGGCGATTTTGCATGTGGGGCATTCGGTGGATGGCCGTCTCCAGGTGACGTCGATGCCGCTGTTGTACGGTAGTTATGCCATCAAAAACGGGGCAGGCACGTTTTCGCTCGAGCCGCCCACCGCCCTGAACGTGGCGGCTGGATTTCCCCTCGTGAGGGGGGAGGAGGTTCGATCCGTGATGCGGGAACAGTTGGAGATCCGGCGCAAAAAGATGGTTGCCAAAACACCGCCTCCTGCGGATTCGGCGGCTGCTCCTCAGTTGGTCCGGGTGGACTTGGAAGGTCCGGCGGCAGCCATTCCTCCTTTGGGCCCCTTGGTTCCCAGCGCCGTCGTTGCGAAGGCTGAAAAGGCCGAGAGCATGGTCCCGCCAGAGGTTCCCGCGGCCATTCAAGTTCCCACTCCTCCCGCAGCTGAAACAGCAGCGGCGCTGCCGGCGGCAGGCTCTTCCCAGTCTAAAAACGGAGCCGTCGCTGCGCAGCCTCCTCAGGGGGGCGCAAACGCGGGAGTCCCATCGAGCAAGGTGCTTCCTGCGACCGCGTCGACTCCGAGTGCTGTGAGCCCGGCGTCAGCGTCTTCCTCCAAGGCGGTTTCTCCCAATTCGCCGAGTGCGAAGCCCGATGCAAACGTCGGAGCTGTTGCTTCGAAGACGGAGGCTCCGGTCCCCAAGGCGGAGTTGGTTAGCACCAATAGTAACAATACCGGGGGCGCGCAGCGATCCAGCGCCGGGGCGACGGTTCCCGGTGGAGGAAGTGCTCCGGCAAAGGCTTCCAAGGGAAGCCCCATGGGCGCAGGATCGGCTCCGAGTCCCGTGGGGGCCGTCGTGGCTGCCGCAACAGTGCCTCCGTCTCATTCGACTCCCTCGGCCTCCGCGAACAAGCCGCCCGCTTCCGGAGGAACGGGGGCTTCAGCTGCCGAAACAAAGCCCGCAGGGGAAGCCAAGCCTTTTGTAGCGGCGGCGCCAAGCGGTGCCCCCCGAAGCCCGACGGGTTCTTGGAAAACCTACAATCCAGGACAGCAGCCTGGCGGTCGCGTGATTTCCGCCGAGCAGGCGACTGCGCTCGCAGGCCGGACCGACATTGGTCGGAACTATCTCCGAGGCGAATTTCTGGTGAAGGCTTCCGGAGCCAACCGTGCGGTGCTGCGTCAGTCAAAAACGGATGACCGGACTCCACCGATCCGTGTGATTGTGGAATACCCGGCCGGAGCGGTTCCCCCGGCCCAAGGGTCGGCGATCGCCCGGGATGACGGGCGCGGTTTTGAAATCCGCGAGGTGCGCAAGAGCGAGGATGGGCAGATCAACATTTTTGTCCGCGAAGTAAACGCGCAGTAGGTTTTTGGGCGGTTTTGGAGGGGGAGAGTTGGCGCTTGGCAAAGGGCTTGGTGGCGCGGGAGACTAGGGCAGCCATGTCTGAAACGCGTCTTCTTTCCAGTAAGGGAATTGCTCCCGCTGACCGTCTAATTTTTGCCCTCGATTTGCCCACGGCCGGACAGGCGTTGGAGTGGGTGGATCGGCTCGGGGAGGCGGTGACCTTTTACAAGGTGGGCTTCCAGTTGTTTATGGCCGAGGGGTATTGGGATTTGGTCGAGGAGTTGAAGCAGCGTGGAAAAAAGGTGTTTGTGGACCTGAAGTTTTTTGACGTGCCGGAGACGGTCAAAAATGCCGTTGCCAATCTGGCCAAGCGAGGAGTCGAATGCTGCACAGTGCATGGAACCCAAGCGATTTTGGAGGGGGCCGTACAGGTCAAGGGCAGCATGAAGGTGCTGGCGGTGACGGTGTTGACGGCGCTCGACCGTGGCGATCTGGAGGATCTCGGTTTCCAGTGCGACGTCGAGGAGCTTGTGTTTTCCCGCGCAAAAAGAGCGCTGGCCATCGGGTGTGATGGGGTGATTTCAAGTGGGCTGGAGGCGCGCCGCCTGCGGGAGGGACTCGGAGAGCGTCTGCTGATTGTGACCCCGGGGATTCGTCCCGTAGAAAATCGGGAGGAAGACGACCAAAAGCGGACGATGACGCTCAGTGATGCCTTTCTTGCCGGGGCCGATCACGTGGTGGTGGGGCGTCCGATCCGGCAGGCTGCGGATCCGAAGGCGAAGGCGCTGGAGATGCAGGCGGAGATTCGCGCTCTGTTTGGATCGGGGCTGGGCGTGGGGGCAAAATCAGAGTGAATCCACAAACCATGACGACGCCGTTGCCCTACAAAATCGGAAACGAGAAGCTCATCAAAGTGACCGAAGCTGCGGCGGCCAAGCTCACGGCGTTGCTCACGCGTCAGGGGCGGGCCGGAGGTGCGTTGCGGGTTGCAGTGATTGGCGGTGGGTGTTCGGGGCTGCAGTACAAGATGGACTTGGTGGACGGTCCGGTAGCGCGCGATATTTTGGTGGAGAGTTGCGGAGTGCGTGTGGTCGTGGATCCGAAGAGTGCGCTGTTTGTGAGTGGCTCGATGCTGGATTTCTCCGACGAGTTGCAGAAGGGCGGGTTCAAGGTGACCAACCCCAACGCCGTGGCGCACTGTTCGTGCGGGGAAAGTTTTTCAGCTTAGGAAGGGACTGATCCCGGTCGCTTTTTGGATGGGTCGGAGCAGGAGGAGAGCGGCGAGGAGTAGGGGGATTTTAGGAGGCAGAGTTTAGCCGAGAGCTCGGCGTTGATGGAGGGAATCGGGGGTGCGTTCAGATTCGGAGGGGGGAATTCTGCGCCCCTCGGGATGCCCCCATGCGATGGGGCCATTTTCACTTGGAAGAGGCGCCTGGGGTTGTGTGCAAGGCTTGCCAACCTCCACTCCAAACGCGCCCTCTCAAGCGCTCTCCGTTTTTCACTGTCGCGGGCACTGAAACGCCCGGTTGTGCCGCTGCGCCCAAAACGCGCTGGCAAGATTATGCCGCTTGCTTGTCGTCCCCCAAAACCCCTGCGGGAGGGTATCTCGCTGGGCCTTCAAAGTGAGCTGAGACACACTCCCGCAGGCCCGACTTTACCAGTAGTGGGCGCTCGGTATGGGGTGTTTCCGTCGCCCGCTCGATCACGGCCTCGCATCAACGCACCGGCCTCGTTTGGAAGAATCCGTTGATGCGCGGGGGCGCGTCGCGTTGCGGTGTGGTTGTCTACTTTCTAGCCGCGTTATTGTTTATTTTGAATCGAGTAGTAGACTACTCGTTTGGACATCGAGTCGCATCATCTCGAGTCCGTGGTTTTATTATAGAGACGCATGCATGCTGCGAATTTGAGACGTGTTTTTGTCAGCGCTGCTTTCGTATTGGTGTTTTCCCTTTTCGCGTTGCAGTGGAGAGATCTGGAATCGCTGCGAAGCCAACTCACGGAGGAGGACGCTGCTTTAAGGAAAGATCAGCGTAATCTGAAAAACATCGAATCCGATATCACTGAGAAGAATCGGCTCATAGAAGAAGCCAATCTGACACTGAGTGAGCTACAGGCCGAGGCCCAGAACCAACGAATTGGAGATTCCAAAAACTCCGCTGGATCCTCCGAAGGCCCGACGGGGAAGGCGGATGAGGCAGAGTTAAAGACGAAGGGGGCGCCGTTTGTGAGCCATATCTTAGCTTTGGGAGAAAGAGCGGTGCAGTTGGGGCAGCGCATCGCAGGTTTCCCGGATTTCAATATTCCAGAAATTTCGCTTCTTTCCCCTTCGGAATGGATCGGTATTGCCTCGAAATACCCTGGGCCGGATACTCCCGAGAACATTCGAGCCACCTTAGCGAGTATTGCGGATCGTGCAAAACAAAGCGCAATTTGGGGTATTCAACAGGTTATCTCGAGGCTGAAGGTGGAAGACGCCAGGCAAATAGATGAGGTTTATTCTGGGATTCGAGCGCGGTTTCCTGAGGAGGTCGTTCAACGCTACGAGGTGCTCAGGATGGATCAACTTGAACCTGGATTGCTCAACGGGGATTTTACTCGGCGCCTGATCAGCGATTATCAATTTGTTCTTGTGATTCGCGAGAAACAGGGAAGTGGAAGGGCTAGTCTGCCAATATTCATAGGGTCTCGAGATGGGAAAAATTTTGACGGCATTGGAACTATTCCAGCGCAACCGTGAATTGGTTCAATGTTCGAGAGCACTCAGAAAAAGATCGGTTTGTTTGTGTTCGGTACGACTTGATTCGAGCTTGAAGGAAATGCCGAGGGTATTCAAATGATTGCGATAAGAGCCGGGATATATGGTGGATCCGTTTTATTAGTCGTAGTGCTTTGGTATTTGACGACAGACAAAGAAATGCTGCGTTCCCAACTGAAAGAAACGGTTGTTTCGATACGGCATACGCAGGGTCAGATCCGGGAAGGCGCGTTGCTTTCAGATGAAAAAACTCGAAAACTCGAAGTGATTCAGTCGGCAATCCGAGAGGCGCGTGTTCAACTCAGCGAAGCACAGATCCAGAAAAGGGAGAGTAGTGAACGGAATGGAGTGGTCAGCGGGGCAAAGCCCGATGGGGCATCCTTGAAGGAAAGGTTGCTCGCTTTGGCAGAAAGGGCTTCGTGGCTAGACCAACAGTTTAGGCTGTTTCCGGAGCTGAATATCCCGGAGATTCAATTTTTAGATGAAAGTGACTGGCTGTCGCTCGCGTCAGGTCCCATGAATGCAAAGACGCCCAAAGAGATTCGCCAAGAGCTCGGATTCGCCGTAAGTAACGCGTTGTTGCAGACAGGTCGAAGGTTTTCGGACTGCCTTGGGAAGGTGAAAGATGTTGACCGATTAACTGATTTTTCACGGATCATGCCTCAGTTGCGCGAAACGATGAGTGATCCTGTGCTCAATCACTATGAACTCGTGCCGATGAACCGTTTGGAGCCGGAGTTTGTAAATGGTCTGGCTAATATTGAATTAAAGGACAATTCACCAGGAAGTCATGCTTTGGATTTTGTTATTCGTCGCAAGCATCCTGTTGATGGTTTCCTCACTGTGTTTTATTTTGTGTATAACGGAGAGGGGGTGAGTTTACGGTTTGTCGACTCGACTGTGAAAGCGAAGCAGCCATAGGTGGTTTTTTGGAGAGGATAGAGATCGCTTGATCTGAAGTGAATAAGCTCCAGTCATCGACGGGGATTGCTGGACTGAAATTTGTGAATAGCCCGGACAAACCATTCCTGGAGACCTTGCCCCCTGGAACGAGGGCTTCATTTTGAGCGATCTAAGCTTGGGAATTCGAACTCCAGATTCTTGCGTTTGATTATGCGCGGGGTTTTATAGTTTAGATTTTAAATATTTGAACAATGGTGCTGTCCTGCGCGCTCATTGTGTTATCGGGTGGGGCGCACCGTGGACTGTGTCGAGATGCCCGATCATCGTGACGGGGTTCTATGGTCGCGGATCGAGGCAACTCGGCTGCCGGGCGTGGCTTTGCCTCAGAATCCAGCCGGCAAAGGCCGGGTCTTGCACCGCCCGAGTCCCACGCCTCCGGGCTGTCTGCAGAGGGGCGCTTGGCGGGACGGTTCCGAATTGGGGAGAAGTGGGAAGGAGGGCTTGGGCGGAGCTGGGGCTCCGCGCTCCCGGGGTCAGGCGAGGATCGGTTTGACGACCTTGCCGTGGACGTCGGTGAGTCGGTAGCGGCGGCCCTGGAACTTGTAGGTGAGCGCTTCGTGGTCCAGCCCGAGAAGGTGGAGAATTGTCGCCTGCAAGTCGTGGACGTGAACGCCGTCACTTGCCACGTTGTATCCAAATTCATCCGTTTCGCCGTAAACCATGCCGCCGCGGACACCACCGCCGGCCATCCAGATGGTAAAACAGCGGGGATGATGATCCCTACCGAAGCTGGTGCCGAGTTTGCCCTGGCAATAGTTGGTCCTGCCGAACTCACCGCCCCACACGATGAGAGTGTCTTCGAGCATGCCGCGCTGTTTGAGATCCAAGATAAGGCCCGCGCAGGCCTGGTCCGTTTCTTTGCAAAGTTTGGGGATGGAGTTGGGAAGGCCTCCGTGGTGGTCCCAGTCTTGGTGATAAAGCTGGATGAAACGCACGCCGCGCTCGGCCAGCCTGCGGGCTTGTAAACAGTTGGCCGCAAAAGTGCCCGGGGTTTTGGCGTCTTCACCGTAGAGGGCAAAGACCGACTCGGATTCTTCGGAGAGGGCCGTGGCGTCGGGAATACTGGTCTGCATGCGGTAGGCCATCTCGTAGTTGGCGATCCTCGACGCGATTTGTGGATCGGGAGTCATGGCCATCTGGTGTTCGTGTAACTCGCTAAAGCGGTTGAGCATGAGGCGCCGGCTTTCGGCGCTCACGCCCGCAGGGTTGTTGAGGTACAGAACCGGATCCTTGGCCGGGCGAAACAAAATGCCCTGGTGATCCGAGGGGAGAAATCCGTTCCCCCACAGGTGAGCTCCGAGGGGTTGCCCGCCTTTGCCTTTGGTGACGAGCACCACAAAACCGGGAAGATTCGAGTTTTCGCATCCCAATCCGTAGTTGAGCCAGGCCCCCATGCTGGGACGTCCGGGCACTTGGGATCCGGTTTGCAGAAAGGTAACGCCCGGGCCGTGGTTGATCGACTCGGTGAACATCGAGCGAATCACGCATAATTCTCCGGCGACGGAGGCGGTATGGGGAAGGAGTTCGCTGATCCAGGCACCGGAGGGACCGTGCTGCCGGAAAGCGAAGGGAGATCCGACCATGGGGATGGAGGACTGGTTGCCGGACATTCCCGTGAGCCGTTGGCCGCCCCGGACGGAATCGGGGAGCTGCTCGCCATGACGTTGGACGAGGAGGGGTTTGTAATCCCAAAGATCGAGCTGGGAGGGGCCGCCGGACATGAAGAGGTAGATGACCCGCTTGGCCTTCGGGGCAAAGTGGGGGATGCCCAAAGGTCCTTCGGAGGAGGCCTGGGCCGACGTTTGAAGCATGTCGGCGAGGGCTACGCTGCCAAGGCCCATACCGAATGTTTTGAGAAAATGCCGGCGCGGGAGGAGCGATTCGGTTTCTGGATTCATGGGAATCATGACGGGAAGGGAAAGAGGAGGGGGGAGGGGAAGTGGGCTACTGTTTGACGACGGAGCCGTCGTGGTTGAGGAGGGTTTGCGCGAGAACGGCGGCTGCCGCAGCGTGCGCGGGGGGAACGCCTTTTTCCGCCGGAGCCTGGCCGACACGCAGGAGTTGCGCGGCTTCCTTCGGGTTGCGCTCGAAGTATTCCAATTGTTCGCGGTAGAGGGCCGAGACAATTTCCCGCTCACGGGCGTCCGGGAGGCGACTCAGGCACAGCAGGAAGGCGTCCTCGATCATGGCCTCGAGGTTTCCCGAATGCTCCACGTGGAGTCGCTGGCCGAGGACCCTTGCCGCCTCGACGTACTGTGGTCCATTGAGAAGAACCAGGGATTGAAGGGGGGTGTTGGTGCGTTCGCGGCGAGCCGAACAGACGGCGCGGCGGCTGGCGTCGAAGGCCATCATCGCGGGGGGCGGAGAGGTGCGGCGCCACCGTGTGTAGAGGCTTCGCCGCAGTGCACCCCCCCCGTTGTCTGGGTTGGCCGGGCGAAAGGCCTCACTCATCTCGTAGGGCGTCACGGGCGGTCCTCCCAGTCGTGACACCAACAGACCACTGGCTTGCAAGAAACTGTCCCGGATCATTTCTGCCGGCAGACGGAAACGGGGGCCCCGGGCGAGATGAATGTTTTCGGGATCGTCGGCGAGGAGTTTGGGATCGGCTGCGGTATCCTGGCGGTAGGTGTGCGACAAGACGATGGTGCGCAGCAGCGCCTTGACGTCCCATCCGCCCTCCATGAACTGGCTGGCCAGCCAGTCCAACACTTCGGGGTACTCGGGTTGTTCGCCCTGGCTGCCGAAGTCTTCCGCCGTGCGCGTCAAGCCGCGCCCGAAGAGACTCTGCCAGAAACGGTTCACTGTAACCCGTGCGAGGAGGGGATTGCGGGGATCGGTGAGCCAGCGGGCCAGGCCGAGTCGGTTTTTCGGGGCGCCCTCCGGAAAGGGATTCAAAAACGCGGGGGTTCCCGCAAAGACCTCATCTCTTCGCTGGTCGTATTGGCCCCGGAAAAGGACGTACGCTTTTTTGGGCTGCGCGGTTTCTCGCATGACCATGATTTCGCGCTGGGAGTTGAGCAGTTTGACCCACTCCGCTCGCGCGGATTGGAGATCCGCGAGCGCTTTGGAAACCTCTTCGGAGCAGCCCCCAAGGAAGTAGTCCTGGAGCAGGGTGCGTTCGGGAGCCGTAAGGCTTTCCGCTTCCTTGCGCCAGATTTCCAATGCTTTGCTGGGCTCGTAACAAGCCAGCACTTCCAGGGGAGTCAGCTCCCGCGAAAACACCCGCAAGTCATCGACGCGCCCGCCCTTGAAACCCCGGTCACGCATCCGCTGTCCGAGCGTGATCACGTCTTTGCCCACTGGCCCAATGTCGCGACTGAGCGAATCTTGAATGACGTCGACTTCGAGAAGCTTGCCGTTGAGGAGAATGCGGAGTCCGGCGGCCTGGCCGGATCCATCCGAGGTGACCACCACGTGCATCCATTCTCCCGGGGTAACTGGCACCTTGGCGCGGATGGAGGCGGCGTCTCCTGGCCAGAATCGAATGAGCGACCATTTGAGGCGTCCCTCTTCGAGGAGCAATTCAAAGCCCCGGCTCGCGGCGTCGCTCCATGCTTTGGAGCGGTGGAAAATCACGGCGCGTTCTTTGGCGTCGGGAGTCTGGATCCAGAGCGACACGGAAAACGGGTGAACGCGGTCGAAGGCACCCACCGGGAGGTCCAAGGGGTCGTCTCCGCCGAACTCCACGGCCTGGCCGGACACGCCGGGAACGAGCTTGTTTTCGCCTGATAAAGAGGCGGGCTTTTTGGGGTCGATCTCGTTGGCCAGTTTTTTGACGGTGCCGGACTCGTCGAAAGCGAAGCGCGCGATTTCTCCCGGGATGGACAGCGAAGGCTCTCTCTGCGTGAGCCAACGAGCAAAGGCGTCCGTTTGAGAGGCACGTACTTTTTGAAGATGAGCGTGGGCGGATTGGGCGGATTGCTCGAGTTCTGCGAGGCGGGTTTTGACGTTATCGGGGATGATCTTCGTGGCGGGAGTGGGAGCGTCGCCTGGGCTGAAGAACGAGTATAAACCGGACTCATCCTGGTTGTTAAAAAAGGCGAAGAGCTGGAAAAACTCCTTTTGGGTGACGGGATCAAACTTGTGATCGTGGCACTTGGAGCATTCCAGGGTGAGTCCGAGGAATGCGGTGCCGAAGGTCTGAACCCGGTCGCACACGTATTCGACGCGGTAT
>JBANFR010000040.1:0-25465 GCA_037975925.1 Verrucomicrobiota bacterium
CGCAATCACCCCCCCCTTCACCACCATCTCCGGTCGAATCCCAAAAAACGCCGGCCTCCACAACACCAGGTCCGCCAGTTTCCCCCCCTCGATCGACCCCACCAAATGCCCCATCCCATGCGCCACCGCAGGGTTGATCGTGTACTTCGCCAAATATCTCTTAATCCGTAGGTTGTCGTCCCCAGAGTTCTCCCCGGGAAGCGCTCCTCGCTGCGATTTCATCTTGTCCGCCGTCTGCCACGTCCGTGTGATCACCTCCCCCACACGCCCCATCGCCTGGCTGTCACTACTCATCATGCTGATCGCCCCAAGATCATGGAGAATATCTTCCGCCGCGATCGTCTCCCCACGAATCCGGCTCTCCGCAAACGCCACATCCTCCGGCAATGAAGAATCCAGGTGGTGGCAAACCATCAGCATGTCCAAATGCTCGTCCACCGTGTTCACCGTGTACGGCCTGGTCGGATTCGTCGAACTCGGCAACACATTCGCATGCCCGCAAATTCGGATGATATCCGGAGCATGCCCGCCCCCAGCCCCCTCCGAATGGTAGGTGTGAATCGTACGCCCTCCGATCGCTCCAATCGTCGTCTCGACAAATCCCGACTCGTTCAGCGTATCCGTATGAATGGTGACCTGCACATCGAACTGATCTGCCACACGCAGACAGGCATCAATCGCCGCCGGCGTCGTGCCCCAATCCTCGTGAAGTTTTAATCCCAAAGCCCCCGCACGCACCTGGGAAACCAATCCTTCGGGATGCGCACTGTTGCCCTTCCCCGTAAAACCAAAGTTCAGTGGCAAGCCATCCACCGCCTCCAACATATTCCGAATGTAGAACCCATTCGGCGTACACGTGGTCGCACAGGTCCCTGTCGCCGGCCCCGTTCCCCCACCCACCATCGTCGTCACTCCCGAGGCAATCGCCTCTTCCACCTGCTGTGGACAGATAAAGTGAATGTGCGTGTCCACACCACCCGCCGTCACAATAAGCCCCTCCCCGGCAATTACCTCTGTGGTCACTCCCACCACCAACCGCGGGTCCACTCCCCTCATCACATCCGGATTCCCCGCCTTCCCGACCCCCACAATCCGCCCGCCCTTGATCCCAATGTCCCCCTTCACAATCCCATGCACGTCCAACACCACCGCATTCGTGATCACACAATCCAAAGCCTCCTCCTCGCAACGCCCCGTCGCCTGCCCCATCCCCTCCCGAATCGTCTTCCCCCCACCAAACTTGCACTCATCACCATAACTCGTGAAGTCCCTCTCCACCCGCAACATCAACGACGTGTTCCCTAACCGTACCCGGTCTCCGACCGTCGGACCAAACATCTCCGCGTACTGACTCCTCTTTACTTCGTGGGACATACAGCCTCCTCCCGGTGAGCAAATTTTTTATCGGCAACTCTCCCCAACGCCACGCGTCGCCCCTCCTCCGTGACCTTCCCTTCTCCCAACCCATTGCCTCCACTGATCATCCGGTTGCCGGCGATCTCCACCAACCGCACAGTCCGCGTCTCTCCCGGCTCAAAACGCACCGCCGTCCCCGCAGGAATATCTAAACGCCGCCCATAAGCCTGCCCTCGATCAAACTCCAGCAAGGCGTTCACCTCGATGAAGTGAAAGTGGCTGCCCACCTGAACCGGCCTATCCCCAAGGTTGGTCACCCGCAAACTCACCGCTTCCCTCCCTTCATTCATGGTCAAAACTCCCTCCTCCACAATCACCTCCCCAGGAACCGTTTCCGCGGGCTCCTTTTTCCCGAATACCGCCAGATCCGGACACGGAAGAAAGCTCCCGTACAACGCCAACTCCATCGCTCCATCTTCCAGCACAATCGGATGATGCACCGTCACCAGCTTCGTACCGTCCCGAAAGGTTCCCTCCACTTGCACCTCCGAAACCATCTCCGCCACTCCCTCCATCACCTGGCGGCGCCCCAATAACTGTCGTCCCAACTGCATGAGCTCGGCCACCCCGCGTCCGTCGCGAATAAATTCCAAAATCTGCGCCGCAATTAATCCGACAGCCTCCGGGTAATTGAGGCGTACCCCGCGCGCCAATCGTCGCTGGGCTAACGCACCCACCTGATGCAAAATTAACTTATCTAAGTCTCTCGGTGCCAAATGCATAATTTCTTGAAAAAAGAGTTCAACACTTCCGCAACAAAGGATTCTCCCCCAAACGGCCCGCGATAAATCCCAGTAACCGTCCCAACTCCGCCCGGACCCATTCCACCTCCGCTCCAGAACAACGCACCAAAACGCCCCCATTTCCGAGCCTCCCCGCAGAAACCGCCACTCGGCCCTGCTCGCCTGCAGGACGCCCCCCGATCTCTGAAAGTAGTCCGGAACATTCGTCCCCGAGCATCCCGCCACACACCAGCAACGTTGCAAAACACTCATGCCCTCCGCGGCGCAGCCCCTCCATTTGTGCCGCATTCCCCCCATCCAAACGCATCGAATCCACCATCAATCGCCGCCCTCCCAACCACACCTCCGTCCTGCTCGCGTAAGACAAAAACTGCCACCGCTCCCCCCGGGCACTCCGCCCGGAACAAAACCAGTCCACCATCACAAGCCCCGCGTTGTCCGCCAGCGAGAATACCTGTCGCTGCGTGTACTCAGATCCTGCAAACGGCTGAATCACATCGGGTACCCACGCCAGAAAACCACCCGTACCCACGTCCACCTTGGCGCTCTGGCTGACCCCACCCGGTCTCCCAGACCGATACACCTTCGTCGACGCCTGGCTCCCAACAAACATCGAGGCCCCCTCCCCGCACTCCACCTCCATCTCAATTTTGTCCCCCGAAACAAAACCCCCGCCAAAGCTGCTCCCGTAAGCCCACACACTGCGGCCCTGCGCCCGCGGCACCAGCCAACGGAAAGGCTCACGCGCATAATACTCCCTCGCAAAACTCCGCCCCTCAGACGCACTCACCGCTAAACGCGCCTCCCCACTGGCTCCACGCTCACGCAGGCCCGCGACACCCCCACTCCTCCCCGGAGCCTGCCGCGTACTCCCCAAACCGATCATCGATGCGCACCTCTTCTTCCCACAAACCCTCGAGCACAAAGCCAAATCACCCCCGCAACCATCGCCGCACACCACGCCACTGCCCAAAACATCTCCAGACTCCCGGAAGTCCCGTGCCCGACATGACCAGGATGCGCCTCTAAAACACCGGAACCCAATCCCAAGTGCAACGCCAGGATCCAGAGCAGTTTTCGAACGAACTGTTTTGTTTGTTTCATACGGTCAAATAGGTGCGAACCACGCTTTCCGTGAGATCAGACATGGCTCCCTTCGAGACCACGCTTCCTCGCTCCAGAATGTAAAACCGATCCCCGATCCATGTGCAAAAGTCGAGGTATTGCTCCACGAGCAAAATGCTCATCCCTCCGGCCCCCTTCAACTTCAGCAACGTCTCTCCAATCAGATCAATAATGTTCGGCTGAATCCCCTCAGTCGGCTCATCCAACACCAACACCGAAGGATTCGTCAAAAGCGCGCGAGCAATCGCGAGTTGTTGCTGCTGCCCACCACTCAGAACTCCCCCCTTTCGTCCCAACATTTCCCGCAGCACGGGAAACAATTCGAGGACCGCCTCCAGATTCCATTTCCCCTCGCCGCGAGAGGCTACACAACCCACCCGAAGATTCTCCAACACCGTCAGCGCCGGAAAAATATCGCGCCCCTGCGGGACATAACCCAAGCCGCTCCGCGCGCGCTCCGCCGGTCCGAACTCAACCACACGGAGGCCGCCCACCTCAATCGTTCCCTCTTCACAAGGCACCAGCCCCATCAAGGCCCGAAGGGTCGTCGTTTTCCCCACCCCATTGCGACCCATCAAACAAACCAGCTCCCCGCGAGCTACCTCGATATCCACCCCCCGCAAAATCCGGGAACCGTCATACGACACCACCACGCCCGCCAGGCGCAACCCCAGCGCTTCACACTGCACACCGGATCCATCCTTCGAATCACCCATGCTTCTTCCTCCTCCCCAAGTAAACCTCGATCACCTGCTCGTTGTTTTGCACCTCGTCCACGCTTCCCTCACACAGCACATGCCCCTGATGCAACACCGTCACTTTGCGTGCGATCTGCCTCACAAAAACCATGTCGTGCTCAATCACCACCACGCTGTGGCGCCCGGCCAGACGCATCAACAGCTCCCCTGTCCGCTCTGTCTCCTCATCGGTCATTCCCGCCGCGGGTTCATCCACCAAAAGCAGCCGCGGGTTCTGCGCCAACAACATCCCGATTTCCAACCACTGCTTTTGACCATGCGACAGAGTGCCAGCCTTCCTCCCCCGAAAATCCTGCAGCCCCGTCTCGCATAACACTTCCTCAATCCGCTCCCGATCCGCCGGACGCACCCGCGCAAACAGTGTGCTCCATACCCCACGCTTCCCCTCGAGGGACAACCACAGATTCTCAAAAACCGTGTGATCCCCGTACACCGATGGCGTCTGAAACTTCCGCCCCACACCCAACCGGTTAATCTCGTATTCGTTCAGCCCAGTCAGATCGGTGTCCTTTCCAAACTCCACCTTCCCCGTATCGGGACGCGTCCTTCCCGTGATGATGTCCAGCATCGTGCTCTTGCCCGCACCATTCGGACCAATAATCACGCGTAATTCACCCTCATCCAAATAGAAGTTCAGATCCCGTATCGCCTGATAGCCGTCGAAGGATTTGTTCACTCCCTCCAGCATCAGAATCATTTGCGGCGCACTCATTTCCCGTCCCCCTTTTCGGCACACCCGCCGGCTTCCGCCCCGTTCAGGACTCCCGCACTCCGCCTCCTGCGTAACCGCGCTACCACGCGTCGCAGTGTGCCGGGGATGCCGACGATCCCATCGGGCATCACAAGGGTGACCACGACAAACAAGCCCCCGAGGATGTAGAGCCACTGCTCGGCAAACGCTCGCGTCGCGTATGTCTTGAGCGCATTGACCCCGATTGCACCGAGAATGGGCCCGGCAAGTGTCGCGCGCCCTCCGACCGCACACCACACCACCGCTTCCAGAGACTTCTCCGGCGACATTTCACTCGGGTTGATGATCCCCACTTGCGGCACAAACAACGCCCCACCCACCCCACAAATCGCTGCCGACAACACAAACACAAACAACTTGAAGTGCGCCGTGGCGTATCCTGAAAAAAGCACGCGATTCTCACTGTCCCGGATCGCCCTCTGGACCAACCCGAACTTGGTCCGCGTCAGCCAGCGCAGCAGCAAATACACACACAGCAGCGCGATCCCCGACGCCACACACAGACCTCGCCGGGTTCCAGCCGCGTTCACGTCCCACCCCAACAACAGCTTGAAGTCCGTCAGCCCATTGTTCCCGCCGAGGGTGAAATCATTCCGGAAAAACATGAGCGTCGCAGCGTAAGTCAGGGCTTGGCTCAGGATCGAAAAATACACCCCACGAATCCGGGAACGAAAGGCGAGGTAACCAAACACCAGCGCCACCAACGCCGGGACCCAGATCACCGCAGCCGTCGCAAACCAGAAACTCTTGAACGGAATCCAGTGCGGCGGCAGACCTCCGGTCTCCGGAAAACGCGTGGGGAATTCCAAAAAGACCATGAAATCCGGAATGTCTGCCTTGTACTGCCCCAGCCTGCCGATCATCAGCATCAGGTGCATCCCCAACGCATAGCCGCCGAGGGAGAAAAACAGTGCCTGTCCGAGACTGAGCATTCCCGTGAACCCCCACAACAGGTTCACCCCCAGCGCAAGAATCGCGTAGCACAGGTACTTGCCCACCACAGAGATGGTGAAATCGCTCACCCACCAAAAACTATCTCTCTCGGGAAAGGCATTCAGAACCGGCAGCACGACCAAAAGCAGCGCGCCGCATAAACCAATCCCGAGGGCCTCGCCCTGGTGCATCCATCTTTGTTCCGTACTCATCCTTCGAGACTCCGGCTTTTAGACGCAAAAAAGCCCGAGGGCTTCCACTGCAGGAAGAGAATGATCCCCACGAGCACCATGATCTTCCCCAACACCGCTCCCAACCATGGCTGCAGAATCTGATCGCAAACCCCAATCCCCAACGCTGCCAGCACCGTCCCCACCAGACTGCCTACTCCCCCCAACACCACCACCATGAAGCAATCCACGATGTAACTTTGGCCAAGGCTCGGGCCCACATTTCCAATCTGCGAAAGACATGCCCCAGCCACTCCGGCCAGCCCCGAACCAAGCGCAAAGGTCAGCATGTTCACCTGCTCTGTCCGAACCCCGAGGGCCGACGCCATCGCACGATTCTGCATCACCGCGCGAACCTGCAACCCAAGGTTTGTCCGTGTGAGCAGGGCCCATGTGCCGGCCACAATCAAAACGCCGAACCCGATCACAAAAATCCGATTGTAAGCAAACAACACGTCACAAACCACGAAGCTGCCACTCAACCAACCCGGCGAACTCACCTGCACGTTAGCTGCTCCAAACACGTCACGGTAAACCTGCTGAAGCAGGAGACTCACCCCCCAGGTGGCCAGCATCGATTCCAGGGGACGACGATACAGAAAGCGGACGATTCCCCGCTCCAGCGCTAGCCCCACTAAGGCGGCGAGGCCAAATGCAAACAGGATTCCGAATGGGAAATAGAGAGCCAAACCGTTCTCCCCAAACAATCTCTGAAATGCACCCTGTGTCATGTACGCCGCATACGCACCCACCATCATCAACTCCCCGTGCGCCATGTTGATAATCCCCATCAACCCAAACGTGATCGCCAACCCCAGCGCAGCCACCAACAAAACCGCCGCCAAACTCAACCCCCGAAAACCCGTCCCAAAAAAATTCCCCACCGCCACGTACCCCTCGATGTCTCGAATCGCAACCCGGACATTTCTCAGAAACTCCGCCTGCCGCCTCTCCTCCACCGCACCAGCCTCCATCGGCAGCTTTTGCAAAAAAGAAAGTCCGCTGATCGAACGCAGTCGCCCCAGATCACCCACTGCCGCCAACCTGGTCTCAACGTCCTCTGACGCAAGCCGTGTAATCGCGATCGACTCCTCCAGCGCGCGACGAGCCACGGGGTCCTTCTCTTTCCTCAAAGCCGCTTCGAAAAATGGTAGATAGTCGAGCGCCTGCTCCTCTCCCAACTTCCGCACCGCCTCGATGCGCACACGAGTCTCCTTGGCTCCCAACGCCCCCAGGTCGAGGGCGGTCTTGATGGCCTTCCGAAGCTTCGCATTGGTCTCCAGGGCCTCCAGACGTTCACTCGATACCTTCAACGGATCGCCACCCGCCCCAGTCAGCCGCTTCCCGCTCAAAACCAGAGTCACGTAACCCTCGCCACCCGCTTCAAAATCGGGATCCAAGATCACTGGCACCCGCTTCTCCCCCTCCGTCATCACGTGCACAGAACCCTGCCGCCATGCGCCAAGCACTTCACGCACCCACGGATCATCCACGCCCACCAAACTTCGAATTCCCTCCTCCTGTGCCCGCACATCCTCCGTCATGAGCACACGCACCAGCGTCTCACGCACATCCCCCCACATCCGCAGGGGCACAAACCACAGCGCACACAAAATGGTTAGGAACCGGATATTTCTCATTCGTTGGAAACAGGCAGTGGATGGGGGACGACCTGACACGTAGCCGCCCCCCATCCCGCTCGCCGACTCAGGCAAACGCCCTATTTTTTCACACCGAGGAATTTCTCACTGAACGGTTCCCCCGCCACAGGACCGAGGCTCTTGATGATCTTGAACTGCCCGTTGGACAGCGTCTCACCAATGAACACCGGGTTCACCAAGTGATGATTCTCCTGCATGGTGACCTCACCCGCCGGTCCTTTGAACTTCTGACCTATGAGCGCCGTGCGCACTTTGTTCACCTCGAAGCTGCCCGCTTTCTCGACAGCCTGCTTCCACAGGTACACCCCAATCCGGGAGAGGTTCATCGGACTGCACGTCACACGGCCCTTGGGATCCACACCCGACACCGGGAACGAAACACCCGTCACTTTCGGATCCTTCAGCCACGCCTTGAAGTCCGCCACGAACTTCGTGTTCTCCGGCGACTTCACCGACATGAAGTAGGTCCAGCAGCCAAGGTGTCCCACAAGATCCTTCGAAGGCAGCCCGCGGAATTCGTCTTCCGAGATGGAAAACGAAACCACCGGACAATTCTCCGACGTCAGTCCGGCGTTCGCAAATTCCTTGAAGAAAGGAACGTTCGTATCGCCGTTGAGCGTACTGATGACGGTGGCCTTCCCTCCCGCGGAGAACTTTTTAATCGATGCCACGATGGTCTGGTAATCCGTATGACCAAACGGCGTGTACACCTCTTCGATACTCGAGTCGGGAATCCCCTTCAGCTTTAGGTACTGCTTCAGGATCTTGTTCGTGGTGCGCGGATACACATAGTCCGAACCGAGCAGGTAGAACTTTTTCTTCCCCTCTCCGAGCATGTAATCCACCGCCGGAACCGCTTGCTGGTTCACCGCTTCCGCCGTGTAGAAGATGTTCTTCGAAAGCTCCTCCCCCTCGTATTGAACCGGGTAAAACAGCAGCCCATTGTCCTTCTCGAACACCGGCAACACCGACTTCCGGCTCACCGAAGTCCAGCACCCAAACACCACGCTGACCTTGTCCTGCTCGAGGAGTTGTTTCGCCTTCTCCGCAAACAAGGGCCAGTTGGACGCGGGATCCACCACCACCGGTTGGATCATGTAAGGCTTGCCGCCCACCTGGATCCCGCCCGCCTTGTTGATTTCATCAAAGGTGAATAGCAGCACGTCCTTCAACGAGGTCTCGCTGATGGCCATCGTTCCGCTCAGCGAATGCAGCACACCCACCTTCACAGTGTCCGCAGCACTCGCCGCCATGGAAACCGCCGCACACAAAACCGATCCGATCACTTTTTTCATAAACTCGAGGAATGTTTCAGAACGAGTAAGTGATCCCGGCACCGACGATGATGCGGTCCGCTGTGCTGCCAAAATCGCGCCCCACGCTGGAATGGTCATAGCGGATTTCCGGCTGAATCTTCACGTTCGGCAACGGGTTGTAGTTGAAGGTGAGCGTCACCCCCGTCACATCCCGCGAGCTGTTGATCGGGAAAAACGGCATGCCGCCGCCCGAGGTAAACGCCCCGGTTCCGTCACTCAAATAGTCCACACGCAAAGCGGGCTTGAACGTGTCGGTGACCTTGTAGGATAGCCAGAGACCAGTCGAATAGGCTTGGCTGTTTTTCGCACTGCTCCGCAGATTCCACAGGTCCAACTCCGTGCCGGCGTGGAAATTAGGAGTCAGCTGACTACCCGCCAGGATGGAACCACCATACATGTGGGCTGCAGCCCCCTGTCGTCCAGTGAAACCCAGGAAATTGATCCACGTGTCCGAGGTCGGCTTAAAGTTCACAGAACCGAGGAACAGCTTGTCGTCATCCGGATCCAATGCACCCACACCCCAGATCTGGTTTTGCAGCCGACCTTTCACCTCAATCTTCTCCGTCACGTTGTAGCTAAGTTGTAACCCCGTCTGCGGCCCGCTACCCGTGAACCACCATTGGAGGCCTTGCGAAAAGTTGTCGTTCGCAGCTCCTCCGTCGCCGGACTCGTAGTTCAGCAGGGAAATCAGCTGCCCCGCGCGCACATTCAAACCGGTTCCCACGGGAACGTTTAACTCGATGAAACCTTCACGCACATTTCCATAGCCGTTGGGCACCGTGTTGAGGAATTGAGCGTCATTTCCAAACATCAGCGAACCGCGGAAGGCGGCGCTGAAGTCGTCACCACTTCGCTTCACCGGAGGCGTAGAGAGGACGACTTTGAAACGGTTCAACGAAGCATTGCCCGGCTCATTCCACAGGTAGCCTGGGGAATAACTCGTCGGCGGATTGCTCAAGTCATGAAAGTACGACCCCTGCACAAAACCGCTCAGACTGATCGGAGAGGAGGCCGCCACAGTAAACGAGGGCGGAGCCTTAGGCGCAGGGACACCCTTCGACTTCAACGTCGCCTCGATCGATTCGAGTCTGCTTTTGAGCAAATCGTTTTCCTTTTCCAACTTTGCAATCCGCGCGCCTCCGTCCTCCGCAAATGCCTCAACGGCAGTTGTCAAAGCGACTCCAAGGAGACCACAGGAGCGAAAGCTCCGCATCAGGCCGGTACGAGTTTTTGATTGGTACATAATTGGTTTTTCAGTTTGCGACGGCGACCGCTGTACCAGGGGGAGACCCAAGCCCCACAAACCACATGGCTTGCGAAATGCTCAGGGCTTTCAGCGACGATCCCGACATCCGGGCCCTCAAGCTTCCGCGATGCCATCGGGTCGGTTCCCCCCCGAACCGAACGGCGAAACTTTTTCACCGGGCGAATGAATGTTTTTCACACATACACAGAATGTTCGACATGAGGCAGTTAATCACGTTCGATAGGCTCGCTAAAACCGGCAGCTTCGCCCAAACAGCGAGAGAACTTTTCCTCACACAGTCCGCCATCAGCCACTCCCTGCGCGCCCTTGAATCCACGGTCGGCTGTCGCTTAATCGACAGGTCTGGCAAAAAAATGACACTCACCGAGGCCGGTGAAGCACTCCTCGTTCACGCTCAACGCATGATTTCCGAGATGGATGCCGCGAAGGCCACCATCCATTCGCTGAACCGCTGGGGATTTAAGCGTTTGCGCATCGCCTGTGATGCCCTGGTCGCTCGTACCCTCCTCGCGGGCTGCCTTGCCGAAATGAACAGGAAAAACCCAAGCCTGCTCGTCGAGATCGCTCACTGCGACGCCTCTTCCGCCGCCACACTGCTCCTCGCAGAATCGGTCGACCTCGCAATCTGTGAGCAACCCAGAGCTCCGGGCACTCTCGTTTTTGTCCCCCTGATCAAGAGTGCCCTTTTTCTGACCGGCAAACCAGGACACCCTCTCCTCGACCCCAACAACAACCCTCTCGACCTGCTGCCCAAAGAACCCTGCGTTCTCAGCGGTAAATCGACCCCGTCACGGCAGGCCCTCGAACGCTATTGCTCAACGCACCGCATCTCACTCAACCCCGCCGCCGAAGTCGATGATCCCGAAACACTGCGCCGCCTCCTCATCGCAGGCAATGGAGTCGGATTCCTCTCGCCCTGGATGATTACCGAGGAGATCCGCTCCGGAAACCTCGCAGTTCGCGATCTCCAGAGCGATTCGCTGCTCCAGGAATGGGGCGCAGTTCATCGCGCCTCACGACCACTCAAACCCGTCGAGGTCGAACTCCTCCAACTGCTGACCGCCCACGCCCAAACGGTCGCCACTTGAGGCGCTCCTCTTCTCCGCCAATGTCGACGCGCGAAGACAACGACGACTCCATCGACGCTCGGCGGCGAAAAAAGGCAGCGAAGTTGTTTCAAAAAAACTTCGCGACGGCGCAACCACGGCACCTCTGCGGTTTTTGATCGTTCATCATGAAATCATCTTTTTTCTCCCACGGACGCTCGCTCACCCAATGGACCACCTGCCTTCTTTTGGGAATTTCGCCCGCGCTGGCGGAGGATGGCAAACCCGCGCGCTCGCCAGCCAAAGGCGCAGGCGCTGAACCCTCGGATCCCGCAGCCCGCATGCGCATGCTGAGCGAAAAACTCAATCTGACTCAGGACCAACAAATTCAACTGAGAGAGGTTTTTTTGAGGGACGGAGGAGCCATCAAGGAGCTGCGCTCCAAGGGCGTGGAAAATCTCACGGATGCTGAAAAGGCGAAGCTGCGCGAATTGATGAAATCACGCCTCGAGGAAATGGAGACCATTCTCAGCGCGGAACAAATGGCCAAGGCGAAGGAACTCTGGGCTCAGCGGCGCGATGAAGGGAAAGGCGCCGGAAGGCCTGAGCGAACCAAAAAGTAGTTCGGCGCCGGGAGCATTTCCAAGCTCCGGCGCTGGGACGCAAAGCGCCTCTGTCTGCCGGGCACGCTGGCCCTCGCCGGCTCGCGGCCATCCCGTCTCTGAGGGCCGATGCACGCGAATTCCGACGGGTTTTGGGACGCGCTCCTAAAATTTGTACGTCACGCGGGCACGGAACATCCGGGGTTCCGCCGGGTGGAAATGGATGCCGTCCACGGGGGTCGCTTCGGAGCGCATCTGGCTGGAGTAAAAGTACTCGATGTCGCGGTCTTTCCGGTCGAGCACGTTCAGGCACTCCACGGCTCCTTCCCAGCGCGCCGTCCGATAGCCTGCACTTGCATTGAGGGTAACCGTTTCGCGGCCTTTCACCGAGCCGTCCTCAGTGAGTGGTCTCCTTCCAAAAATCCGGGCCCGGGCACCCCCGAACCATCCCGGCTTCTGCCCCTGTGCCCCCAATACAAAGCCCCCGCTGAACATCCAAGGTACACTCCCAGGAATGCGCCCCTCACCCGAACCATTGGTGAACCGTGCATGGGACACCGCGATTTCCCCGTCCACCCCCAGCCAGTCCGATGGTCCCCAATAAACCGTCCCCTCGACCCCGTAGCGGCGAGAGCCCGGCCCCGCCTCATTGGTTCCAGCATCGCCCACATAGACTAGCTCGCTCTGGCTGTGGAGATACCACAGGCTCAAACCCGCCGTGACCTTGGGAACGAGCTGCGAGCGCAACCCCAACTCCCCGCCCATCGTCCGAACCAACGGCGACACTTTTACCACCGGATTTCCACTGGAAGGTTCCGTCGTGGTGTTCACTCCACGAGCGTCGTTGCTGTGAAAACCGGTCCCGAAGTTTGCGTAAAACTCCGTCTTTTTCCACGGCCCCAAGACGGCGGTGAATTTCGGACTGAGAATCGTCGCCAGTTCGCTCCCCGAGTTCCCCGGAGTTCGGGAGTTTACATCGAATAGAAAGGTGTCCGCCCGCAGACCTGCGATGGTCTTGAACCAAGAGAGCCAGTGCACGGTGTTCTCTCCGTAAACTCCCGCACTGGATTGAAACACGTCATCCTCACGCACGGTTTTCCAGCGCGCTCGTTGAGTCGTCTGGTACAACCCCATGCCATCAATGAGGTCCGTGCGGGTCTGCAAACCGATCACCCAATCCGTCGGCTTGCCCAGCCAGGACAGCCCCTCCCACTTGCGGGACAGACTTCCACCGAGCACAAGACGCCTTTCCGCCTGCTCAAACTGGTCTCCCCGAGCGGGATCTGTGGCGTAGGTGAAATTGGAGTAGAGATCCAGGGCATACCGGATCGCATACAGGTTCAATCGGGTAGTGGATTCCGCCTCCCTCTGTTGCCAATCCAACTGGAGACTGTACCGCGAACTTTGCCCGCCATTGGTAGGATCGAGGTTCCCGAAACGGTCGAGCACGCCCGATTCCACCGCTCTCAGGGGAATCTGATCGGAACTTTGCCACGTGCCTCGATAGCCCATGAGCGTGAGAGCGAGGTAATCATCGGAGTCCCCCTTGAAATACCGGGAGAATCCATTCCAGCGCCGGAAATTTTCGGGCAGTAACCAAGGTCCGTCGTACTGGTTGTACTCCCCGGCGAGGGTCAGCTTACCACTGTCCGCGACAAGACCGGTCGCAAAAGTGTCCCCCGCCACTCCGCGGAGGTAGCCCCACTGGCCGATCTCCACAGAGCCAAAGGCGTTGGGGAGAACATTGTAGAGACAAAAATCCGAACTGCCCGCACTCGAGAGATCTCCGTTGCGGGCCGCGTAGGTGCCTTTGAAATAGTCGACCCGCTCAATCAATTCGGGAATCAGCAGGTTGAGGTCTGCGTAACCCTGCCCGTGCGCGTGGGTGCGCATGTTCAGCGGCATGCCATCGAGGGAAAGTGCGAAGTCCGTGCCATGGTCCAGGTTGAACCCACGAAGGAAATACTGGTTCGCCTTCCCGCCGCCCGAGTGCTGGGTGACTACCATCCCAGGAACCGTCTCCAAAACCTCCCCGCGCCGGAGCAGCGGGCGAGCTCTCAATTCCTCGCCACTGGCAGTGCCCTCAGACGCAGAGGGCGCTATTCCCAGAAGATCCGAGCGTTTTCCAGAAACGACGACCTCCTCCAGAAGCGTCGGACTGCGGGACTCGGGCGTCGCTTGAGCATCGCTCTGCGCATCACTCGCGAGAACCTGTAAGGCCATGCCCGCAAAACCGACCAAGGGGGGGAGTTTCATCGGGCTTGCTCTAGCCGGGAGCGGCCCCCGGATTCAAAGCCAAAAGTTTCATCCCCAAAAAGCGACCCTCCACCGCCTCGGGCGCAAGCGGGGAAGAGAGCGAGGACTCCGTTCTCAAACGCAGCTCGCTTCGCCCTTTCCCCCTCAGCGCAAGGGGCTCCGGTCGGCACTGTTCCCAGCCGAGAATGGCTGGGTCCTCAATTTGAGACGTATTCCCCCCACGTATTGCTCCTCGAAACGTGCAGGCATTCCATCGGCTTTGCGGGTAGCCACCAGTTGTAAAAGCGCGAAATCCGCCGCCGGCGGAACAAAAGCGTTGGCCGTGACCCGTCTCCAGTTGCCGGCGACACCGCCGAGGGAAGACACCTGGTTGCTTCCCGCACTGACTGCCGCCACCCGACTCCGCGGCCAGCGCCTGACAAAATCGCTTGGCTCTCCCGAAAAAAGCTCAATGCGCGTCGTGAAACGAATCTGATCTCCCGCTTCGTTTCGGTTGTCCAAAAACTCAGCTGAAAATTCGAGCGACACCATTTCTCCAGACTCCGTCGAACGCAGGGGGCGCAGATCCACAATTCGGTACACATCACAGGAGGTGGGGTTGATCGACTCCGCCTCTCCCGAGGCCTCCACAAAACGAATGCTGTCCTTTGGAAAACCACTTCCACCAAACCACCGAGCCAAGTCGCCTCCCCACGTTTGATTCTCCGTCATTCCACGAGGCAATTCAGCCCCCACCACGGCCCCTCCATTCGCCTCCAAAGACAGCAACCGCTCCGAATGCGTCCGCGTCAGGGAGGTCGTCACGGCCCAGAGCGCCCCTGTTCCGCCGACGCCAAGGAGAAGCCCGACCAAAAGCATTGCCACAGCGCGCCACGTCCACCACACGCCCGAACTCCCGCTGGAAATCGGCACCACCACGCCCATCCGAACCGCGTCCCGCGCAAGGGCATGAATTTCACCCAGTTCCCAGAAACGCTCCCGGCGGCGAGACGAACTCGTCAACTCCGCCTCCAGCGCTGCCATTGCGGCCTCGTCGAGGCTTCCCTCAAAGTACCGCTCCACCTGCACATCAAATTCCGAGTCATTCATAGGCTGCTCCCAAGAGGTTGCTGACGCCGAAGGCACTCCCGAAGTTTCTCGCGCGTTTTCGAAAGCGCCACATCCACCGCATTCACGCTCCGTCCCAAATCCGACGCAATCTGGCTCGGCCCGCGCTCTTCAAAATAACGCAATCGGACCAATTCCCGCGCATGAGGAGCCAGCAGCCCCACACACCGCGCCAAGGCCGCCAAACGCCCCTCCGAAGCCCAATCGCTCGGACACGCCTCCACCAGCGCACTCATCACGCCCTCCGAAAGCATCCGCTGTTCACCCACCTCCCGCTTGCCCCGCCGCCGGCGAGCCGCCAACACCTCCAGGCGCGCAATCATCCGCGCCCACGCCAGAAAGTTTGTCCCGAGCACAAACTGCGAAGCCTTGCGCGTCACCGTCATAAAAACCTCCTGGAGGACGTCCTCGGCCTCCTGCGAATCCGGCCACAGGCCGAACACAAAAGCCCGCAGGGCGCTCTGGTGCGCCACAAAGAGCTGCTGCACCTGCAACACGTGCTCGTCAGGAATGCTCATGCTCTTAACTACGCAAATCCGCAGCGAAAACTTACCCCATTTTTTTGATGAAACCCGGGCCCGCCAATTCACCAAACAACGATCCCTCAATTCAGCGCATCTGGACCGTTTCCAGCTCTGTGGAAAAAGAGTGCCCCTGCAGGCGCCTCAACCCTGTTCCCCATGCAACCACAACATCCCCTTCACGCCCTGGTTTCATTCGCTCTCCTCTCAGCCTCCCTCCATGCCGTCGCGCCCTCAGACTGGCCTCAATTCCGGGGGCCCGGCGCTGACGGCATCACCCCCGCACAAAATCTCCCGGTTCAATGGGATGCCACCAAGGGCGTCGCATGGAAAGTCCCCATTCCCGGGAAGGGTTGGTCCTCCCCCGTCTTGGTGCATGGCCGCATCTATCTGACCTCCGCCATTCCCGATGCGGCGGGGGAAATCACACTCAACGTGTTGTGTCTTGATCAGGCGTCCGGAACATTGCTGTGGAACCGGGAAGTCTTTCGTCCAGAGGCCGGAGATGCACGCGCCATGCACCGCAAAAACTCGGCGGCAAGCCCCACCCCGCTGTGTGTCGATGACCGCCTCTACGTTCATTTCGGCCACATGGGCACCGCCGCCCTCGATCTCGAGGGAAACGTGTTGTGGCGCCAGAACTCCCACAAATACAAGCCGGTCCACGGGACCGGAAGCACCCCGGTCCTTGTCGGTGATTCCCTCATCTTCGGGGCGGATGGGGCCAAGGATCCCTGCTTGATTGCGTTGGACGCAAAAACCGGCGCAATCCGCTGGCAAAAACCAAGGAACACGCCCGCCAAAAAGCAGTTCTCCTTCTGCACACCCCAGGTCATCCAGGTCGATGGGCAAACCCAAGTCATCAGCCCGCACAGTGGATTCGTTTCCGCCTACAGCCCGGCCGATGGAACCGAACTTTGGAAGGTCGCCTACGGCGAGGGCTACTCCGTGGTGCCAAGACCCGTCTACGCACATGGGCTCCTCTTCCTCAGCTCCGGATTCGACTCCGCAAAACTCTACGCCATCCGACCGGAGGGTGCGGCCGGCGATGTCACCGAAACCCACGTCGCATGGACTCTCAAAAAGGGCGCACCTCACACGCCCTCCGTCGTCGTTGTGGGTGACCAATTATTCTGCGTCGCCGACTCGGGGATTGCCTCCTGCATCGATGCCCGAACCGGAGAGGTTCACTGGAGTGAACGGCTCGAGGGAAACTTTTCAGCCTCGCCCTTTGCCTCAGGGGACCGGATTTATTTTCTCAACGAATCGGGAAGCACCTTTGTAGTGAAGGCCTCCAAGACGTTCGAATTGCTCGCGACCAACGCCCTCAGCGAACGCACCCTCGCCTCACCGGCTCCCACGGAGGGCGCGCTTTTTATTCGCTCCGAAGAACACCTCTTCAAGTTGGTTCCGTGAGCGAAGCTACGACATTCGGAGGACTCTCGCCAAGGCTCTCCATTCTCCTCTGCGCCCACGAATCGCCCAAGAAACGCGCTACCTTGCCTTGATGCAGTACAGAAATTTGTCGCTGCGCAGGTACAGACCCTTTGCCCCAATCGATGGAGTCGCAATAAACGTATCCTGCAAATCCAAGGTGGACGCTACCGCGCCCTCCGGGGCGGTGGGGTCCACCGCTTGGAGCAACCCTTTTTCGTTCAACAAATACAGGAAATCACCCGCCCCGACTGGTGTGGCGCTGTAGGGACCAGTCGTCCGCAATTGCCATAAGCGCGAACCGTCCTTGGCCGCGGAACATTTCAGAATCCCAGCATTGTTGAGCGCGTAAACGCGATCCTTCAACACGACCGGACTCACGGTTGAATGAATCAGCTGCGGGCTTTGCCACAGCACCGCAGGGGGCTCCTGATCCGAGACCAGTCGGAGCGCCGTCGTGCCCTTGCTCGGCACAAACAACATTCCCTCCACCGCAGTCACCGAAGAAACCGTGGAGCCTCCCTCGCCAAATACCACGCGCTCCCTGCCCGTAGCGGGTTCCACAAAACTGATTCCCGAAACCGACATGAGCGCCACCAACGGCTGTCCCCGCTCCGGAGTCACCACCACCGGCGAAGACCAGTTGGAGACCTTCGGTCGCTCGATTTTCCAGCGGTTCGAACCGTCCTGGACATTCAAACCCACGGTGAATGATTCGCTGTCGTTCTCCACCGGAAACACCAAAGTGTCACCAGCAAGAATGGGAGACGAGGCCATCCCCAAACTGTTGCTGGCATTGGGATAATCGCGAGTGAGCCCGCGCATCCAAACGAGCTGCCCTTCCAAATCCACACACACCACGTCATTTGAAGAAAACGCTGCAAACAGGTGTTTTCCGTCACTGCAAGGAGTGCATGTCGCCACACAGATCTTGGGATGCGTCATCGTCCTGCCCGTCGCCCAAAACTGACGTTCCCACACCGTGGAGCCGTCGGAAGCCCTCAGACAAATCAGGTGCAGCCTGTCCTGTTCCGGTCCGCTTGACGCGGTGAGATAAATGCGGTCCCCAACAATTAGCGGAGAGGAAACGCCGCGCCCCGGCAGCGAAACCTTCCACGCCAGGTGAGATGCGTCGAGCTGCCTCGGAAGACCCGTTTCCGGAGACAGCGAGGAGGCGTTCGGTCCACGGAACTGGAGCCAGTCCGCAGCGCTCAAGGACGCGATGGACAACACCAGAATGGGCAGGATTGGAGAAAAAACCTTCATGAGATGGACGGGGGATAGGACGGCAAACAGATCCGCTTAATCCTTCTTGGAACGAGACTTGCCAGGGGAGCGCGGAGCCGCCTTCGGCGTGGGAGGACGATCCGTCGCCAGAATTGCAGTGCCCGACGAGTCGCAGACGCGCAGCTGAAACTCCCACTCCCGAGTCCAGTCTTTCACATCCGCATTCTGACACACTTTCAGGAGCAGCACATTCGCGCCCTTCTGAAGCTGGATCGGGAGACGGTACTGATCAATCCGCGCCCCCCGGTGATACTCATCGCGTCCGAACAAGAACTTCCCATTCCACCAAACCTTCCATCCATTTTTGCAGCCGAGCCGGATTTCCGCCGGACCGTCGATTGGACTCTGAAAGACCGTGGTTGCGTAGGCCGTCACCTCTTTGCTTTCGCCAAGTACCGGATTCAGGTCGACCTTCCCGTGCTCCTGCCCGGTATTTACCGCAGTCCAGCGCACCTTGCCGGACTTGCCGTCATACTCGGCCGCAAGATCGATTTCCTTCTCGGGTGGCTCGACGCGCTCAAACCCCTCCAAACGGGTGTTGTCAAAGGGACCAATCACCTGCCAGTGGGTCAAAAAACCAAAGTGCGTTGGCAGGTCCACCTCCACCCCAAGCGAACGCAACTCACTCGCAATCTGGTCGATCTGCTTCGGATTCCGCGCCGAATTCAGAGCTGACTGGAAAGTACGAACCGCTTCCGCACTTTGGCCGCCGGACTTGAATGTCTCAGCAGAACGGATTTGAAGTTCCACCGCGTCGTAACGGAGCTCCGCACTCGGATCATTCGCGAAGCCCGGCAACATCCGTGCCGCATCCTCTGGGATGACACGCTGTAGAATCTCGTAAGCCAAACGCCGGGCACGCGGCGCATTCCGCGTTTCCAATAAAAAGTCGCGGATCTCCCCCAGCGGAAGCGTCTTCTGAGAAGCAAAACTACGATCCAAAACCGACTCCACCGCCGATCGGAGGTAATTGGCAGCCAGATCATTCGCCTGATTCATCGCTCCCAGAAGACGGGGTAACTCCGAGGCCGGTGCCTGCGAAAGCGTCGTAACCGCCGCGGCCGCCTCCCGGTGATGCGCTGCCTCGGGCCCAACCTTCAGAACGGCCTCAATGGGCTCGACGAGGGACTGCGCAAGACACGGGTGCAAAATCACAAGCGCACTCGTGAGGAGAAGGATTCTGGAGATCATGACGCGGGAGAGAGAATTTGAAATTCGGAGGTCGGCAACACTTCAGGCACGTGAAATCAGGGTCGCCGGGATGATGGGGAAAAGAGTGAAGACCTTTGGAAGCAGGAGAAGCGCCACCGCTGCTACGATTTGGCCTCTCACCCGATGCTCCGCCACAGGTGGAGGCCCCAAGTTCAGGGCGATCGGGTTCTCCCCGTGAGTTGAAAATACTCCGCCGGGCTGAGGGGAGCCGTTTCCACCCACGCCCGCGCCTCCTCCGGTTTTTGCTTAAAAAAAGCGGCAGCGGCCTTTTCCAGGGCCGAGGCTCTTTGCAGGGTCGCGCTTGGATCGATACTCAAAGCCCATTCGATTGCGCCCGAGGGATCTTTGGGAGCCGCCGCAGTCACAAAACCACGCACCGCCGCCGGGTAGTCCGGGGAGCTGTTTCTCATGGATTCCAGCTGTTTGGCCGCAGCCGCCACGTCCTCCTTGGCGTGCTCTTGAAAAGCACGCACAAAGGCGGCGTCCCGCACCGGGCTCGGCGGAATGGACGCAGCGGATTTCCAAAGTTGATCCCCCACTTCGCGTGCCTCCTCCGGCTTCAGCGCGACAAGCGCCCGGGCCACCTCCGGCTGCTGTGACAAATCAACGCCGGGCGCCTTCGCGATTTCACAAAGCGCCGCAGCACGAAGAGGTCCCTCAGGGAGCGTGCCGGCGTACTGCATCAGCGCCGGAAGATCCCCCGCATTGGGATCTTTCGAAAGGAAACCGCGAATGGCGGAACGCGCACCAGAAACGGCCATCGCTGAATTCGCCATCTGTGAGGCAACGCTCAAAAATTGTTCAGGACTCTGCTTCGCCATAGCCGCAACCACCCCACTCGCTGCCGTCTGCGTCTCCCCCGGTTGCGCCAGAATCCATGCGGCAAAGGCCCCCGGATCACGCGCCACCCATCCCGCAAGAAACACATCCGCGTACGCGCGCAAAGCCGGACTCCGAGCCCACAATTCCGCTGCACGCACTGGGGCAATTTCGGAAAGCCTCGCGACTGCGTACTGAAATTCAAAGCGTTTGGCGCGAAAGTATTCAAAGGCGCCCACCTCCGATTCGAGCAGCGCACTTAACTCAACAGCATCCATCGCCTGAATCGCCTCCATGAGACGAAGCCGCGCCTCGGCCGGAGACTTTGCGCGCTGCGTTATCTCGTGCCATAGCTCCCCGACTCCACGGACAGCCTTGCCCACCGGCGCCTCACTCCGGTTCTCAGTAACCGACTCCGACAATCCCATATCCACACCCCGCTTCTCGCTCGCCAGGGCTGCCTCCGCCCGCATCGCCTGCGGATTTTCACCCAACCACCGATCCGAAAAAAAACTCAGCCCGTAGCCCATCAGCGCACAACAAGCGCACAGGATTGCCGTGGAACTTCGGGAAAGAGCGCGCATCGGATGAGGCATCAAAGATGGAAACCGGAAAGATTATCGTCCCTCAGCGCGGCCGAATCGGAGCCAGCCTGCTCCGCAGACTTTGCTTCTCAGCCTCCGAGAGCGGCAGCGACGCGATCATTTCTTCCTGAGAAAAATCGTCCCGCCCGCTCACATGACGATCAGAGAGCACCGCCGCAAAATAATCGACCTTGGAACCTCGCGACTGCAACGGATCAGAAGCCTCCACCGCGACGGAAAAATCGCCCCAAGCCTTGTTGCGATTCCACGCATCCATCATCACCGAACGCAGACTCCCCTGGCGAAAGGCTCCCGCCGGGAGCGATTCAATCCACGCAATTGCTGACGCCCGATCCTCCTTAGCCAGAGCCCACCAAACGCCGGAAGCGGCCGAGGTCATAAAATCAGGATTGGTTTGCTGCTCAGCGAAACGAATGGCGGCCTCAGGACCGGCAGCCTTGTACCGGGAAACAGCCTCCCAACTGAGCGACCAGCTTGTTTTCTCCGTATCTTTGAGCGCGTCAAAGTAGGTAGATGCGTGATTTAGAGACTCTTCACGCAATGCCCCCACAGTCGCAGAAGACACTTGGGCAACCAGCCTGTCCGTCCGCTTGGCCGCATCCGCCTCGCTAAGCTCCGGATTGGATCGGACCAGACTCCCCACGGCCGAGCGTATCTGGTCCAACGTCTGAGCCGGCTCACTGACCGCCTTCTCAGCCGCAAGTTGTCCCAACATTTTCGCCACCGCCCTCCCCGAAGCGCCCTCCGGTTGAAGCAGGGCGGGATGCTCTCGAAGCGTCGCCATGGCATCGTCCAGCGAACCTTTGGGCCGCCCCATCTCCGCGGCATCCTCATAATCCAGGGCCTTGTTCCGAAGATTCTCCGGGAGCGCCGCGATCGCCTGAAGTGCTGCACTCGCATCCTGCTGGGCAAGAACGCTGATCGCCGCTTTCAGCACTTCGCGACTCCCCCGCTCAGTCCCCAAGCGCAACGCACGTTCCACGTCAAAAGCCGCAAGCCGTTCGCCAATCCGAAACGCCATCGGAGACGCCCCCTCCGAACGAACCGGAATTTCACCCAGCATTCCCGCTAGTTGATCGGCATCCAAAGTCTCTAGCAAACGGTGCATCAAAATGTCCGCGCCCGCAGAGGATCCGGCCTTTCCCATCTGTTTTTCCAGACGCTCCAAAATCTGGACCTGCCGCAGCGTCGGCATGCGAGCGAACGCAAACGGATCCTCCTCACCCGAAGCAGCAGCGGATCCCGCACCTTCCGCTCCCATTCCCGAGGCGGAAGTCAGTTCTTGTTTGGAGGAAACCGCAGGCAGGCGGGGCGTGCTTTCTCGAACAGGCAAACCGGAAGGGCGGTGCAGTCTGCCGGCGGCAATACCCAAGGCAAGAGATGCGGCCGCGAGGAGGAGGGGTTTCATAAGCTCTTACAGCGGGTGGACCAAGCGCGCCCAAGTCTAACAGGCGAAAGCCCGGGCTCAACCTCCCGCTTCACGGTCCAGGAACGCCCCCTCCGGACGCTGTCCCTCAAAAAATGTCGAGTTCCTCAGGTCAGCTGCTGGATGACACCCGTGCTGTCCCCGTGACGTTCAATGCTCGCACCCACTCCCCGCAGAAGGGTCAGCCACAGGTTGCAAAGAGGCGTGTTTTTCTGAACCACCAGGTGATGCCCCAGCTTGATCCCCGCTCCCCCTCCGGCGATCAGGGTCGGACAATTCTCGAGATTGTGAACCGTTCGCAAATTGCTCCCAAAGGCCACGCACGTATGATCCAAAAGCCGGCTCCCATCGGGCTCGCGAATCGCCTTGAGCCGATCAAGCAGACCAGCAAGCAGCTCGCTCTGAGTTTGATCCCTCAGCTGTGAGACTTCCATCCGCTCTCCGGGCGCGTAGTGGCTCATGTCGTGCACGGCAATTTTTGCACCGAGGCTCTTCACCAGCTCCTCCGTCGGCTGCCGGTACGTAAACACCCGCGTGCTATCCGTCTGAAAAGCAGCCGCCATCAGATCATACATCAATCGCACCTCCTCCTTGCCGCGCATCTTCGCCGGAGGCTCCTGCACAGGCGCCTTCGGCTTCGGAACTCCCAGCCACTGCTCGTCCTTCGCAATGCGCGTCTCAATTTCGCGAATGCTTTGAAAATACTCGTCGAGCTTGTCGTTGTCCGACCGCGTCAGCCCACGCTGAAGTTGTTTCGCATCCGAAAGCACCGCATCCAGAACGCTCCGGTCTTGCGCGATCAGAGCCTGTCGTTTCGCCAAAGGCATGGATTCCTCGGAGTACAGCCGATGAAAGAGCAGCGCAGGCGAGTCCAGGCCCGCCACCGGTTTGCCGCCAGCGTCCCATGCCAGCGAGAGACCAGGACCATGCCCGAGATTGTTGTTCGAGAGCCCCGGGTCCCCCCCGTTCAGCTGGATCGAGCTAAATCGCGTGTCCCGGCTGATCACCCCAGCCGCCACCTGGTCCGCCGAGATCGTGTTGTGAAAACTCTGTCCCGGCTCGGCAAAACGATTTGCGCCAGTCAGCCAAAACGTGCTGCCCCAGTGCGCGTCCTGCGAATACTTGTTGGTCAGCCCCTGGATCACCGTGAAATCCCCACGATGCCGCGCCAGCGGAGCCAGCCCCTCAGGCAACACGTAATCAGTCCCCACCTGTTTTACATCCGGAAACCACGTCTCCTGCGTCACCCCGAAACCGAACCCCAAAAAAATCATCCGCTTCGGGCGGGGCTCAATTTTTTCGGAGGCAAACGCCCGAAATCCGATGGACTCCAGGGCGGGCAGGGCAATCAGGGAGCCTGCGGCGCGCAGGAAATGGCGGCGTGAGAGCTGCGTGTTCATGGGAGAAAGAAACGGGACTATTTGGAGTGGAAGGTTTTGCTCTCCACGATTGCGTGGATGAACTCGCAGATACTGAGGTCCTTCTGCGCGGCGCGAGTGACTACCTCATTGGCAAGATCGTCGTCCGAAAACCCGAAGGGCCGCCCCAACGCAAATTCGACAAGCGCTTCCGTGAAGCCGCGAGCAAAGCGTTCCGGTTTCCCGGCGATCAGCTCCCTCAACTCGAAATAATCCCGGAAAGCCTCCCCCTTGTGAAACGCCCCGGAGGGATTGATCTGCCGGTTGTGGGATGGGACATCCGGGCGGAGATCTTCCGTGCGCCACCTTCCCGCCGCGTCAAAGTTTTCGAGGCCGAAACCGATGGGATCAATTTTGCGGTGGCATTGAGCACACTGCGGCTCCTCCTGATGAAGCGCTATCCGTTCGCGAGTGGTCAGGGGTTTACCCGCAAGACGGTTCAACTGCGGAACATTCGCGGGAGCGGGCGGCGGGGGATCATGCAGAAGCTTGCGCAGAACCCAAGCGCCCCGCTCCACGGGACTTGTCTGCTCCCCATTGCTGCCCATGGCCAGAATTCCGGCCATTCCCAGAAGACCGCCCCGGGGCGATCCCGCCGGAAGCGCAACCTCGCGGAACTCATCCCCGGTCACGCCGGGGATTTTATAATACTGCGCCAGCAGTCCGTTGATAAAAACCGAGTCGGATTTGAGAAGTCGGGTGAGGCTCGCACGCCGGTGAAGCAGCGCCCGAAAAGTCTCAAAAATCTCCTCCTTGGATGCCGCCTTCGTGGGCAGATCGTAGTCCCGGTAAAGCTTCGTGTTGAACTGGAAGAAATCCAGTCGGGCAAGTCCCAGCCATTGCGCCACAAAGGGCCGGATAAACCGCTCGCTGCGTTCGTCCGCGAGGAGACGTTCCACTTGTTTCGACAACACCTCCGGTTTGCGAAGTTCGCCCCGTTTGGCCAAGCCGATCAGCTCCTCATCGGGTGGGCTGCTCCAGAGAAAAAAGGAAAGCCGCGTCGCAAGTTCGACCTCCGTGAGCTGCCGGGGTGCCCCCTCCGCTGCAGGCTCCGAGAGGTATAGAAAACTTGGGGACGCCAGGACCAGCGAAAGAGGTTCGCGCAGCGCCTCCAGCGGCTTGGAGCCCTCCGAAACGCGGGCTTCATAAACCGCAACCAGTTTGTCGAGAAACTCCGGTGCAATGTCGCGCCCCCGCAGCGCCCGTGAGGCGAAACTGCGCACAAACTCGCGAGGAGAAGTCTCCTTCTTCTCAAAACGCTCAATCTGCTCCCGCATCTGTGCACGCAGGCGCGTTGTCTCAGGACGCTCCACAGGCCCCTCCACCTCCACCCAATCAATCCACACCGCATACTCCGGCCCAATACGGGTTTCCTCAAAGCCCTCGCGGAAAATAGCGCCCGCAGAACCCTTCCCATCGCCGTCCCCAAAAACCGCCTTCTCCGCAAACTTGAAACGCCGGCCACTCTCAGCGTCGACGTTGCACGTGAACTCCAGGATCTGGGGCTCTTCCATCGTGCCAGTCACCTGATA
>JBANFR010000041.1:0-25334 GCA_037975925.1 Verrucomicrobiota bacterium
CAATGACCATCACCCTTGCTGCCGTCTACGCCCCCATCGGTCTGCAAGGCGGCCTCACCGGTGCCCTCTTCCGCGAATTCGCCTTCACCCTCGCCGGCGCTGTCATGATTTCGGGCATCGTCGCCCTGACCCTCTCCCCAATGATGGCCTCCCGGCTCCTGCGCCCCGAGGATTCCCATTCCGGCCTCGGGGGCTGGATCAACACCCGCTTCGACTCCCTTCGGAAAACCTACCGGAAAACCCTCACCAACACGCTCCGGTGGCGCCCCGTCACCCTCACCCTCGCGGCGATTATTGTGCTCCTGGGCATCCCCTTCTACGCCCTCTCCATGAAGGAACTCGCCCCCAAGGAGGACCAGGGCGTCATTTTGGGGATCATCCAGGCCGCCCCCAACTCCACCATCGATCAAACCACCCGGTACACGGAGAAGGTCAACGAGGTGTATTTTTCGCTGCCCGAAACCGCCACGACCTTCCAGATCACCGAGGCTTTCGGCGGTTTTTCCGGTCTCGTCACCAAACCCTGGAGTCAGCGCAAACGTTCGACTGAGCAAATGGTGGGAGAAGTCTTCGGTCGCTCCTCCGCCATCCCAGGCGTGCGCGTGATCGCCGTCACCCCGGCCGCCCTGCCCGGCGGCGGCAATTATCCGGTGGAATTTGTGATCGCCTCCACGGCGGAGCCGCGAGAACTCCTCGAATTCGCGAACACCCTCGTATCCAAAGCATTTCAAAGTGGTCTTTTTGTGTTCGCCGACACCGACCTGAAATTTGACATCCCCCAGTCGGAAATCGTTTTTGACCGGGACAAGGTCGCCTCGATGGGGCTCAACCTCGCCAAAGTAGGCAACGACCTCGGCATCTTTCTGGGGGGCGGCTACGTGAACCGCTTCTCCATCGAGGGACGCAGCTACAAGGTCATCCCGCAGGTGGAACGGGTCAGCCGACTCAACCCCAACCAGCTGCTGGACCTCTACGTGAGCGGCCCGGACCAGAAACTCGTCCAGCTTTCCACCTTCGCCACCCTGCGCAACACGACCGAAGCGCGGACGCTCAACCGCTTTCAGCAACTCAACAGCGCCCGCATCCAGGGGGTGATCCCGCCCAACATCACGCTCGACCAGGCCCTTAAAGCCCTCGAAGCCGAGGCCGCCCGGATTTTGCCCAAGGGCTACACCATCGACTACGCCGGAGAGGCCCGGCAGTTGCGGATCGAGGGCAACAAACTCTCCAGGACGCTGCTTCTCTCGGGGATCTTGATTTTCCTCGTGCTCGCCGCGCAGTTTGAAAGCTTCCGCGACCCGCTCGTCATCCTCGCCGGTTCGGTCCCGCTCGCGCTCTCCGGCGCCCTCCTCTTCTCCTTCCTCGGCTTCACCACCCTCAACATCTACAGCCAGGTGGGCCTCATCACGCTGGTCGGCCTCGTTTCCAAAAACGCCATCCTCATCGTGGAATTCGCCAACAGCCTCCGCGAAAACGGTATCTCCAAACTCGAGGCTGTCATCGAAGCCGCCTCCACTCGGCTGCGCCCCATCCTCATGACCACCGTAGCCACCGTGGTCGGCCATTTTCCCCTCGTGCTCGCCAAGGGCCCCGGGGCCGGCGCCCGAAACAGCATCGGCATCGTACTGGTGAGCGGGATGATCATCGGAACCCTCCTCACGCTTTTTGTGGTGCCCGCCATCTACATGGCTCTGGCCCGAAAAACCCCCAAGACCCACCACGCCTGAGCCCTGCAAAAAAAAAGGAGCGCGGGCGCGGTTACACCCCTACACCCGCAATCCACCCGGCGCGGGCCCACCCGCCGCCGTAAAGTCGCGCACCGTCTGCCCCATCACCCACTGACTGGTCACCAGCGTGGCCATCGAACGCTCGGGCACTCCCCGGTGGCCGTGGTGCACCATCGACACCACCAAATCCACCGCCGCCTGCCCCACCAGGTCGTTGCGCTGATCCATCCCCGCCCAGTGCGGCCGCTGCATCCGCCACTCGTACTGGATCAACCCCACGTCCTCCGGAACCCGCATTCCGCACGCCTGCAACCAACGCTCCACCTCGTGGTAGAGCGTAAACAACACGTCCGGACGCACCTCTTCCAACCACTGCCGAAAACACCCCAAATCCCGCCGCGCCTCCGCAATCCCATGAAACGGCGGAATCGCATCCAACCCAGCCCGCAACCGCCTCTCCCCCATGAGGTAACCCGCTGTAAAGCGACCATCAATCAGCGAGTCAATCACCGGATCCAACACCAGCCCCGGTCGCCGGTACCCCAGTTGCCACGCCTTTTCATAGGCCATCAGGGCCAGACTGTATTGATCCGCACCGGCAAACGAGAGTTCCGGAAAACGAGGCCGAAACCCCGTGACCACGGCCGGAAACTCTTCCCACAGCGGAAACATCCGACGCGGCAACTCCTTGGTCTGCAACAACCCCACCACCAGGGCCCCACGAATCCCGCGGGCCCGCAGAATGGACGCCAACCGCTCCCCGCTGACAGCAGGATCGTGTAACCAGAACTCGTCAAAGCCGTACCCGAGTTCGGCAGCCCTTTTGCGCGCGCCAGCCACGTACACCGGCACGGTAGGGTGATTGCGAAAAGCGTCCCGGTCCTCGTTCGCGTTGAGCAGCGCGAGGGTGGCCTCAAAACGAGCCGAACCGCTCCGGCGCAATTCGGACATCATGCAGCCCACCGCTGCGTTGCGCTGGTAACCCAGAGCCCGGGCTGCCGCCTCCACGCGCCCCCGGGTCTGGGGGGAAATGCGGGGACTGCCCCGAAGGGCGAGGCTGACCGTGTTTTTGGAGACGCCGGCCTGCGCGGCCACCTGGGCCATCGAGATGCGATCCATGGCCTCATATTACTGTCCTATGAGTGCCAGGGATGCAAGCCCCCCCGCCTCACCCGTAAAAACACCACCGAGCGCCGCATCCTGTCCGCGGCTTACTCCTCCAGAATCCTAATCCTTATGAGCTACTTCCCCGAAATCCCCGTCATCCGTTACGAAGGCCCGGCCTCCGACAATCCCCTCGCCTTCCGGCACTACAACGCCGAGGAAAAAGTCGGCAACAAGACCATGGCCGAACACCTCCGCTTTGGCGCCGCCTACTGGCACGTCATGCGCAACGGCCTCTCCGATCCCTTCGGCGCTCCCACCGCCTGGATGCCCTGGGACGACGGTTCCAACTCCCTCGACAACGCCCTCAAACGCGTCCCCGTCTTTTTTGAGTTCCTCGAAAAATCCACCATTCCCTTCTACTGCTTCCACGACCGCGACGTGGCTCCCGAGGGCGACACCCTGACCGAGACCCACAAGAATTTGGACAAGGTCGTCAGCGCGCTCGAAGTGCAGCAGAAGAACACGGGCAAAAAACTGCTCTGGGGCACCGCCTGCCTCTTCGCCCACCCGCGCTACGCGCAGGGAGCCGGCACCTCGCCCCTGGCGGACGTGTTCGCCTACGCGGCCTCCCAGGTCAAACACGCCTTGGAAGCCACCCACCGTCTCGGCGGTCAGGGCTACGTCTTCTGGGGCGGCCGCGAAGGCTACGCCACCCTCCTCAATACGAACATGAAGCGGGAACTCGACCACCTCGCCGCGCTTCTCCACCTGGCCGTCGACCACGCCAAATCCATCGGCTTCACGGGCCAGTTCTACATCGAACCCAAGCCCCGCGAACCCTCCACCCACCAGTACGACTCCGACGCCGCAGCCTGCCTCAACTTCCTGCGCGAATACGGCCTGCTGGATTACTTTAAGCTTAACCTGGAAACCAACCACGCGACCCTCGCCGGGCACACCATGGAGCATGAAATGGACGTCGCCCTCGCGGCCAACGCCCTCGGTTCGGTCGACGCCAACCAGGGCGACACCCTCCTCGGCTGGGACACCGACCAGTTCCCGACCGACATCTATCTCACCACCAAGATGATGCTTCGCATCCTCAAAATGGGCGGATTCACCACCGGCGGCCTCAACTTCGACGCCAAACGCCGCCGCGAATCCCACGAACCCTCCGACCTCTTCCACGCCCACGTCGGCGGAATGGACGCCTTCGCCTTCGGACTCAAGGCCGCCCACCGCATCCTCGAAAGCGGCAAGATCGACCGGTTCGTCGCCCAGCGTTACGCCTCTTACGACTCCGGTATCGGAGCCAAAATCGAGGCCGGCAAAACCTCCCTCAACGAACTGGACGCCTACGCGCAGGGCATCCCTGCGCCGGTGCTTCCCAGCGGCCGCCAGGAAATGCTCGAAAACCTCCTGAACGCCCAGATCTTCGGGTAACCCAGAGGGCGCGCCCTGCGCTCGCATCAAAAATCAAACGGCCGGGAGAGCCTTTCTCCCGGCCGTCTTTTTTTTGATCCCGCAGGCCCCTTCCTCGTAAGCGTCACACCAAGCGCCCCGCAGGCGAGACACCAGCGCCCGCCCCTGCCATTCCGACCTGTCTGCCAAGAGGCGCCTGGCGTGACGGTTACCATGCGCGCCGCCCGCGGCCCAACCCAGAGACAAGATCCAATCGGCGTTCCGAAAAAACCTTTACGTGAACCCTATTGGGATTAGCGGGAAATGGGCGGGCTCATGGCCTTTAAGAGTTGGTTGAATTCAGAGGCGGCCATCAGTGCATTCTGCTTATTAAATTGATAAAGCCTCAGCATGGTTGGCTCCGGCCATGGCTTGCTTACCTCCGAGTCGCGATTGCTTGGACCGTGTTCCCAACGCAAGTAGTACTGCATCCCATTCTCGCCGCTACTTCCGGAATCTTCGATCCAGTCCACACTCATGGGTCTTTCCTTGAAGCGCGAGTCCGGCTTTTCCAATGCGGCAGGCCATGGCTTGGTACGATCGAGGAGATTCTTGGGAAATCTCGGATTCGATTGTTTGACGTGCACATCAAACTCAAAAATGGACGCCTGTAGAATCTCGTTTGCCTTATGAAAGGGGGTCCTATTTGGGTTTACAGAAGTGATGCGCAGCCTGACTTTCTGCGTCGTTACAGGGTTGATCGTGTACATCCACGTTTCGTTCAGAAAGGTAGTCTGCATTACTGTGGACTGGTAAGCCCGTTGCCAACCGGCGCCATCCCAATAATCCAACTCAAAAGCCAGGATATCCAAACGCAATTGACGCATGGAAAAATGACTAAAAGAGATAGGTTGATCGAATTCTAATTCGAACCAGGGCTGATGATCTTCCTCCTTCGGCAACCAGCGTGTCTTGAGGTCGCTGTCGCTGGCTTTTGCGGCTTCGAATCCCGGCATCTCACTGCTAGCCCGCAGAGTCCGTTTTAATTTTAAATTCGAACTGGGAACGAGCGTGTACTCATAGGTGCTGCCGAGAGGCATCAGCGTGTTCTCATCCAGCACAATGGCTCCTTGCCCATATTTAATGTGATGAAACTTCTGGAGCAGTTTTCCTTCACCGATGGGCTGGACTGGGGAGACGCCGATTTCTCCCGGGCCTGAAGCGACAAATCTCCAGCGGTATTTCCACGCAGTTGCTGCCACACTTTGCCAAGTACCACTGACAAATTGGGCATTATAGAATTGGGTGTTCCCATCCGTATCGAAGCGCTGATAGGTAATCACCGGCTTTTTACTGGAGGTAAATCCGATTCCAGGATTGTTCAGCATCCCGCTGTTTCTAGGCACCGGGCAAACGATAGGGCCTTCGGTATCACTTTTCAAAGGGGTAGAGAGCTGCTTGCCGTCAATGGTTTCCCAGTTTTGCAGGTTCTTGCTGCGAACGTGGCAAAGATTGTGAAAAGAGTCTGGAGACTTTGCATCCGACCACACATAGGCAGCGTGGACATAGCCGTCTGGTCCGAGAACCATATTGTTATATGCGTACTCGTTCGTTTCCATTCCGGCCGTGAATACTTTACAAGCCCCCCAATTGCCGGTGGTTTGATCGTAGACAGTCCAAAGATTTTCGCCTTTTACCGCGCTGCCATCGCGAAACTTACACATCAGCCCGTTGTTCCAGGACTGCACAAAAGTCTGGTAGTGATAGCCGCGACCTTCCGGAATGGGAGGGTTATTCCAACGCGAAATGTTGTGAGGGGTTGCGGACCGATAATAGATGGCACCTGCACGGGTTTTGGTGAAACCCCGGTTATAGGCGGAGGCGTGGATGTGCCCCGCGCCGTCAATGGCCAACGAAAGATTGCAGTGCGCACTGGAAGCCCAACCTTGTACCTCTGGGAAAGTGTAAAAGTTCCAGTGGCGAGAGTCTAGTTTGCGCTGGGCGATGGCTACGTGCCGATCCTGGTCATAGTAGAGAACGTACTGATAACCACTGCGGGTTACCAAAACAGGCTGGCCGATATAATGCACCGACCAGACTGGGGCGATATCGAGTTGGGGCACCGTTTGGGAGGCATCTCCCTCTGCGTGAGTGAACCGAGGGAGGAAGGCCAAAAGAGCGGCAAACCAGAGCCTTTCACTGAGAAAACGGAAGCGGCGTGGGCGAACAAGCGATTGGGATATCAGTTGGGGGGTGAAGCTGGTTTGCATCGGCTAAAAAACGCCGATTCCTCCCCAAAACTTACCCCACATTCTTGATCTTGAGCGGCGTAGGCGCTCCACCAAGCGCCTCTTGACGGGCGCGGTGCCCAGGGGAGGCCTCGCGGTTTTAGGCGGCCTTGGGAACGCGCGCACGCTTGCTCTGCGCCCAAGCTTCGGGGGTGAGTCCGGCGATCTGCCAGTTCGTCATCGACGGCAGGCGCGTCAGCACATTCCGCAGAGATGCGTCAGGATCCAGCCCGCGGCGACCACAACTCTCCGGGATCGTGTGCACCACCGCACTCCGCTGCCCCGATTTTGTGATCCCGCAAGCCCCTCTTCAGCCCAACAGCCCACCAACGAAGCCGAAGCTCAGGCCAAAATATCGCGCAAAATCCGACCCTCGTTACTCGGTCCGATCAAGCGGTTGTTCAACCCCTGGAACTTGTAGCTGAGGTGATAAGGATCCAGCCCGAGCTGATGCAGCAACGTGGCCTGCAAGTCCCGGATCCCCACCTTGTTTTCCGCGACCCGGTAACCGATCTCATCGCTCGCGCCGTACTGGAAGCCCCGTTTGACCCCGCCCCCCGCCAGCCACATCGTGAAACAATGCGGGTGGTGATCGCGCCCCAGGTAAGGAGAGCCGCCCCGAGCCTCGTTCATGGGCGTCCGCCCAAACTCGCCACCCCAGACGACAAGAACGTCATCCAGCATTCCCCGTTGTTTGAGATCGAGAATTAGAGCGGACCAAGCCTGCTCGGTAGCCTTGCACTTATTCGGCAGCCCCTTGAGCAGATCGTTACCCTCGCTTGTTCCGTGCATATCCCAGCCCCAGTCAAACACCTGCACGAAACGCACCCCCTTCTCCACCAACCGCCGTGCCAGCAGACAGTTGTTGGCAAAACTCGCCTTGCCGGGTTCCGCCCCGTACATCGCCTGGATGTGCTCGGGCTCCTTCCGGATATCAAACGCCTCAGGCACACTCACCTGCATCCGGTAAGCCAGCTCATACTGCGCAATCCGAGTCACCGTCTCGGGATCTCCAAAGAGCCGCGCCTCCTCCTGGTTGATGGCATACAACGCATCCAGGGTGCGCCGCCGGGTCTCGCGACTCATCCCCTCCGGGTTGCTCGTGAACAAAATGGGATCCCCAACCGAACGGCACTGAACGCCTTGGTAGGCCCCGGGCAAAAATCCGTTGCCCCAGCATCCCTTTCCTCCCGTGGGATCGCTCCCGCCGCTGAGTAGCGCCACGAACCCGGGCAGATCCTGATTTTCCGACCCCAAACCGTACGTCACCCAAGAGCCAATCGAAGCCGCCCCACTCCGCATATTGCCCGTGTACGCCAGCAACTCCGCAGGCGCATGGTTGAACTGGTCGGTGCTCATCGAATTCACCACGCAGATCTCGTCCGCAATCTTCTGCGTGTGCGGCAGCAAATCGCTCATCCAGATCCCGGCCTGACCGTACTGACGGAAAGCATGCGGGCTCCCGAGCAGATTGGGCGTACCTTTGATGAACGCGAACTTCTCCCCCTTCAGGAAAGACTCGGGACAGGGCTGCATATTGAGCCGGTTCAGCTCCGGCTTGTAATCAAACAAATCCAGCGAGGGCGGGGCACCGCTCATGGAGAGATAAATCACCGCCTTGGCGCGCGCCGGTTGCGGCGGTGCCTTCGGGGCCAGCGGGCTGGGCACATTCAGGGAATTCGCAGCCGCATTTCCCCCGGAAAGCAGGGACTCCAAAGCCACGGCACCCAAACTAAAGCGACCAGTCTGGTTTAAAAACTGACGCCGCGTGGTCGTGTGCAGTTTGGCAAAGTACGGAGAGGAGGAATCAGTATTCATGGCGCGTGAGAAGCATCAGGATTTGGTCAGGAACCCGTCGAGATTGAGGAGGACATTGGCAACGGCAGTCCAAGCCGCCAGTTCCGCGGCATCTGCGTCGGCAGGGAGAGGCAGTTGCGAACTGGCACCCAGCCGCTTTGCCGCAGCGGAATCCGCCCGGTACTGGACCAGCTCGGCGTCGAGCAATTTGCGAAGCGCGTCGACCTGGGTCGCGGAGGGTTTGCGCTGAAGAGCCAGGGTCAACCCAAAGCGCAGCCGCTCCTCCGGGGTGGACGCCGGGGATTCCTTCAGAATCCGGCGGGCCATCGCCTGGGCGGCCTCGACATAGACCGGGTCGTTCAGAGTCACAAACGCCTGCAGCGGCGTGTTGGTTGGCACCCGGCGCAGCGTGCAGCTCTCCCGGGTAGGCGCGTCAAAGGTCGCCATGGTCGGATTGGGCGCAATCCGGCGCCACACCGTGTAAAGACTCCGCCGCCAGCGGTCTTCTCCCGTGCTGGTGGGGTACTTTTCCACTCCGCGGAAGGCAATCATCCACAGTCCGTCAGGCTGCGGCGGGTACACCGAGGGACCGCCCAACCGGGGCGAAAGCAGCCCGGACACCGCCAGGGCCTGGTCCCGAATCGCCTCCGCCTCGAGGCGCCGCCGCGTGTAGTGCGAGAGCAAGACGTTGCGGGGATCCTTCTGCTGAGCCAGCGCGCTGGCTTTGGAGCTTTGACGGTAGGTGTGCGAGGTCACCAAAAGTTTCAGCAACCCCTTGGTATCCCATCCCAAACCGCCCTCTGCTTTGGGGGTCTGGAAATGGAGTGCCAGCCAGTCGAGCAACTCCGGATGCGAAGGCCAACTACCCTGGGTCCCGAAGTCTTCCTCCGTTTCCACAAGCCCCATCCCGAAGATCTGCGACCAGAACCGATTCACAGCCACCCGGGCCGTGAGCGGGTTTTCCCTCGAAAAAATCCATTCCGCCAGCGCCAACCGGTTCCCCGCCCCAGCCGTCGCCGGGTGGAAACTCGCCGGCAATCCGGCCTCCACCGGCTCGCCCGGAGTCAGGTAATTGCCCTTGTTGAACACAAAAGACGCCCGCATCCCGGGGTTCTCCTTCATGATCGGCAACTCCACTGGCTTGTTCGCTGCCAACTCCGCCCGCTTGGCTGCAACCTGTTCCGAAAGCCGGATCGAATACGCGGACAAGGGACGGAAAAAAGCCGCCAAAGCAGTCTTTTGCTTCGGATTCCGATCGGCCGCTTCCACCGCCAAAATGTCGCGGATTGCCGATGGAAGCTCCCGCACCAAACCGGCCCGATCCGTAAAGGAGATCCGGAATTTTCCGAAAGCAGGTGAACGCGGATCGTCAAGCTTCAGCGTGACCTGCAAGGGACGTCCGGCGGACGGCTTCGCCAACTCGAAGGCCGCCGCGTGCACTTCCTTCGCGGGAACGGACCAACCGGTCTTGCCATCGTTGTCGATCGCCTTTTCAGCCCCCGATCCCTGCACAGTAATGTCCGAACTCGCAAACTTGACCGGCAGCGAAGTCGCTTTTGCCGGAGACGAAATCTTGCCCTGAGCCGCGTCTTTGGCGGGAAGCGCCTCCACCACCAATTCCGTCAGCCGATAGGTGCTCTTCGACTCCGGTTCGGGGAGGATCTCCACCCGCAACCCCGTGACGGGAAACTCGGGCGCCTCAAAAGTCAGCGTGTACGTCTGCGTTTTCGGCCCTTTCTGACCAGCCGCCAAATCCACCACCAACGTCCCTTCCGAGTCCTCCCGAATCGCGCCGGCACGAGAGGTCCCGCTCACCAACCGCCCCGCACGCCATGCCACCGGCACCCGCACCTCCGCCTCCCAAGCCGCCTGCTCCCGATCCACCTCGGGACTGGGCTTCCGTAACTCCGCCTCCAGGGCCGTGATCTCCGACTGGATCCGCTCCAGGTTCTGAGTCTGCTCCGGCGTCGGCAACGGCAACAGAGGGAACTCGTCCGAACGGTCCGCGTCCTCAGTTTGATTAAAGATCGCAAACAGTTGGTAGTACTCCTTGTGAGTAATCGGATCGAACTTGTGCGAGTGGCACTGGGCGCACCCCGCCGTCAGCCCCATCCAGGCCTGCATCGTCGTCGCCACCCGATCCTTCACCGCCGCCACCCGGTATTCCTCCCGGTCCGTCCCGCCCTCGGTCTGCGTCATCGTGTTGCGGTGAAAAGCAGTAGCCACGATCTGATCCCGCGACGCATTCGGGATCAAATCACCCGCAATCTGCTCCTTCGAAAACTGGTCAAACGGCTTGTTCTCATTCAACGCCCGAATCACCCAGTCCCGGTAGGGCCAGATGTTCAGACGCAACCGGTCTGAGCCATACCCCGTCGAATCCGCATACCGCGCCAAATCCAGCCAGGGACGCGCCCATTTTTCACCGAAATGCGGCGATGCCAGCAGCCGGTCCACCGCTTTTTCCAGCCGGTCCGCAGACTTGTCCGCCTCGTAGGCGGCCACCTCCGCCGGAGAGGGCGGAAGACCGGTCAAATCCAAACTCAGACGACGCAGCAGCGTGGCGGAATCCGCCTCCGGATTCTGCGCCAAGCCCTCAGTCCGGAGCGCCGCTGCAATAAAGGCGTCCACGGGATTGCGAACCAACACGCCGGGGCCTCCCTTGGGCACCTCCGGCAGCCGCGGAGCCCGAAACGCCCAGTGCCCCTCGTACTCCGCCCCTTGGGCGATCCATTTGCGCAGCGTTTCCACCTCCGCCGCCGTCACGGCATGCCCCTCCTTCGGGGGCGGCATCACCTCGTCTTGGTCCTTCGAAAGAATCCGCTCGATTAACGCACTCTCCTGGGGCTTGCCCGGCACAATCGCACGGATTCCATCCCGGGACAGGATCGCTTCCTCGCGCAGATCCAGCCGCAGCTTGGCCTTTCGAGAATGCTCGTCCTGCCCGTGGCAGTGGTAACACTTGGACGAAATAATCGGAGCTACTTCCCTCGCGAAGCTGACCTTCGAATTGGTTGGAGCACCGGGCTGGGCCAATGCGGCGGGAGCGCAGGCGAACAGGAGGAGAAAAAGAGAAGAACGCGGCGAGTCCATTGAAGTGCGAACTCCGCGCGGACCGCAATATTAGCCCAAATTTTGCCGAGATTTTCACAAATCCAAGCCGCCTTGGCGACAGTCCCACCCCGCGGCTCGCTTTTGACAAAGAGCGACGGCTGACCCTGGCTCCTTCTCGCCCCCCTTTCCTCGTTCGGCACTCAAAATCCACTGGAAAAGAGCCGAGGCGGGTGGAGTTTAGAAACATCCCGGCTCCGCATGCGCTTTTCTTTCCCACTTCTTGTGAGCACCCTGGCCCTCCTGTTGGGAATCGCTGCGCAGCGTCTCCCTGCGGCCACCATCGTGCTCGATGCGGGACACGGCGGCCACGATCCCGGCGGGATTCCCGGCCAGAAATTCAGCGAAAAAGCCGCCGCCCTCGACGTCGCCCTCCGCGTGCAGTCCCGCCTCCAAGCCGCCGGCCATCGGGTCGTCCAAACTCGCTCCCGGGATGTCTTTGTGGAGCTTCCCCGGCGTGTCGCAGTTTCCAACCGCACACCGGGACGCCCCCTGTTTGTGAGCATTCACTTCAATGCCTCCCCCAACCGGCGAGCGCACGGCATCGAGACCTACTACTTTGCCCCCAGCAGTGTTCCCCTGGCCAAAGCGATCCATCGCAGGGTGGTGCGAGCCTCCGGTCAACCCGACCGGGGAATCCGCAGGGCACGCTTCTACGTGCTCCGAACGAACACACGCCCTGCAGCTCTCCTCGAATTGGGGTTTCTCACCCATCCCCAGGAAGGGAGGGCCATCGCCCAAAACCCGGTCTACCGCCAGAAACTCGCTGACGCCGTGGCGGATGGCATCCTCTCCTGCCTGCGATAGCCCACCGGCAGCAAGGAGCGGCTCCGGAGCGGTGGCTGAAAATTGCCGGCCCCTGCTGCGTTTTGCCTTCCGCACAGCGTTTCTCTACCGTTTCTGTTGATCCCCTGCCCTATGCCGGACTGCACCTTCTATACCACGGCCATCGACTACACCAACGCGGCGCCCCACATCGGCCACGCCTACGAAAAAGTCCTCACCGATGTTCTCACCCGGTTCGAAAAACTCCGTGGTCGCCCCGTTTTTTTTCTGACCGGCGTGGATCAACACGGGCAGAAGGTCCAACAATCCGCCGAAAAAGAAGGGGTACCTCCCCAGGAATTCGCAGACCGTTGCACCGCCAAATTCCTCCAACTTTGGGAGAAACTTCAGGTCCACTTCGATGGATGGGCTGCCACGACCGCACCAACGCATCAGCGCGTTGTGCAGCAAATCCTCCAGCGCCTCCACGACGAAGGCCAGCTCGTCAAACAGGCTCACAAAGGCTTTTACAGCGTCCGCCAGGAACAGTTCCTCACCGACAAGGAACGCAATGAAGCGGGCGAATTCGGCCCCGAATGGGGACAGGTCGTCGAGCTGGAGGAGGAAAACTGGTATTTCAAACTCTCCCAGCACCGGGAATGGCTCCTGCGCTTCATCGATACCCACGAAAACTTCGTCATCCCCTCCTTCCGTCTCGCGGAGTTGCGCAATGCCGTCGAACGGTTGTCGGGCGACCTCTGTATTTCCCGCCCCAAATCCCGGCTCTCCTGGGGCATCGAGCTGCCCTTTGACTCCCAGTACGTCACATACGTCTGGTTCGACGCCCTCATCAATTATCTCTCCTTTGCCGGCTATCTCGCTGAGCCCGGAAGCCCACTGCCCGCTTTTCGCAGCCTCTGGCCCGCCGCTGCCCATGTCATTGGCAAGGACATCCTCATCCCCGCCCACGGTGTGTACTGGCCCATCATGCTTCACGCACTGGGCTTCCCTGACTCCGAAATCCCCACCCTCCTCGTGCATGGATGGTGGAACATTGCCGGTGCCAAAATGAGCAAGAGCCTCGGCAACACCGTCGACCCTGCTCTCTTGGTCGAGCGCTACGGACCGGGCGCAGTCCGCTACTACCTGATGGCAGACATCGTCACCGGAAAGGACGCCGATTTTTCCGAGGAACGCCTCCGGATGCGCTTCAACGACGAATTGGCCAACAACGTGGGCAATCTGCTCAACCGCACCCTGAACATGGCCCAGCGCTACCGCCAGGGCACCCTACACGCTCCCACCGTGGACGATCCCGCTCTCGCGGCTCTCGCCACCCAGGAAGCCCCGGCCACACTCGCCGCCTACACCCAGGCCATGGAACAATTCCAGATCGACGCCGCACTCCGCGCCGTCGTCGGCTTCGCCCGCGCCTGCAACCAGCTCATTGAATCTGCCGCTCCCTGGAAACTTGCCAAGGACCCCGAAAAAGCCGACCTCCTCGACGCCGTGCTCTACCACCTGGCGGAGTCCCTTCGCATCGTGGGAATCCTGCTCACGCCCGTGCTTCCCGACGCTGCGCAAGGCATCTTCGACCAGCTACAATGGTCCTCTCCCGCACGCCTGGAGGACGCAACGTGGGGCAAATTGCCCTCGGGTCACCTCTTGGGAAACCCCACACCGCTCTTTCCCCGACTCGAGGCGCCGCCCGCCCCCGCCGAGTAACCCGCGCGCTCTCCACCCCATGGCAATCCGAATCCTCTCCCATACGGGATCCGGGGCGATTGGCTTCCTCAAGTACCTCGGCGAACTCGCGCTCCTGGCCTATCAGACCGCCGTCTCCATCCGGGTGGCGCCGATCCGCTGGCGCCTCTTCCTGCGACAGGTCGCGGAGATCGGCTTCCGCTCCCAGCTCGTGGTCGTGGTCACCGGCGCCTTCACCGGAGCCGTTTTCGCCGCTCAGACTTACTTCCAATTCCACCGCCTCGGCATGGACTCCGCCGTCGGCGCCGTCGTCGCCGTCTCCATGTTCCGCGAACTCGGCCCAGTGCTCACCGCCCTCATGCTCTCAGGTCGGGTCGGCGCCGCCATCGCCGCCGAAATCGGCACCATGAAAGTCACCGAACAAATCGACGCCCTGCGCGCCCTCGGCGTTCATCCGGTCGACTACCTGATTGTCCCCCGAGTGCTCGCCCTCCTCCTATCCGGGCCGCTGCTGACGGTTGAATGCATCGGGCTTGGGATCTCGGCCGGGTACGCCGTGGCCACCCGGGTCCTGGGGGTTTCACACGCCTACTACATGGCCAACATGCTCAAATTCACGACTGCTCGGGACATCAAGATGGCCATGATCAAGGGCACCGTGTTCGCCGCGCTCATTGGCTTTATCGCCTGTCGGGAGGGCCTCCGAACCTCCCAGGGCGCGGTCGGCGTTGGAAGAGCCCCCACCGAGGCAGTCGTCAGCGCCTCGCTCGTGATCCTCATCGTCAACTTCTTCCTCTCCTTCGCACTCAACGCCATCTTTCCGGCAGGAACCTACTGAGCCCCTATGATCTCGGTTCGCGCCCTCCACAAAACACTCGGCACCCAAGACATCCTCCGCGGAGTTGACCTCGATATTTCCCGGGGCCAAACCCACGTCATCCTCGGGCGGTCCGGCTCCGGAAAGAGTGTGCTCCTGAAACACCTCGTCGGATTGTTTCAGCCCGATTCCGGACAAATCCTGATCGATGGCGAAAACATCGCCGGACTCCGGGAAAGACAACTGGGCCCCATCCGCAAAAAGGTCGGGATCCTCTTCCAAAGCGGCGCCCTATTCGACTCCATGACGGTCGGAGAAAACATCGCCTTTCCGCTCAAGGAATCCGGTCTGACTGATCCCGGGCAGATTCGGGAAAGGGTCGCCGAAGCGCTGGGCATGGTGGATCTGAGCGGTGAAGAGGAAAAAATGCCGGAGAATCTCTCGGGCGGAATGCGCAAACGTGTCGGCCTGGCCCGGACCATCGTTTCAAGGCCCGCATGCATCTTGTACGATGAACCCACCACGGGACTCGACCCCATCGCCACCGACTCCATCAACCGCCTCATTCGCCGCTTGCAAAAGCGTTTGCAGGCCACTTCGGTCGTCGTCACTCACGATATGAAAACCGCCTTTCATACCGCCGATCGCGTCGCATTCCTCCACGAGGGACGCATCTATTTCGAGGGTTCCCCCGAGGAACTCCAACACTCCTCCGACCCCGTGCTGCGGGACTTTATCGAGGGCAACTCCGGCGAAGCCGAATAATTTATGGGAACCGAACGCAAAGGGCGCACTGAACTCCTCGTTGGTCTTTTTCTGTTTGCGGGACTCGCCGTGCTCGCCGTCCTTGTAGTCACCTTCGGACGGGTGGGCCAGGGAATGAAGTCCCCTTACGAAATCACCGTCCTCTTCCCCAACTCCAACGGCCTTGCCAATGGCGCTGATGTGCTCCTTTCCGGGGCCAAAATCGGTTTCCTCGCCGGCAGCCCCCAGCTCGTGGGGGACTCCTACCGGGTCGCAGTCCGCCTCAAAATCCAGGGCGACGTTCACATCCCCCGCAAGAGCAAGTTCCTCGTGGGAAGCGCCAACCTATTGGGAGACAAATACGTCGATGTGGTGCCGGCAGCCGAGATCGACCCCGGAGATTTTTGGCAACCCGGCGAAATCATCGAGGGCAGCCGTTCGGGCGGATTCGATGAACTCACCGTGCGCGGGGCGCTCGTCATGGACCAACTCAGCGAGAGCCTGAAAGAAGTCCAGAACCTGACGGCGACCATCAACCAAAAGATCCTGAACGACAAAAACATCCAGAACCTGGAACAGACGTTCGAAAATCTCCGCCAGACCACTGCCTCCTTCCAAAAAACGTCGCTCTCCCTCGACCTCACTCTCGCAAAAGCCAACACCGTGCTCGGCACCGCCGACACCACTCTCAAGACGTTCAACACCCTCGGCACCGAACTCCGCCCCGCCATCGGCGAACTCAAACTCACCGCCGAACGCACCAGCAAGACTGCCGACTCCATTCAAAAACTTGCCAAAAACGCCGCCGAAGGCCGCGGCGCCCTCGGCGTCCTCGTCAACGACAAGGAGACCGCCGAAAACCTGCGCTCGCTCATCTCGAATCTGCGCCGCTCCGGCATCCTCTTTTACAAGGACCGACCCGCCTCCGACGAAAAAAAGGGACGCTGATTCGTTTTCCCCGCCCACAGGGCTTTCCTTCCCCCCCCGATGCCCCACTCCACTTCTCCCCTCGCGACTTTCCTCCTCGGCGGAGAACTGCCCGTTGCTCGGATCGGCCTCGGTACCATGCGCCTCTGCGGGCAGCCCGGCAATTTCGGGCCCTATCCCGACTGGGAGGGTGGCAAGCGCCTCCTCCAAAAGGCGCTCGCCCTCGGCGTCCACTTTTTCGACACCGCGCATGCCTACGGCCCGGGATGGAACGAAACCCTGATCGGCGAGGCTTTCGCGGATTGCCCGGAAGCCGTCGTCATTGCCACCAAGGGCGGCGTCGAAAAGACAGCGCCCGACCGCGTTTTTCCCGACGGCCGACCGGAGCAACTCCGGAAACGCTGCGAGGAAAGCCTGCGTCGACTTCGCAGGGAACGCATCGACTTGTATCAACTCCATCGTCCCGACCCGGCCGTGCCTTTCGCCGAAAGTGTGGGTGCACTCGAACAGCTCCGCATCGAGGGAAAAATCCGCCTCGTGGGCCTCTCCAACGTTTCCCTGAGCCAGCTGCAGGAGGCCCAAACGATCACGCGCATCGCCTCCGTCCAGAACCGCTACAATCTCCAGGAGCGCGCCGACGAACCGGTCCTGCGCCATTGCGAGGCCCACGGCATCGCCTACCTCCCCTGGGGGCCGCTGGCGGCCAAGCCGTTTGCGCCGGAAGCGCCGCTGGCCCACGACCAAAGCCTCCTTGCCGTCGCCACCGCCCACGGTGCGACCCCCGGCCAGGTCGCGCTGGCCTGGCTGCTCCAGCACGCCCCCAACATCGTCCTCATTCCGGGCACCACCTCGCTCTCCCACCTGGAAGAAAACGTCGCCGCAGCGCGCCTCACTCTCGACCCGGCGGCCGCGCAGCTTCTGTCGAGCTGAGGACTTCACGGGTTTCCCCAACGTTCGCCCTCTGCGGCAACCTCCTTCTAAGAAGCCGCTTCCCGATTCATTCTTCTTCGAACACCCAGCGTCCGATTCAACCCAATGAAACCCTCGCCCATCGTCCCCATCGCTCTCGCCGCGCTTCTCTCAACCATCTGTGCTGTCACAGCCGCCGAGGTTCCAAAAGGTGAACCCACCAACGCCGCCGAGGCTGCCGCACAGGCCGCCGCAGAAAAAAAAGCGGCCGCAACTGCCGCCCTCAATGCCCGCTACGAGGCGCTCATTGCGAAGCTGCCCCCCGAAGAACAGGCCTGGGAACGCACTCTCCAAAAATGTCTGGGCAGCTTCTACCTCCCCCATCATCAGGGAGACAAACTCGCCGGCCGCTCCAACGCATGGGACTTCGTCAAAGATGACCCCAAACTCCCCCGCGTCCTCCTCATCGGCGACTCCGTCTCCCGGGGCTACACCCTCCCCGCGCGCGCAGCCCTCGCAGGCAAGGCGAACGTCCATCGCGCTCCCGAAAACTGCGGTCCCACCGCCAACGGCATCAAAAAAATCGATGGGTGGCTGGGAGAAGGAAAATGGGACCTCATTCACTTCAACTTCGGAATCCACGACCGGGCCGTCCCCCTCGCGGAATACACCCAGCGTCTGGAGTCCTTGGTAGAGCGGATGAAGGCCACCGGCGCCAAGCTGATGTGGGCGACCACCACCCCCATTCCCGATAATCCCTCCGCTGGATACTCCAATCAGTCCATCATCGAACGCAATCAGGCCGCAGCAGCCCTCATGTCCAAACATGGCGTCCTCACCGACGACCTCTTCACAGCCATCACCCCCAAACTCGCAACTCTCCAAAACCCCAACGACGTTCATTTCACTCCAGCAGGCTACGATGCTCTCGGAGAACAGGTTGCCGCAGCGATTCTTGCCGCGCTCCAGAAGTAGACCAACCCGCGTGCCACGCTCTTCCTCTCAAAGATTCCCATGAAAAACATCCTCTGCTTCGGAGACTCCAACACCTGGGGTTATGATCCCGTCGCCAGCACGGGAGCTCCTTTCCCCGCGCGCCACGCTGCCCCCATTCGCTGGACGGGTGTTCTCCAGAGCCGGCTCGGCCCCGGCTACCGCGTCTTGGAAGAGGGGCTCAACGGACGCACCACCGTATTCGAGGACCCTCTTGAGGAAGGGCGCAATGGGAAGACCTACCTTCTCCCCTGCCTCGGATCCCATCAACCGCTCGACTGGGTCGTGCTCATGCTCGGCACCAACGACCTCAAGGGACGCTTCCATCTCCCCCCCGCAGACATCGCAGAAGGAGCCGCCCGGCTAGTGCAAATCATCCAGTCCAGCTCCGCCGGCCCGGGCAACAAAGCGCCCCGCGTTCTCTTGGTCTGTCCCCCCACCGTGACCGACCTCCAACACCTGCCCGGAATTCGCGCCAAATTTGAGGGCGCCACCGAAAAGTCCCGCCAGCTTCCGGCCTTCTACGAGGCTTGGGCCGAAAGACTCGGGTGCCATTACCTCAACAGCCAAAACGTCGTCCAAACCAGCCTGCTCGACGGATTACACCTCGAAGCCTCGGAGCACGCAAAACTCGCGGAAGCCATCGCGACCTGCCTTCAGCTCGCCTGAGCTCCCCACGGCAAACGCCGCCGCCCGACTCGAGCCCACGCCCCGCCCATCCCGAACCGTCCCCTCCGAAGATTGCCCCCTGCGATTTTTGATGCGTTCTCCGACACCATCGTCCCCTGGATCGCCCTCCGGCGCCCCGTTTGCTAATCGTGCCCCCCGTTTCCCCTCACCCGAGGCCTCTCTTTCCCTCATGAAAAATTCCCTCGCACTCCTCCTTGCAGCCTTCACCGGCGCCCTCTCCGCTCATGCAGAAACCCAGCTCATTCAAGCTTTTGAAGGAGACGGATTCGACAGCTGGCAAACCACCGGAAATGCCTTCGGGCTCGCGCCAGTGACCGGAAAGGCCCCCGGAATGAATGCGGAGTTCATCCGTTACGCAGGAAGCTCCTTTGCCTGCTCCGGACACGGGGGCGACGCCGCTTCGGGAACCCTCACCTCACCCACATTCACCCTGTCCCACCCCTACCTCGCCTTCCTCATCGCAGGCGGCAAGGAGCCCGGCAAAACAGCGGTCCAACTGGTCGTCGACGGCGCCGTGGTTCGCGAGGCAGTCGGGCAGGGCGATCTGACGCTGCGTCCGCAAGTGTGGGACATCGCGGACCTGAAAGGCAAAAAAGCCGTCATCCGGGTGGTGGACGGCTCGACCGCGAAGATGGGGCTGATCGCTGCAGATCATTTTGTGTTTTCCTCGGAGGCCCAGGTGAATTTCCCCGCCTCGGCTGCGGCAAAACCAAATGGAGGAGAGGAACTTGTCCGAGTTGAAGGAGAGGGAAGCGCGGCGGTTCCGTCCGGCGTTCGCTTCGTGGTCAGCGGAAGCCACGCAGACGCCGGAGTAACCTCCCCCACCGCCATCGCCTTCGGCAATGACGGCAGCCTGTATGTGACCGAGACCAACCGGTTCCGGTTCGGCGTGGAAGACGACCGGGGCAACCTCTTTTGGTACCACGACGATCTCGCAGCCAAAACCACGGCAGACCGCCTGGCGCTCCACGAAAAGTGGAAACACAAAAAGTCGCTCGAATCGATGACCGCCAAGACCGAGACCATCCGGCATCTTTCGGGAGAACAGCCCTCTGGCGTATTCTCGAAATCCAAGGTGTTCGCGGAGCGCTTCAATGACGTGTTGGACGGGACTGCCGCTGGGGTCTTTGCCTGGGACGACACCGTGTATTTTGCGTGTATTCCGAAGCTGTGGATGTTGCGCGATCCCAAGGGGGACGGACAGGAGACGGAGCGCAAGGTGATCGAGGAGGGCTTTGGGGTGCGGGTTTCACTGTCCGGCCATGACATGAACGGGTTCGCCATCGGCTACGATGGACGCCTGTGGGGAACAATCGGGGACCGCGGGTTCAACCTGACCACCAAGGAAGGCCGCCGCTTTGATTTCCACAACCAGGGCGCCGTATTCCGCTTCGAGCCGGATGGCACGCACTTCGAAGTCGTTCACACCGGGTTGCGCAACCCCAAGGAGCTGGCATTTGACGAGTGGGGCAACGGGATTTCCGTCGACAACAACTCCGACCAGGGAGACCGAGCCCGGATCGTGTACGTGGTCGAGGGAGCGGATTCCGGGTGGGAAATGGAGCACCAGGCGATGCACACATTTCACCGGGAGATCGGGATAGAAAAGCGCCCCCCTTCGCGCTGGATGACCGAGCGCGCGTGGGAGATGCAAAATCCTGTGCAGCCGGCGTTTCTGATTCCACCTGCCGGCTACATCAGCTCCGGCCCCTCCGGTCTTACCTACCATCCGGGCGCCGGCTTTTTGGAAAGCGAGGCACGCCATTTCCACATCTGCGACTACCGGGGCTCTGCGGGAGCCTCCGGGATTTGGTCCTTCCAACTGGAACCTTACGGCGCCGGACTGCGCCTCAAGGAATCCCACAAACTCCTGTGGGGGGTCGCCGCCACGGACGTGGAGTACGATTGGAAGGGACGCCTCGTGGTCGCGGATTTTGTCACCGGCTGGCAGTCGCACGACAAGGGGCGCATCCTGACGCTGTCGGCGGAAAAAGGATTCCGCGAAGAGGCCGCTCAGGAGGCCGCAAAGTGCATGCGCGAAGGGTTCACTCAACGCGATTCCGCTGAGCTGGCAAGACTGCTCGCTCATCCCGACCAGCGGATTCGCCTTCGGGCGCAGTTGGAGCTTACGCGCCGCCCCGACGCTGCGGAACGCTTCCAAACCGCTCTCCAATCAGCAAATCCCCTCGAACGAGTACACGGCATTTGGGGCCTCGGCATTCTCGCCCGACGCGGGCCAGCGATTCGCCCCGGGGCCGCTTGGGATGGCAAACCCGAGCCGGTGGCTCCGCTGGCGGACCGCCTGGCTGCAGCCCGCCGTTTGCTCCCCCTCCTGGAACACGCCGACGCGGAAGTGCGCGCTCAAACCCTCCGCGTTTTGAGCGAGGCCCCCCTCCCCGGCAACGAACTTCCCCTCGCATCGCTGCTGCAAGACCCCTCGCTCCGGGTTCGCTCCTTTGCCGCGATTGCCGCAGGCAAATTGGGCGCCGACCGTTTCATCCCGAACGTGCTCGGCATGCTTCGCGAGTATGGTGAACAAGACCCCGTCATCCGCCACTCCGGCGTCTTTGCCCTAGAGAAGCTCTGCCTGTCCGAGGAATCCATGCAGGCGCTCGCCGCCGATGCCGACGCCAATGTCCGGCTGGCCGCTGTGATCGTTCTCAGACGCCGGGCCGACGCCTCGGTCTCGCGTTTCCTCCACGACCCCGCCCCCGTCGTGGCCGACGAAGCCATTCGTGCCATCCACGATCTGTCGCTCGAAGCGGCTCGCCCCGCAGTCGCCGCCCTGCTGGACCAACGCGAAAGCCGCCGCTGGACGCCCCTGATGCTCCGGCGTCTGGTGCACAGCGCGTTCCGGGTGGGAGGAACACAAAACGCGACACGCCTGGCCCGGGCCGTGGTCGACCCGCAATTGCCGGAGGAAGTCCGAGGAGAAGCGCTGCGTTTGTTGAGCCAATGGACCGCGCCCTATCCGGTCGATCAGTCTACCGGGCACTGGGCTCCCTTGCCGGCACGCGAGGTGTCCGAGGTCCAGCCCGGCCTCAATGCCGTGCTTCAGGATTTGATTCAGAGCGACTCGGAGACCCTTCGTATCACCCTCGAGTTGGTGCCCAAATATGGCCTGGAGGTCGGTGCGTTGCCCCCGGCAACCCTGCTGTCGCTGGCAGGAAACGAAAAACTCAACGGCCCGGCACGAGCCAAGGCGCTGGAACTTTTCCTCCAGCGCAAAACCGCCGACGCGGATGCAGTGGCGCAGCGCTTCGCCGCCGACTCGCAGGACGAAGTCGCGATGGTGGCCATTGGCGATCTCGCTCGCAAAGACCCGGCCCGGGGGCTCGTCGAACTGAAAAAAGCCCTCGGGACCTCTTCCTCCACCCGCCAGCAGCAGGCATGGAAGACCCTCGCGACCCTCCCCGATGCGGCGCCGCTTTTTATTGAAAACCTTCAGGCGCTTGAGAACGCCAAAGGGCTCGCACCCGCCGCCCTCGAACTCATGGAGGCCGCGGCTCTCCGGAAAGAACCTTCCGTCGCAGCCGCCCTCCAACGACTCCAACAAACCCTCGCCGCGGGAACAGATCCCCTCGCGAAGTGGATGCCCGCACTGCAAGGCGGCAACCCGGAAAACGGTTTCGCCCTCTTTCAAACCCATCCGGGTGGGCAGTGCCTGCGATGCCACCGCGCCTCGGCCGACAACCACAGCGCCGGCGGTGAAGCCGGCCCGAACCTCGCCGGCGTCGCCAAACGCGGAGATCGCCGCTACCTGCTCGAGTCCATCGTCGCTTCCTCTGCGGTCGTGGTCTCCGGATACGGAACCGTGAACGTTGAACTCGCCAATGGAGGCGCACTGACCGGAACGCTCCTGAAGGAATCCCCCAAGGCCGTGGACATCGATGTTTCAGGGCAGGCTTGGCGGGTGGATCGCAGGGACATCAAAACCCTGTCTGCGCCAGTCTCAGGGATGCCGCTGATGGACGGGGTCCTCAATCTCGCCGAGGTCCGCGACCTGGTTGCCTGGCTTGCCACGCTGGAGAAGCAGGTTCCGGCGAAAAAAATGCCTGAGCCGAAGCCTCTGGATATCTCGACCATTCTTCCGGCTCAGCCCGTGGCCCACGTGGATCCGGCAGTGATGCAGCTTGGCCGCCAGCAATACGCCATGTGTATGGCCTGCCACGGACCCAATGGAGAAGGCACCGTCCTGGCGCCGCCCCTCGCAAAATCCGATTGGGTGCACGGCCCCGTCGAAAACCTGATCCGCATCCAGTTGCGCGGCTTGCAGGGGCCGATCACGGTGTCGGGCAAGAGCTACACCCTGCCCGCCCCGATGCCGGCACAGGCATTCCAGACCGACGAACAGATCGCTGCGGTGCTGACCTTCGTGCGCAATAGCTTTGGGAATTCGGCCTCCGCTGTTCTCCCGGCACAGGTGCAGGCCTTGCGCTCCGAAGTCGGCAAACCCGCGCTGTCGCCGGGGGAACTCCAAGCCCCCAAGTAAGGGACCACTCAGGCGGGCTCCTCCTCCCCGGGGACGGAGCCCCCTGCCCGCGCATTTTCTCCGGGGCAAACAGGCCGTTTTCAGACTAAAATACGGCATGCGATTGCCTTCCTTCCTCTGCGGGGTTGCTCTTTGGGGACTGGGTTCGCTGCCGCTTTCCCCCCAAGGCACTCACGCAGCTCCCCCGGCTTCCACCTCTCCGGTCCCCCATCGATGGACCCTCGACGAATTCGGTGGGGTTCTCTCGGTGGGCCTCGAAGGGAACCGTTCTTTCAAAGCAGGAAAGGAACTCTTCTTTTCCACAAAATGCGCAGACTGCCACCGCTTCGTCTCGTGGGGGCAGGGCGACGCCACCCCACTCACGCGCTTGGTCGAAATTTCCACCCCCGAAGAAGTGCTCGGCCCCATCCTTTCCAACCCCGCCCATCGTAAGGGAGAAACCGCACCTACCGACTTTCTGACGCAGGAACAGGTTCTCGACCTCCTGGCTTTCCTGCTCTCCTCCGGAAATCCGGCAAGCCCGCTCTTCTTCGGTTCCCGCTAGCCCGCGCCTTCTCCCCCATGCGTTCCGTGGTTTTCCCCCTCCTCCTCGCTCTGCTCCCCCACACGACCGTGGCAGCCCCGGCGCCACGCCCCCCAAGGCTTCCCTCCATGGCGACGTCCATCCCGGACAACCTTTCCCTGGAGAAAGCCTACGACATCACTCTCGCCAGCGATCAAGCCATCCGGATCGCCTTCCTCGAGGTCAAAAAGGCAAACCTTCTCCCGCTGTCAGCCCTCACCCGGATCGCCCCGCGCCTCAACGGCTCCTACGGGTACGAGCGCATCGACATCGCCACCGAACCCGCAGGAGCGGCCCTGAATCGGTTCCGGCGCGGCGTTGGAATCGAATCGCTCTCCCTCGAGCAAACCCTCGTGGATTTTTCTGCCTTCCCAGCGAGGCGCCGCGGGAAGTTTCAGGCTGAAGGCACCCGGCTGTCCCTGCGTTTCTCGATCCGCCAAACCCTCTTTGGGGTGGCTTCGGCCTACTACGAGGTCCTCAAACGGGAACGCATCCTGCAAGTCAACCGGCAGTCGCTCGAGCTCGCTTCCCAGCAGGAGCAACTCGCCCAAAAAAGAGCCGATGTCGGAGAAGTCACCCGCAGCGACATCCTCCGCGCCAAAGTCAGCGTCGAAACCGCAAGGCGCGCCATGATTGCCTCCGAAAACACCCTCGAACTCCAACGCAACACGCTGCGCAACATTCTCAACTTCCCCCCGGACGCCCCACTCCACCTGACGGAACCCTCCCCCTTCCCCCAAAATTCCCAACCCTTCGAAGATCTCCTGCAAACCGCCTGGACCCACCGGGAAGACCTCCAGGAGCGCGAGATGAACATCCACTCCGCCGAGGAACGCCGCAAAGAAATCCTCGCCTCCTACGGCCCCCGAATCCTCGCCTCCGGCGTCCAGTCCCTCTCCCAAACCTCCGGCCTGGCTGCCGCCCACTCCGAAAACTGGTCCGCCAGCGTCACCGTTCAGGTCCCCTTCTTTTCCGGGGGCCAACGCGAAATTGACCTCGCCACCTCCCGCTACAACCTGGATCAGGCGGTGCTCGACAAAGAGCGTGTGAGCAAAAACATCGAGGCGGAAGTCAAACGCGCGTGGCTGGATGTGCGCGCTCTCGACGCTTCTCTCCGCGCCGCTCAAGCCCAGCTTCAGGCTGCGGAACAGGGCTACACCGACATCCAAAACCAGTACAGCGCGGGCACCGCCAAAAGCCTCGACGTCCTCACCGCCCTCAACGACCTCAACACCGTCCGCTCCGACCTCGCCGCCTTAGCCGCCGATTACCAGGTGGCCCTGCGTTCCCTCGAACAAGT
>JBANFR010000042.1:0-24683 GCA_037975925.1 Verrucomicrobiota bacterium
GAGATGTACAAAAACGCTGGAAAATACTCCCCGCGCCTCACCCGTGCCTTGAAACGCTCCACACTCCAGAGCGTCCTCGCCCCGAAATTCCAGAGAAACTTCCACAAACACCGGGGATCCGTGGTGGAGACGATGCGCGCGGCCAGCTCGGGGAACATGCCTCTCTCTTCGCACACCCACCGGCAAAAGCCAATCCACCTTCCATCATCCCGCCATTCGCCAGGGCCCCGCTCAGCGACTCACTTGCCGCATCACGTCCTGCACGGACAAGACGGAGCCATCCGTCAAAATGATTTGCGGCCCGCCTCCGTGACCGGCACCGACCTCAATGAACCAAGGGTGCGTCGGCCACTGATAAGGACTCAAGGGCCCCGTCCCAAACCGTGTTGGCGTGTAATCAATCCGTTCCTTATCCACGGCCCCCTCCTTTCCCTTCGTCCGCATCAACCTCTCTATCGAGGGACAACGCCAAGTCTGCCTCGAGATGCCGTAGGGCTTCAGCGCCTCAATCCACTGCGAAGCCACTGAGCGACTCTCCATGCGGGAAAACAGTCCGCCACCCTGCGCCGGGGGAGAGATTTGCGGCCAGTTCTGGTGCTCCTGCACGTACGCCGCAGCCCCGCTGTAGAGGCTGCGCATGTTCGCGGCACAGGCGAACATATCCGCCCGCTCCTTAAACCCGACTACCACCGGCACAGCAATGGCAATCAAGATGCCGAGCACCACCACCGACCCGAGTGTCTCTAACAGGGAGAAACCGCAGATCAAACGCACTCTCACAGGATAAAAAGGAGGCGGCGGCGTACCGCATCAAACGGGCGGACCCACAGCAGACCACAGAGTCCGCCCGCCCAAGGACTAGATCCCGTTTCCGTTAGCACCCACGCCCCAGTTCGTTTCGGCACTGGGCGCCGTGAAACGCGTGATGGCCGTCGGCTGATTGCTCTGCCGCACCCCGTCCAACGACATTGTGAGACTCTCTGACCCGGGAATGTCTGTTGTGATATTCGAGTCTTCCACGTCGTCGATGCCCCTACTGTTCGTATCCGCCTTGGTGGTTTTGGTCGTCGTCGTCGTTGTGGTTGTGGTCGTTGTCGTACCACTCACCGTCTCAGTGATCGTCTCTTTCACCTCCTGAGTACTGTTGAGACGCAGCCTCTTTTCCCAGAAAGAAGCCGTACCATCCACACTCACCAAACCGGTCTGGTAATCGGGCGCAATCTCCAGCTGCATGAAGCCAGTCATCGCCGAATCGGGGAAAGCAACCGTCGTCGAAGAACTTCCATCGGTAATCGTGCGGACAGAGTAATGTGTGAGCTGGGACACCAGTTTCATGGTGCCCTTTTCACCGCTGATCTTCACAGCACCCGTCGCACTTCCCGCATAAACCAAGCCTTGATCAAAAATGAGGGTCGAAGACTGCGCCAGCCCCCTGGCGGGAACCGACAATACCATCACCCCAGTGGAAGTCAGGTGATCCGCTTTGGTGCCTGAGAGCGAGACACCATAAGTGCCAGTCATCGCAGCCAGACTCATGTATTGGTCGTATGGTCCACCGCTCAGCGCCCAAACCGGGGAAGCAGCCAGAGTAAATACGAGTTGGAGGGAGAGAATCCTATTTACCATGGAGAAACACTCCCGCCTGCCCCCCCGAAAGTCAACCGTCGAACCAGACCAGAACTCCAGACCATTCCGATTTTCTGGCGTTTTTTCACGATCACCTCCATTCCACATTCGTGCAACTCCCCTTCAGCCTCTTCCTCGCTCTGCGCTTCCTCAAGCCCAAGCGCACCTTCCTCTCCGTTATCACCGTCGTGAGCGTTCTCGGAGTCACTCTCGGAATTGCCGTCCTCATCGTCGTCATCTCCGTCATGACAGGATTCGACCGCGACCTGCGCGGCAAAATCCTCGGATTCGACTCCCACCTCAACGTCACCGACGTGGGCCCCTTGCTCGAGTGGCGCGCCATCCCCCCCCAACTCCAGTCGCTTCCGGGCATCACCGCCGCAGCTCCCTTTGTTTCGGGGCCCGTTCTCGCCGCCACCCAGGAGGGGCGCGTGAAAGCCGTTCAGATCCGCGGCATTGACCCCACTGCCGAAGGCAACGTGCAAAACTTCCGAAACAGCCTGATCTCCGGCTCTTTCCAACTTTCCGGGGAATCTACCGTCATCGGTTCCGAACTGGCTCAAGAAATGGGCATCCACGTCGGAGACCGAATCTCCGTCTACCCCGCGCGCGACTTCGCCCCCCTTCTGACCGCCATCGAACAGGCGGAATCCTCTGCCGATCCCAAAAAGGGACTCGAAAAAATTCGCTCCCTCGTACTGGCAACTGATCTCACCGTCTCGGGCATTTTTGCCTCCGGACGCTACCAGTACGACGCCGCAGTCCTTCTCGTTCCCCTGCGCGTAGGCCAGGAATTGTTCGGCCTGGAAAACGCGGTGCACGGGGTGAGCGCGTGGCTCAAAGAACCCGACGACGCGCCGAAAACGGCTGAAGCCTTCCGCAAACAACTCCCGCCAGTGCTGCGTGTCACCACTTGGCTCGATGAAAACCAGTCAATTCTAGAGGCCATCACCACCGAGAGAAACACGATGTTTTTTATCCTGCTCTTCATCGTCGTAGTCGCGGCTTTCAGCATCATGAACACCCTCATCACCGTCACCGTGATGAAGACGCGCGAGATCGGAGTGATGAAGGCTTTGGGCGCGACCCGCCACCAGATCGTCTGGGTATTCCTCACCCAAGGCATGATCGTCGGCCTCTTCGGCAATTGCACCGGGGTCGGCCTGGGGTTGTCTCTCCTGCAATGGCGCAATGAGTTCAAAGACTGGCTCGCGACCCAAATGGGACAGGAAATTTTCTCGAAAACAATTTATCAACTCAGCGCAATCCCGTGCGAAAGGGACCCGGGCACCATCGCCGCCATCTGCCTGAGCGCGTTCATCATTTGTTCACTCGCGGCACTGTTCCCCGCCCTCGTGGCGGCAAGGCTCGACCCCGTCAAAGCGCTCCGTCACGACTGAAGCCTCTCCTCAGAAAAAACCTCCGTACCCGTAGCCCATGCCCTCCTTCGATATTGTTTCCGAAGTCGACAAACAAGAAATCGACAATGCCATCAACCAGTCCCTCAAGGAATTAGCCACTCGCTTTGACTTCAAGGGTTCCAAGGCAACCATCACTTGGAAAGAAAAGGAGTCCCAGATCGAGCTTGCCGCCGAAGACGCACCCAGGCTCAAAGCGCTGGAAGAAATCGTGGTCTCAAAGCTCGCAAAACGGAATGTCGACCTGCGCAACCTCGACCGGAAGGATCCGAAAGTCTCCCCGCTGGGTCACGCCACTCAGGAACTCCTCGTCAAACAGGGGCTAGATGGTGAAAAAGCGAAGGAAATCGTCAAATCCCTCAAGTCAAAGGACTTCAAAGTGCAAAGCACTCTGCAGGACAGGCAAATCCGCGTCAGCGGAAAGAAGCGCGACGACCTCCAGGCGGTGATCCAGTTCCTCAGAAGCCAAGACTTTGAGGTGGGACTCGCCTTCAAGAATTTCCGGGACTGACGAAAGCCGCCTCCTTCAGTCGCGATGGTAGGGTGTTCCAGCCTTGATGCTGTACGCTCGGTAAACTTGCTCGAGTACAAGAAGTAATGCCATTTCGTGCTGGAGGGTGAGTCGGCTTAGCGACCACCGCCAGTGGGCCGCCTCACGCGTTACCGGCGCGTGGCCGTCGGCGCCACCGATGAGGAGGGCGATCCCTTTGAGCGAACCTTGGTGCTCCCACGTTGAAATTTTCGCGGCCAACTCGCGACTGCTCACCTCCTCCCCTCGCTCGTCTAGCACCACACGGCGCCATCCCTCGCTCCGCTCCAGCATCTGGGCACTCTCAGACTCTCGGGTCCCAGCCTTCAAATACTCCACCTGCAGGGAGATCCGGGGATTCAAACGCCCCAGATATTCTTCAATTCCCAAGCGCGCAAATGGCAGGCGCGGCTTCCCAATCGCCAATACTTTCCAGCGCACGATCCTACTCCTCCACCGGCATAAAATCGACATGCCGCTTTTGCATGTCCACCCGGCAAACGATGACATCCAGCTTGGATCCCATCGAATAACGCCGACGCGAGCGCCTTCCACGGAAGGAGAGCTTGGCTTCGTCAAAAACGTAAAAGTCCCCAGGCAACGCGCTCACATGAATCATGCCGGTTACAAGCGCATCCGTAATTTCCACAACCAACCCATGGCTACGCACGTCTACCACCACCGCTTGAAAAGATGGCCGTTTTCGGTGGTGTAGCTGTCTCTCGAAAAACTCCAGTTTCTTGAGCAAAACCGACTCTTTCTCCGCCTCCGCAGATCGACGCTCCGTTTCCGAAATGTGAATGGCTGTCTCACCCAATTCACCCGCTTTACCCAACACCTCCCCAGCGAGGGCTCTGTGCACCAAAAGATCCGCATAACGGCGAATCGGACTCGTGAAATGGGTGTAATTGGCCTTGGCCAAACCATAATGCCCCAGCGGCTTGAGATCATAACTCGCTCTCTTCAGGCTTTTCAGAAAGTCCAACTTCACCAAGTGCTCCTCCGGTCGCCCACGAATCGCGGACAAGAGCTTCTGCACCTCCCGCCTTTGGGTCAAATCCCCAACCTTGTAACCGTGCATCCGGGCCTTTTCGCGGAACTCTTTTAACCGGTCGGGGTCGGGAACCTCGTGGATCCGATACACGGCAGGAGTTTTGCGGCGCTTTAAGGCGGCCGCAACGGCTTCATTGGCCGCCAGCATGCACTCTTCAATCAGTTGGTGAGAAGGGTCGTTCTCCACCTTCTCCAGACGCTGCGCGCGGCCGTCTCCGTCAAGCCACACCTTGACCTCCGGAAAATCAAGGTCGAGGGAGCCAGCGGCAAATCGCTGACGACGAATCATCGATGCAAATTCCCAAGCCTTCTTCACAAGTTCCATCACCACGGGATTGGAGAAGGGGAGCGACCCAGGAGGACTCAGCGGCAAATCTTCCCGGTTTTCCAGATTGCCCTCCAAAATCGCGAGGGCCTGTCGGTAGGTCAGTCGGGCAATGCTGCGGATCACGGTTCGCGCAAACCGCGCATGCTTGAGGTTTCCCTGAGCGTTGAACTCCAAAAAGGTTGAAAAGGCGAGACGCTCCACCCCGGGCTTCAGAGAACAAAGCCCGTTGGAAAGACGCTCAGGTAGCATCGGCACCACCCGGTCCGCAAGGTAGGTTGAATTTCCGCGACGCCGCGCCTCCCGGTCGAGCGCCGAACCTCGCCGGACGTAGTGAGAGACATCCGCAATGTGAACACTCAGCAACCACCCGCCTCCCAAACGCTCCACATGGATTGCGTCGTCGAAATCCTTGGCATCATCAGGGTCAATCGTAATCACCGGTTGTCCACGGTAATCTTCTCTGCCCTCCCAATCCGATGGGCTCAAAGCCTCCGGGATAGCCAGAGCCTCCCGCTCCACTTCCGCCTCAAATCGTTCGGGTAAATCAAACCGACGAATCAACGCTTGGACATCCACTCCCTTAGCCCCCGCCGGTCCTAGTCTTTCGATGATTTCCCCCTCGGGACTGACGTGGCGGGACTCCCAGGGATCCATCCGAACCACGACCTTTTCCCCTGCCTTCGGATGCCGCTCCGGCGGCGCCCCCTTTTCACACCGTAGGTAGATGTCGTGTTGGAGGCGCGGGTCGTCCGGCACCAGATGAAAAAAACCGCGAGTCTCATGAACTGTACCAACGACCGTCATGTTGGCCCGCTCAAGGATCCGGATCACCCGGCCCTCCTTTGAATCCTGACCGGAAAAATCGCGATCTACGTTGCGCAACACCCTCGCAACCACCCGGTCACGATGCATCGCAACCCCCAAGTTCGCGGAAGAAATTCGAAGCTCGGGCGAGCGCCCGGACTCATCCACCAACCGCGCATTGCCACTGGGAAATACCACCACGATTCCCGTGACGAGATCCGCGGCGGCAGGCATCACATAGTGGTTCTTTCGAATTCGCGCGATCGCTCCCTCGTGCTCGAGAGACTGCAGCCAGCGACGCACATCACCACGCTGATCTGCAGAAAGGCCCAATGCTTTCGTAATACCCACTTTGTCAAGGGGTTGGTAATGTGGATTTGCCAGCAAATGCAGAATACGTTCTCGCAAGCTCATAAAAAATGGACGGCGCCAATGGCGCGACCGGAACTTTTCCGATTCTCCCCTAAGGCAATTGCCTTCAAAAACTTCGCTCCCCTTAAAAAACGAAAAACCCGCCTCGGAGAGGCGGGTTCTCATCGGATTTTCGGTGAATCAGAATCACTAACGTTTCCAGTCCAGTGCACCCTTGCGGAGAGCGTACACGTACCCAAGCGTCAGTATCGAAATAAAGGAAAACATACTCCAGAAGATCCCAGAGCCGTATTTCGCGATGTGTTCGCGGTAAACAAGCGCCCACGGGTACATGTATACGATCTCTAAATCGAACAGGATAAAGAGCATCGCTACCAAGTAAAATTTGACGCTGAAGCGGGGCTGGGAATCACCCTGGGCGATCATCCCACACTCGTAAGCGGTATCCTTGGTACGATTCCTCCGCGTCGTTTTGCCCAGCAGTACACTGACCCCTAGGGAAATGGCCGCAAATCCAATCGCGACCAACACTTGGATCAAAATGGGAAGGTAGTCCTTCATCTCTTCTCTAAGAAACCCCATCAAGAAACCGATTCGAAACGGCGGCTAAACGCGCTGAACCGGAGACGAAATGAATTTCAACAAGGAATTCGAACCTCAGGCGCCTACCGGTTGAGGCGCCGGAAGCGGCGGAGGAGTGGTCTGCAACGTCGCAAGTTGCTTTGGCACTCCTTTGTACTTCTTCGCATCTTTTTTCACCATACCCCGGGATACGAGATTCTGGAGCTTCTCATAGGCACGAAGCCGGAGCATTTCCTCACCACCACTGGCGGCGTTTCTTGCTTTGAGGCGCTCATACACCTTGTCAAAGAGGTCCTTGAATTCGTAGCTACTCCTGGAAGAGAGAACTGAAGCCAGTTCCTCGGTGACCAAGTCCGGCAATCTGCGGGAGAACGCTGTCCTTTTCTGGATGGCCATAGGGAGATGACTATATCAGACCTGAGTGTTTTCTCGAGGGATTTTTTCCGTTTCCCTAGCGGGCACCTCCCCGTCTTGGCAGAGCGACAATAGCCTCGCGCGCACATCCGAAGCGCTCCATCCCTCTACCCCCACAATTTTATCGCGACAATTCTCCCCTGAGATCAACCGAACTGCTCGCAAGGGCACCCCCACCCATTGAGAAATCGACTCCCGCAACGCACTGTTTGCCCGACCGTCCACAGCCGGACTCGCAACTTTGAGCCGAATCGCCTCACCGTACAGCCCGGCCACTTGGCTCCTTCGTGAATTCGGAATGACGCGCAGCCGGACGCCTTCCGGCTGGCTGGGAGCAACTTGCTGACCAGGTTGTGAATCCCCGCAGCGCCGCACTTCAGGACCGGGGCTTTACGTAGACCCCGATGAGAGGCCTGGGCGATGGTTTCAATGAAACAAAATCACTTACGAAACCGTCCTTGGAACGAAATTCAACGTGCCCCGCTCCCGGCCCTCCGTAAACGAGAATAGAACCCGTGGGTGCCTTGTAAGGGTCCGATACGGAGATTTTCCGAAAGCCAAACTCGGTTTGCAACTCTGCCCCAGCCTCTTTGGCGTAACGAGTCTTGGGGTAACGGTCGATCAAGCGCGCCTCCATCAACGCGTTTTTGACATACCGCCAGCAGCTGTACGTGGAGGACGCACGGGCCCGCTCCGCCGCGATCGCAGCCGCCTCGATCATGCGTTTGTCGTAGCGGAAATTTCCCGACTGGGGACCGAACCAACTCCGTTCCTCCGGCTTGAGAGACCGCGCATTGCTCGAATCGAACAGGGAATAGCTTGCGAAGGCTTCGGTTGAGCCTGAGAGAGTGAGCGTTAAGAGAAGAAGGAGGCTGGATAGTCTCATCGCAAATTGCGGCGCTGGGACCGGAGGGACCGGCGGAAGCTACCGGAGAAGCTCCTCAGGTCAACCGCGTTTTCCGGCAAGAGAAGGGCGCCGTCCGAGAAAAAGGAGTCGGAGGCTGTTCAGCACGACAACCAACGTGCTCCCCTCATGCCCCATCACCCCGAGGGGCAGGGGAATGCGCGCAGCAAGCGCAAAACCGACCAGCACTGCAATCACCCCGAGGGAGACCGCCACATTTTGAAAAATCACCCGGCGGGCACGGACACTCAGGTCATACGCCGTGAGAAAATTTTCCAATTTATCATGCATCAACACGAGATCCGCCTGCTCCAGAGCCGCATCTGCGCCCCTGGCGCCCATCGCTACCCCGACATGCGCCGCCGCGAGGCTGGGCGCATCGTTGATCCCATCTCCAATCATCGCAGCACGCCGATCTCCCTTCGCCAGCAACGTGATGAACTCGAGCTTTTCCTCGGGCTTCAACTCCGCCCGCACCTCTTGGACTCCCAATCGCTCGCGAAGGTATTCCGCAGCTCCCACTCGGTCACCCGTCAGCACCACGGTATGCAGGCCCCTCGCGTGCAGCTCCGAAACGACCTCCTTCGCGGCGGGACGAATGTCGTCACGCAGACGCAGGCGGCCAATCAGACCATCCACTCCCAACCACACTTCCGAAACACCAACGCCAGACTCCGGCAGGGGCAAATCTCGAACCAATCCCGCCAAACTCAACACCCATTCACGGCGCCCCAAGCGGACACTCCGCTCCCCCTCCTGCGCTTCCAAACCCATTCCGGTCACCGAGGTAAAGCCATGGAGTGCACGCTCAGCCAGCCCCTCCCGCCTCCCGTACCGGGTCACCGCGCGCGCCAGGGGATGATTTGAAAGTCTCTCGAGTGCATAGGCCCACTCCGCCACCTCCCTCTCCCTACCTGGCGGAAAACTTTCCACCACCTCCACCCGAAGTTCTCCCGTGGTCAGGGTGCCGGTCTTGTCCATGGCTACCATCTGAATTTGAGCCAACTGCTCCACCGCCACCCCGCCCCGAAAAAGAATCCCGCGTTTCGCGCCCGCTGCAATCGCAGCCAAAATTGCCGACGGAATCGACAACACGAGCGCACATGGCGAGGCCACCACCAGTAGCGTCATGGCCTGGTAAAAGGCGCTGGGCTGCCCCTCGACATTCACCAAAGGCGCAATTCCCCGAACTAACCACCAGTACAAAAACATTACCGCCGTGAGCACCAGGATTCCCAGCGTGTACCCGCTCCCGAATCGATCGGTAAACCTTTGAGAGGGAGCTTTTTGACGCTGAGCGTCCTGAATCAAATGAATAATTTTCTGAAGCGCACTCTGCGACGCCACCTTCGTCACGGACAAATCCACCACACCCCACAAATTCAACGTCCCCGCCAACACGGAGTCACCAACCTTCTTCTCCACCGGTGTCGCCTCGCCCGTCAAACTGGACTCATCGGCAGCGCTCTCGCCCGAACAAATCTCCCCATCCACTGGAAAAAGTGCACCCGGGCGGATTCGGAGCCGCTGGCCGGGCTCCACCTGTTCTACGGCGACTTCCCTCTCGATCCCGTTTGCTCCTATCACCGTGGCGGTCTTCGGAGCCGAATGAATCAGGGAGCGAATTTCCCTTTGTGTCCGCTCCAGAGCGAAATGCTCGAGCGCACCGGCAGCGGAAAAGAGAAAAAGCAGCACCACCCCTTCGCTCCACTGGCCAATCGCAGCCGCCCCCGCCGCTACCGCGAGCATCAGAAAATGCACGTCCACGCTCCGCTCGCGCAGCTTCTCCCAAGTCTCCTCCGCCGCAAACCACGCACCCGCCACGTAGGCAAGCCCATGAAAAATCAGACGAGCCGTCGGCTCCGTTGCGAACCAACCCGCAATCCCGAGCAGCCCGCAAAGCCCAGCAGCCGCAAGCTGCCAGCGCCATTCCCCCAAATGCTCGCTCCCGTGGTCGATTTCGACCTCGCGCTGGGTGATCCGCAACCAGCAGGTTCTGCACTCCTGTGGATCGGGGACAGCGGCGCTGGAACTCATAGTCTGCAAACTGCTCCTTCCTCCCTCCGCTGAAAAGTCCAGGCTTCCACCTCTCCGCGCTACTTCACGGCAAGGTTGGCGGAACCAACGAGTCCAATTCCTCGTGATTGATCGTTGTTAGCCGCTTCCGCCGCTGTCCCAGCTGGGGAATACACGCAATCAACGCACGGGTGTAGGGATGCTGCGGGTTTCCGAGCACTTCCGCCGTCGGTCCCTCCTCCACAATCTGACCGCGAAACATCACGGCCACCCGGTCGGCAATTCCGGAAATGATTCCGAAATTGTGGGTAATCAGCAGGATCGACATCCCGAGCTGCTGCTTGAGCTGGCGCATCTGCTCCAAAATCTGCGCCTGAATGGTCACATCCAAAGCCGTCGTGGGCTCATCGGCGACCAACAGCCGGGGCCGGCAGGCCAGGGCCATCGCAATCATCGCGCGCTGCTGCATTCCCCCGGACAACTGGTGCGGGTAATCCCACATCCGCTGCTTGGGATTCACAATCCCCACCAGATCCAGACAGCGTGCCACCTCCGCATCCACGTCGGCCACATCCGAACGGTGCAGGCGAATTGCCTCCGCAATCTGACTGTGAATGGTGAACACAGGGTTCAGCGAAGTGGACGGCTCCTGGAACACATACGCGATTCCCCCGCCGCGCAGAGCCCTCAGTTCGCGTGGGTTCATCTGAAGCACATTGCGTCCTTCAAACAGAATTTCGCCCGATGCATAGACCGCAGGCGGCTCCGGCAAAAGGCGCGTCAGCGCCAAACCGGTGACACTTTTCCCACTCCCGCTTTCTCCCACGACCGCCAGAGTTTCCCCCGGCGCCATGTGAAGGTTGATTCCCCGTACCGCTGGGACCCGTCCATTTTCGGAAACAAAATCGACCGAGAGATTACGAACCTGGAGCATGGGAAATGGGGGGCAGGGAGGTTAGCTACGGCGCGGATCAAACGCCCGGCGCAACGAGTCGCCGAACAAATTCAGGGACAGAACGAGGAGAAAGAGAGCCGATGTGGACGCCGCGAGGTTCCACCAAACAAAAGGCTCCCGCGAGAGTTCGGATCGCGAAGCATCAATCATCGCACCCCAGCTTGGGGTGCCGACGGGGGAGCCCACGCCCAGGTAACTCAAAACCGACTCCGCCAGCACCAGCCCCGAAAACCCGAGCACAAACTTGATCACGACCAAGTGCATGACGTTGGGGAGGAGGTGGTTTGTCAGGATTTTCCAATCGGACTGCCCCATCGCCTGGGCGGCAGCCACATACGGGCGCTCAACCTGACGCAGGGTTTCCCCCCGAATCAGCCGGGCCAATCCCACCCAGCCCGTGATCCCCAGAGCGATGGCCATGGTCCCCAAGCCTTTCCCCAGCACCAGCAGAATGGCCACCAGCATCAAGATTTCCGGAACCGCCGCAATCGTGCTGTAGAAGTACTGCACCAAGTCATCAACCCACCGGCGGTAATATCCGGCCAGAATTCCCAACAAAACCCCCAGCGGAATGTAGATCACGCTCGTCAGTCCCCCAATGAGCAGAGCCGTGCGCGTCGCACGCAGCGTCTGAACCAGAGTATCCCTTCCGAGAGCATCCGTTCCCAAAAGATGGCGCCCCTTCAGAGGCAGGGGATTCGCTGCAGACAACGTGGTTTCAGCCCAGGGGGCGGAATACCCTTTCTCTTGGGGAATCCCAGCCGTCAGCCGTTCCAAAACCGACACGCTTCCGGTTTGGGCGGGAATGCGCACCAGTTCAAGCGTCCCCAAAACCAGATAGGCCAGGAGCACCCCCATGGACAGCAACCCCACCCGGTCACGCCGGAGTCGGCGCCACGCAGAAGTCCAGCGCTCCGAACGCAGCCCCCCGGCAAGCACCCACGCCACCAGTGCATACACGAGGGCGATGAGCGTGTTTTGAACCCACAATCGGTCGTAAAAGGCCATAGGGAATTATTGAAGGCGGATCCGCGGATCCGCCCATGCGTAACACAGATCCGTCAGCAGGAGGCCGCCGAGATACAGGAGCGAGCCGAGGAAGACCGAGGCCTGGACCACCGCAAAATCAGGAGCCTGAATCGCCGAAAACAACACATTCCCGAGACCTGGAATGCCAAAAAAGTTTTCGAGGACGAGCGAGCCCATGATCAGAAAAGGAAGAGAAGCGACTACCAACGTGATGAGGTTGATGAGTCCATTTTTGAGGACGTGCACGAGCAAGACGCGCGCGTTGGAAACTCCCTTGGCGCGGGCTGTTCGGATGTAGTCCTGCCCCATCTCCTCCAAAAACAGGGCGCGGAAGAGACGCACATCGGCCCCCAAACCGCTCACGACCATCAGCGCCACCGGCAAAAGGAGAAACTTCAAAGTCGACCATCCCTGAAGATGAAAACCAAAGGCGGGAAAATAGTTGAGCACCTGGGCCACGAGGTACTGGCCAAAAATGATGTAGACCATGACCGGCATGCTCATCAGCCCCACACACAGGAGCGCAGCCACCAAATCCACTGCGGAATTCCGGACAAAAACCAGGTAAAGCGCGAGTCCGAGGGAAAAACACATTCCGGCTACAAACGCCGGGAAAGTCACCAAGAGCGACGGGAGTGCTCCGGAGGCAAACACCTGCTTGAGCGGGCGGCCGGTGACATCGGAGTTACCGAGGTCGAAGGCGGCCAGCCGCCTCATCTGGCGGAAAAAGAGCGAGTCGTAAAAGGGCTCGCCGGGGCGGGTGTTGACGAGGAGCGGCTTGTCATAACCGCGATTATGAAGCCATGTCTCCACGGCCTGCGGGCTGGCTTTCGGCCCCAGAACGCGCCGCGCCATGGCGTTGGGGCTTTGCACCACAAAAAAGAGGAAAAACGTGATCAGCATGACGCCGAAAACAATCGGGAGGGAAAACAAGAGGCGACGAATGATGTAGGAGAACATGGGTCAGTTTTTCCGGTTGGCACGAATTGCGACCGCAGCCCCGGCCATCAGCGTTCCCAACAACAGCCCCAGAGGCCAGAGCGAGGGACGGTTCCATTCCCGCCTCTTTTCCCCGCGCAAACCAGAGTCGAGGACTGCGTACTTGAACCCGCCTTCGAGCATAGGGTTACTCTGGATCCTTGGTGCCCACGGTTGCGTCAGCGAAAACAACGAGCGGTGCATCGTCAGAATGTGCGGAACGTCCTCGGTCAGCATGGCGTTCAGCTGCAAAACCAACGACTCGCGCTCAGGAGAGTTCTCCATCACCGCCATCTTTTCAAAAACACGGTCAAACTCCGGGTTCTTGTAACGCGACGCGTTCTTTCCGCCGGGCGGGAAGTTTTTGCTGTAATAGAGGAAGAAGAAGTTTTCGGGGTCAGGATAATCCGCCCCCCACCCGCTGCCCCCGGCAATCTGGAAGCTTCCTTGGTCCAGTTTCTCCATGAGCCGGGCAAACGTGTTTTCCACGACTCGGATCTTAATCCCCAGCTGCTCGAACTGCTTTTTTTCAAACTCCGCCATGAGACGCTCATCCGCGCCCGTGGCTGCCGTATCAAAAGTGATCTCCAAAGTGTTGCCCGAAGCGTCTCGGCCATTGGGGTAACCCGCCTCGGCTAGAAGTGCCTTCGCCTTTTCCAGATCATATCCGTAGGGGTTTTTGAAATCGCGCTGGAAACCGGCGATCCCGGGCGGCAGGAGTTGCTGCGCAGGGATGGGCACACTGTTGTAAAAAATATCCAGAAAAGCCTGCGAATGAAACGAGGCCGAAAGCGCCTGCCTCAGCTTCCGGTTCTTCCCTAGCACCGGATCCTCCATGTTGAGGCTCATGTAATAGGTGCTCGGCTCCGTGTCTCGGTGCAGTGCCACGCCACGCTCCCGGTACTTGGGTGCCAGCTCACGGGAAGGCGTCATCAGACTCGAAAACGCATCCTTCCCGAGGCCCATCCCATCCAAATACCCCTGCCGAAAGAGCATAAAAATCGGAATGCTCTCCCTAAAAATCGTCATGTGCACCTCGTCTACCAGCGGCAACGCCCGCCCTGCCAAAGGCCGGAGCTGCGCCTCCCGCGATGCGTCCCAACCCTCCTGCGGAAAGGTCGTCGTCCGATAACCCGGGTGACGCACCAGACGGATGAAGGAGTTCCGTTTCCATTCCGCAATCCGGAAGGGGCCCGTCCCCACGGGGTGAAAGCGGAAGTGATCCCGGGCTCCGTCGCCATGCGGCTTGCCGTCGTAGTAATCCACGGCCTCCTTCGCAACCGGAGCGGTAAAGGGCATCGCCAGCCAGTACAAGAGCTGCGGGTAAGGCTGCGAGAGGTGCACCTCAAAAGTGTAGCGCCCCGTGACCTGGAGCCCGGAAAGCGGCTGCTTGTAATCAAAAGAGCCGCTCTTCTTCGCCGCCTCAAAACGTTCCCCAAGCCCCAGTACATAATCCTGCAACGTCGAAAGCGCCGGGCTTTCCACCCGGGGGTCCGCCATTCTCTGGAATGCAAAGAGGACATCATCGGCCGTCAACTCCCGGCCCTTTCCACCCGGAAAACAGGGGTCGTCGTGAAACAGAATCCCCTGCTGCAAAGTGCACCGGTACAGGATGCCGCCGTCCGGCTTGGCCACTTTCTCCGGAAACCCGGCCAACAAACAGGGACGCAACTCATACGGGTCCGTCTTGAAGGGATGATATTCCAAAAGACACTCTTGGACGGGCTCCAAAATCCGTTTCCCCACCGAGTCATAACAAACCTGAGGATCCAAAGAGCGAGGATCTTCGGGCATCGCTCCGTAGCGGACCAGCCACGGCGAACCATCCTCGCGAGTCGCCCGCTGGAGCGGCGGGTAGGGATCGTTAGAGCACCCCGCCATCGCCAGAACTACACACGACACCCAGGGAATCAAAAAGCGGCGCGGGATCTGGGGGAAGGCGAACATTGTTGGCCAAAATAGCGCCTCGGCGGCTGTGGAACAAGACGCGCTAAAGAAGCTCCTCAAAAACAAAAGCGCCGGTTTCCCAAGCGAAAACCGGCACTCTCCTCTCGGTGTGGAGAACTCAGCGGGCACACCCCCGCCAAGACTCCACCAAAACTCTTTCCGAAATCTACGCCACTGGCGCGATCTCTTCTCCGACCATAAACCGCACAAAACGACGGATGCTGATGGACTCTCCCAAAGCCTTGTTCTTCTCGGCAATGAGCTGACCAATCGTCTGATCGGGGTTCTTGATGAAGGCTTGGTCGATCAGACAGACGCCGCTGAAAAATTTGTCCATCTTCCCATCGACAATCTTCTCGACAATGTTCGCCGGTTTTCCGGCGGGCACCTGCCCGCGGTATACTTCGCGCTCGCGGTCGGCCAGTGCCTGGGGCACAGACTCGCGGGAGACACAAACGGGGCTCGCGGCAGCGATCTGCAGGGTGATATCGCGCACCAATTGCTTGAACTCCTCGGTCTGGGTGGTCGCGTCGTTTGTGCAACCCACTTCGGCCAGCACCCCAACCTTCGCGCCCATGTGAATGTAGGAGGCCACCAATCCGCTTCCCTGCACTTCTAAACGCACGTTGCGCCTCACCTGAATGTTCTCGCCCATCTTCTGCACCGCCGCGACGCGAAGCGCCTCGACGTCGGCAGATGGGTTTTCGGCAAAGGCCTTCGCCACAGCGTCACCCAAGGCCTTGAAGTCCTCGTTCTTCGCCACAAAATCGGTCTCGCAGTTCACCTCGGCGAGCACACCGACTTTCGAACCGGGAAGGATAGACTGGGCAATCACCCCTTCTTTGGCCTCGCGATCGGCCTTCTTTGCGGCGCTTGCGGCCCCTTTCTTGCGCAGAAAATCGACAGCAGCTTCGAGGTCCCCTTGCGTCTCGGCCAGGGCCCTCTTGCATTCCATCAAACCCGCGCCGGTTTTTTCGCGCAGGGTCTTCACCAGTTGGGCATCAATTACGAGCTCGGTCGTCATGTGTAGGAATTTGAGGTTGGTTTCGGAAACAGACCAACCGGCGAAGATCGCCGGTCGGTTCAAAAGGGAAGTGGGTTCGCCCACCTCCCACAGATTTTAGAGGACGCCGAAAGCTGCTTCGCGTCCGTGTCGGGAAATCACAGTCCAATGCGAGCCACTACTCGCTCACAGCCGTCAGATCCTGCACAGGGCGCACTCCGCCGCCTTTGCCACTGACGATCGCGTCCACGAGCTTCTGCAGCACGACGCGAATGGCCCGAATGGCGTCGTCGTTCCCCGCGATTGGATAGGTCACCAGAGCCGGGTCAGCGTTCGTGTCCACGATGGCGATGGTCGGAATGTTCAAACGGCGAGCCTCAGCCACCGCGATCCCCTCGCGCACTGTGTCAATCACGATGATCGCATCGGGCAGCTTCTCCATCGAACGGATCCCGTCGAGGTTACGCTTGAGCTTTTCGCCTTCGCGCCGGAGAGCGGAAATTTCCTGGTTACCCATCTTCGAGTACTCGGGCTGGCTCTCGAGCTTCTCGATGTAACCCATGCGCGCCACGCTTTTCCGAATGGTCGCCATGTTGGTCAGGGTTCCACCCAGCCACCGCTGGTTCACATAAAATTGACCACAAGCCTCCGCGGCCTCCTTGATGGCCTCCTGAGCCTGCTTCTTGCAGCCCACGAACAGAATTTTGCCTCCCTTGGCGGAAAGATTGCTCAAAAACTTGGTCGCGGCCTCGAGCTGCTCAACCGTCGCACCCAAGTTAATGATGTGAAGGGCGTTGCGCTTTTCGAAAATGAACGGCTTCATTTTCGGGTTCCAGCGCTTGCTCTGATGTCCAAAATGGACACCCGCCTCGAGCAATTCCGTCATGAGTTCGGTGGACATATCTGTGTGCAGCTTTTGAGAAAAGGGCCGGGAGATTGGAGGCCGAAGCGGCGCTTGGCAAGCCGATGTTTTGATTTTCTCGATTTTCTTACCTCCATCGCCATCCGACGGCCCTCTCAAAACCAAAAAGCCATCCCCTGCAGGCTAAGAAAAACCGGGCGCCCCGGTCATGCGCAGCATATCGCAGCGCCAAAGGCCCCCCTCCCACACAGGCTCACTGACCCCCACTGACCTCCGCCCTACCCCATGAGATTTCCGCGCATCCTTGCCCTCCTGTCCCTCACAGTCTCCGGGAATTTGATGGGAGCCGACCCCGCCTCCGTCTCGCAGCCCGCGACACTGGTGAAAATGGACGGGCGCCACCGGGGTTTTCTGGAAAAACACTGCCAGGGCTGCCATGGCCCGGAGAAGCAAAAGGGAAAGTTTCGAGTGGATGAACTTCCATTTGGCATTGAGAGCGTCGCAAGCGCCGAGCGCTGGCAGAAGGTGCTCAACAGCCTCAACGCCGGAGAGATGCCTCCGGAGGAAGAGAAACAACCGGAAAGGGCCGAAAAAGCGGATTTTTTGGATGATCTCGCCCATGTCATGGTGGCCGCTCGGAAGGCCCTCTCCGACCAGAAAGGGGCCATCACCATGCGCCGCCTCAACCGTCGCGAGTACCGAAATACGCTCCGGGAATTGCTGGGCGCCGATATCAACGTCAGCGAGCTCCCCTCCGACACCGGCACGGGCGGCTTTGACACTGTCGGGTCGAACCTCTTCATGTCGGGCAACCAATTTGAGCAGTATCAGAGCCTTGGGCGGGAAGCCCTGACTGAGGCGCTGGAGTGGCTGACTGCCCGAGGAGTGGAACAGAAACTCCACTACGAGGCGGAAACCACCACGCCGATTGTGCAGAAGTTCGTGGATTATCAGATCGACGCCAGGGAGCGCGCCAAACAATGGGTCCAGGCGGTTGAGGAGGCTGCCGCGCGGCCAGAAAACGAGGAAATCGTTGCCCGCATTCGCAAGGAGATCAAACACCCGTCGCATCTCCGACGGGAGTGGGCCAAGATTCCAGGCGCTCCCAACCCGCGTGATTTTGGTTTCAACAAGCGGGGAGAAAATGACGCCGACCTGGCGAACGACTCGCTCTCGGCACTCTGGCTTTCCTACCACCAATACTACCTGCGCCAGCCCGCCGTGGACCGAGGAGCCTACCTGGGAATCCAGACCCGCCACCCAGCCGAGCTCAACGTGAATTACATCGAGCTGCTCGTGCCCCCCAAGTGGCCCGTGGGCAACTACGTGGTCAGAGTCCGAGTCGCCGCCGCCGATAACACACCGCCCGAGCGCCGCTTCATCGATTTCGGCATCCACGCCCGGACCGGCCAAGTCATGGCCACGCGGGAAATTACCGGAACCATGGATGCTCCGCAGATCGTGGAATTCCCACTCACGCTCACCCGGGGCAACCAGGAACGGATGAACCGGACGATATTCATCCGCGAAAAGGGCAGTTGGGATACCAACGAAGAGGGCAAACGCAAACGCGATGCAGCCGTCAAACGCAACGGCATCGGACCGGAGCTAGTGCTCTGGGTTGATTGGATCGAAATTGAGCGCGTCCCCGACGCCGGCAAGCCTCTGCCTCCCGGGATCGCAGCCCTCGGCCTCGCTCTGGACGAATCGGCGCCAGCCCCCGCTCCCGAACAACTTCGCGGCGCATTGGAGCGATTCGCGCTCGAGGCTTTCCGCGGAGTCGCAGCACCTCCGGACTACATCGACGGCCTGCTTTCGCTCTACGAGGTCCGCCGGAAGGCGGGAGACAAGCCCATCGCGGCTCTCAAGGAAACCCTCTCGGTTGTGCTAGCCTCGCCGATGTTCCTTTACCTCGCGGAACCCACCCCTGACGAAAAACGCAGGCCACTCACGGACCTCGAGCTCGCCTCTCGTCTTTCGTATTTTCTTTGGTCCGCACCACCCGACGCTCCCCTGCGCAGCCTCGCAGCCTCCGGTGACCTGCACCGACCGGAAGTCCTGGCTGCGGAAACGGAACGGCTGTTGAACGACCCGCGCTCGGAAGCCTCCCTCCGCGCGTTCACCCACCAGTGGCTGGGGCTCGATCGCATCGATTTTTTTGAAGTCAACCGGGCGCTTTATCCGCGCTTCGATACCGCCACGAAGGTGGCCGCCAAAGCGGAGATTTACGAAACCCTGCTGCACCTCTTCTCCCAAAACTCCAGTCTCCGCGACCTCCTCAAGTCCGACTACGTCGTGGTCAACCGTGTACTCGCGCATTACTACGGAATCACCGGTGTGGTGGGGGATGATTTTGAAAAGGTGCGCCTCCCCAAAGACTCCCCGCGCGGGGGTTTGCTGGGCATGGCAGGGATCCATTTCATGGGCGGCAACGGCGAGCACACCAGCCCGGTCGAGCGCGGCGCCTGGGTCCTGCGCAAGCTGCTGCACGACCCGCCTCCGCCCGCACCAGCGAATGTTCCCGCCATCACCCGTCTTGCCGGCAAGGTCCTCACCACCCGCGAACGGCTCCTTGCCCACCAGGAGGACCCGCAATGCGCCAGCTGCCACCGTAAAATCGATCCCATTGGCTTTGGCCTCGAAAACTTCGACGCGGCAGGACAGTGGCGCACCGAAGACAGCACCCTCGCCAAGGACGCCACCGGCAAACCGGACCCAAAAACCAAAAAAACGTGGACCATTGAAGCTGCCGCAACCCTTCACAAGGGGCCAACTTTCTCCAACTTTTTTGAATTGCGGGACGTGATCGCCTCCAGAGCGGATGCCTTCGCACGCGGGTTCAGCTCGGCGCTAATCGAATACGCGCTCGGCCGCCCGTGCGGGTTCAGCGACGAGCCACTTCTTGACAACATGCAGCTTCAGGCGAGCCAAAAAGACTTCGCCGTGCGCGAGTTCATCCACGCCTTGGTCCGCAGTCACGAGTTCCAGTCCAAATAAACTCCCCTCATGAATCACCCACTCTCACGCCGTCATTTTCTGCGCTCCGCGACCGCCCTGGTGGCGCTGCCTACGCTGGAGTCCCTCGGCTTCCGCCGTTTTGCCTCGGCGGCAGCCTCGACGCCAACCCAGCCCCCGAAGCGACTCCTCTTCCTCGGGTTCGGTTGGGGAATCACAACCGAGACCTGGTTTCCGGACATCAAACAGCCGGGAGCCGACTACGAGCTTCCGGCCGGTCTCGCACCTTTGGCTCGCCACAAGGCCGACTTCTCCATCGTGCAGGGTCTCTGCAACAAATACTCCAACGAGGGCCATTGGGGCAGCACCATGTGGCTTACCGGAGCCAATCGGTTTGCGGAGCCCGGCCAGAACTTTCACAACAGCATCTCCGCAGACCAGGTCGCCGCAGCGAAGCTCGGGCTCGAGACTCGCTTCTCCTCCCTTCAGCTGAACGGAAGTGAAAACGCCGAAGGCTCCGGGCACGGCCCCGGACTCTCCATGGCCTGGGACCTCAGCGGCAAACCCATCGGCGGACAGCGGGGGCCAGTCGAGGCATTCCACCGTCTCTTCGCCAAAGACAACACCCCCATCGAACAACAAAAGGCGATGCTCGCCCAGAAACGGAGCGTGCTCGACACCGTGCTAGGCAATGCAAGAGCGCTCCAACGCAACCTGGGCAGAACGGACAAGGCAAAGCTCGACGAATATTTCCAGGGCATCCGCGACATCGAGACGCGCTTGAGCAAGGACGAAAAATGGATCGGTGTGCCCCGACCGGACGCTCCCATTTCCGAACCGCAGCCCGGTCTGGCGGGACGCGAGGAGATTCAGATCATGTATGACATCATGCTCGCAGCGATGCAGACCGATAGCACAAGGGTCATGACGTATCGTCAGCCTGTGAGCACGCTGCTCACGAGCATCGGGATCAAGGTGGCGCCGCACGACATGAGCCACTACCACTCGACGCTGGGGGAAAAGCTGGAAGCCTCCCAGCAACGTGACCTTGCCCAAAGCACTCTCCTTGCAGAATTTATCGACAAGCTTAAGGCGACGAAGGAAGCGGACGGCTCGCGTCTCTTTGACCACGTGGCTCTCGCCTACGGCAGCAACATCCGCACGGAACACAGCCTCGACAATTGTCCCACCCTGCTGACCGGCGGCGGCGCGGGCATCAAACTCGGACACAACATTGTCACCCCGAAGGACACCCCACTCTGCAACGCGTGGCTGACGCTGCTGCACGGGATCGGTGTTCCGGCGGAGCGCCACGGCGACAGCACCGGCCCGCTCAAAGAACTGATCGCCTGAAAACCGGTGCCGATCCGCCGCTCGACACATCTCCATCCCCCATGAAATCCCTCCTTCGCACCCTCTCTTTTACCGCTTTCCTCGCGCCATGCATCGCCGCTGCACAGCCGGATCTCTCCCGCTGGAGCGAGGATTTTTCGGACCCGGATGGATTCAAAACCCGCTGGCGCGTTTACGGATGGCTTGCCGACGGCAAGACTGCAGGCGGTCCGGAGCACATGCATCGGTGGTGGAATATCGAAGAGGGCGTTTTGCGGGGACAGACCTTCGGGAAGCTTCATCCCTCAGGCTTGCAGCGGAAGGTGTCCGGGACCGACGTGCGCCTGAGTTTGCGCTTCAAACTGCAGGAAGGCGGCATGGCAGCCATCGGCTTCAATGGCCCAAACCCGATTCTAGAGGCGAACTTTCACCTCGCGGGCGTGCACATCCGCCAGAACATGATCAAGGCTTGGGATGAGGAAAACCTTTACCCCAAGGGATCTCCAGAAGCGGAAGCGTTGAAGAAGGAAAAGAAGATGAACCGAAAATTCATCAGTGCTGCCAAGACGGAGAAGCTGCAGCTTACCGTGGATGCCTGGCACGATCTCGTGCTGGAAATGCGGGGCCGGACCATCACTGCGCGCATCGACAACCAGGAGGTGCTTTCTTACCGCACCAACGCCGGAGACGCTCCCAAGGACACCGTCCAGTTGGCAGTCGGCGGGAATGGATCGGAAGTGACCAACGGCTGGTACGCAGACATCCGCTTCGAACCCATCGAACCCTGAGTCCGCGTCCCCGGTCAGGCGATCAGTTCCGCGAGCGGACCCTTTTGGTCAAAATCGGCGAGAACGGGATCCGGCATACCGAACCTTTCGCAGGGCATACCTGCTGCGTGCAGGAAGGTCATGTAGAGGTTGGCAAGGGTGCGGTGACCCCTCTGGCCGTAGCCTGGGTAGTCCAGATAACGGCCCGCCCTCAACCGTCCACCGGCATTGCCGATGACGACCATGGGCCATTCCCAACAACGGCTGTGGTGCGCCTCCGCGCCGTCACTCATGTACACGACCACGGTGTTGTCCATCATGGTTCCGTTGCCCTCAGGCACGCTTTCCAGTTTGCGGATGAGCCCGGCGACCTGCGCGACATGAAAGTGCCGGATGATCATGGCCAGCTCATCCGCGTTTTTGCCCTCATAGCTGGCGCCGTGACCGATCTGGTGCTTGTCGACATTGATGCCCAGCCCCCGGAACTTCATGTAAATATCGGCATCCCCCACGCCCGAGGAAATGGTCACCACGTTGGTGAGCCCGGAGATGAGTGCCGCAGCTCCGAGGTCGAAGTGCGCTTCTAGACGGTCGGTCTCAACGTCCGAGGTGTACTTATTGGTGAAGGTCGGGGCCTTCTCCCGAAGAATGTGCTTCGCTTCGTGAATCCGGCTCTGCCGGTTGTGGAGGGTCTCCAAAGCCCCCAAGTAACTTCCCATTTGTTCTCGCTCCGGGCCGGACAAATTCCGCTCCACGCGCCGGACTTCTTCGGTCATGAAATCGAGCAGGTTAGTGTGTGCCCGAAACGCCTCCTGCGCTGCGCCTTTCGCGACACTCCCAAAAAGGTTCGCATACGCGATATCCGGTTTGCAGATGGTCGGCTGCTTCTGACCGACTCCCGACGCGGTACAATTGTAGATGATCCCCTTCTCTGGGCTCATCGCAATCCCGAGCCCCACATGCGGAAACGTCGCGGGCAATCCGCGCGAGAGCGCCCAATCGATCGTTTCGCCCACTGCGTTGCTGCTGCCCGTGGGAACAGGCCGGCACGCGAGAGTCGCAAAGTTGCTGGAGTGCCCCCCCGGACATATCCGGCTGGAAAGCCCGTTCACCAGGGTCATCCGGCTCTTGAAAGGCTCCAGAGCCTGAAGCGGCAGCGGCAGCGTCTGCTCCGCAAGCGGGAGGTCGATCAGCGGAGATTCCCCCGTCATCGGCGCCTGCGGTCGGTGGCGACGATGGGTCCCCACCGGTGCAATGTGGTCTGGCGGCAGACCGTTGCTTTCGATCACAAACACGAACCGCTTTGCAGTCACGGGACGCCCGTCGGCATAGGCATGAAGGCGGCCAAGGACAGGCGAAAGCAGTACCGAACCCGCTCCGAGCGAGATGTTTTTGAGTAGGCTACGTCGATTCATAGGGAGAGCGATTGTTTCAGGGAATGCACTTCACGGAGTACGCGGGACCGTGCCTCCTCCGGCGGTTGCCGCGCCGGTAGGAGTGCGGAACAAAAAAGTGTCGGAGCTCAAAAGCGAGGCGACCAGGTGCCGGAGACTGCCATCGTGCTCACGGTAAGCCTGCCACGCGTTCCGAAGGGTCCGCGCATCACCCAACTCCTCGTTGCGGCCCATAAAAAAGCGGAAGGCATGACGCACAAACATCTGCTCCACGTGAGGTGATTGCGCGAGCCGGTGAATCAGGACAAAGGGATCCGCCACCTCTCCCTCGATCGAGGCGTCTCCCGCATACTTCACCGCACCCGTGGCGACGACGGCTTTCCCCAAGTCAGCCGATCGGAAGCGGCCCCAGTGATCAAACTGTTCAAAGGGCAGGCCAAGGGGATCCATGAGCCGGTGGCATTTCCAACAGTATTCCTTGCGGGTCACCTGCATGCGTTCCCGCAGTGTCTTGGTGGCGTCCGTGGGCAGCACTGCATCCACAGTGATAGGCACCTCTGGCACCTGTCCTCCAAGGAGTCGTTCGCGGATCCACTTTCCGCGGAAGATGACGTGATTGTCGGAATTACCAGACCACGCCACCAACCACGCGGGGTGGGTCAGAAGACCCGCCCGCTCACCGGCGGGAAGGAGAGCCGGCTGCGACTCTGGAAAATCGGCGAGCCCGTAAGCCTGAAACAGGGGACGAACGTCGCTCTCCTTGTAGAGCGTCAGCACTGGAAGTTGCTTCGGTTCAATGTCCCCAAATTTCGCAACGTATTTCGCGGGCTCCTCCACCCGCAACTTTTCCAGACGTGCGATCGTGAGGGGCCTCTGCTTGATCGCCAACTGGTGAGCCCGCGTACCCACAAACGCCTTACGCGTCGTTAATAACTCGCGAAGCACCTGCCTGTCCTCCTCCAGAATCGAGGCCACCAAAAGGTCGGCATCCTCGACCAGCGCACTGCCCACATGATCCGGATTTCCGCGCAGGCCACGCCCCTGCACGTCGAGGCCGTCCTTAAACACATCACTCGCGCGCGGGTAACCGAACCATTCCCGGATGAAGCGCAGAAACGGCGGCTTCACATGGGTCCCCTTCAGCACCGCTGGATTCGTCGTCTCTTTCGAGTCCTGCAAAATACGCCAAATCGCAGCCTCCACTCCCTCCCGGGTGTCGAGAACGCCCCTCTCGGCGTCCGCGAGAAGCCAGGGCTCAGGAGGCCTGTCGGTGATGGCTCTCGCGATGCCAAACGCGATCTCGCGTCCCGTCAGGCGCAACCGCCCGTCGGGACCCGACACGCTCCCAAGCTCCATACGGAAGACGGCCTCCGGCAAGAGCAGAACGGCCATCAGGCCATACCGTCCCCCGATCA
>JBANFR010000043.1:0-24450 GCA_037975925.1 Verrucomicrobiota bacterium
TGATGGAGTTGCTTGGATTTGAATTCCTCGGCTTCGCTGAGCAGGAGCTTTTGGACCCGTTCCTGGGCCGGTTTGAGGAAGAGTTGTTTGAGCAGTTCGGGATGATCGAGGCCGCCCGGTTGACGTTCCAGAAAGGCCGTCGCCGCCAGCGTGCTCTGCTGGACGTGGAATTCCTTCGCCTCCCGGAAATCGAGCAGGGGCGAGAGGTAATAGGTCCCAGCCGGATCGACGATGACCACGCGTTCCCGTTGCCGGAACTGCGAGAGCATCCAGAAGGGCGTAAACACCGCCACTCCACAGGCCCCCATCGCCACGCAGAACCACAGGAAAGCCGTCCGGTCTTTGGAGACAAAGATGCCCGTCGGATCCGGTGGCAAATGGGCGCGTTGGCGATTGGCGCTCTGGGCGGAGGTGGAGCGCGGTGTGGTCTCGGGTTGAGAGTTCATGGGTTGACCTCCTTGGATTGGGAAGCCCCGACGAGCCGCGAGGCTTCGCGGTCACCGGTCGGGTCGTTGGACTGGAAAGACGACGTCGGCTGCGCGGAGGTTCGCGAGGCCGAGGCGGAGCCCTCCGTGGAGCGCTCTCCCGAGCGCGATGGAGTCGCCGTGGCTGAGCCCGTGCTTTGGGCCCAAGATGCCCCCCGACTGAACCCCAAGCTTCCAGCCATGGACCCGCTCAAGGGCGGCCCGCCTCCCTGCATCGTCGAGCCCGCAAGACTGCCCGCAGCACTCGCCCCGGCCGCCAGCGCCATCCCCACGCCTCCTGCACCGCCGGTGGCCATGGATGCCGCGGCGGTCGCGCCCCCCGAGGCGGCCGCCGCGCCCGCAGTGACCGCTCCCCCGAGCAGCGCACTCCCGATCTGCATCCCGGACGACAGCGCGCCTTGAATAATCACCGGCGCAAGCAGTGTCGTAAGGACGATCCACGCGCCGATCAGCGCCCCGGCGAGGATCGTTTGGAGCCCGTAGACGTTGGTGGAAATGATCAGCCCCTGCTCGGTGGCGAGATCAATCAGGTTGCTCGTGCCGATGGATGCTGCCGCCCAGCCTAGGGGCCATGCGAGAATCCCCGCTGTGCCGAGGATGTAGCGGACACCGATCGAGGCCGTGGACCGCAACGCCAGCATCCCCAGAAACACGGGAGAAAAAGCGTACCCCAATCCCACAAAGAACTTTTGGAGCAAGTAGGCCGCCCACAGCGTGAACTGCGCAATGAGACCGATCAGGCTCAGAAAGCCCCACAGGAGCGCCTCCACCATCTGGGCACCGCTTGGGAGCCCGAACCAACCCGTCTTGTCCGCAGGAACATCCTTCGCGACCAGCACCTCGAGGTAACGCTGGGCCGTGCGCTCGGGGTTCGCCTGCATCTGATCGGACACCGTCTTGAGCGCGTCGCTCGCGAGATCCGTCCAATCGCCATAAAACGCGATCGCCATCACGATCACCCCAGTCGTGGCGATCGTCCGCAACACGGGCCGGGCAGAACGGGCATGCTGAAATTCGCCAATCAGCCCGCACACGAGCAGCACCGTCGCAATCGGCAGCAGCAGCGTGTGGAGTTGGACGCACTGATCGCGGAAGTTTGGAAACAGCCGCGCAAAAATCGGAAGCGCCGCGAGCGGGATCATCGGCTCGCCCTCCCAAAGCGCAGTTGCCCCTGCACATCCGGCGCAGTCAAAGCGCCGAATTTGACCAAGGCATCGTGCCGATCGGCAGCGATGGACTCGGCCTGCGCCTGTTCGTTCTTTCGAAAATTGGTCCGGTTAGCGATGTCCTGCACCACCGTCTGCGCCGCCGCCGCATTCAGCTCCTGATCGAGTGACTGGAGTTCCACCGACTGCGCGGAGAGGACACCCTGCAGCTTCTGCACCTCGGAGGCCGTGGAGGCGTCCTGGATCAGAGACACCGTTTCCGCGAGCCGGACTTTGGAGCGTTCGCGACGGGTGCGGATATCGTCCACGACCGACGTGAAGTTCGTGGCGGAACACTCCACCGCGCAGTAGCGCTTGTAGGCGTCGGCGTTCCGCGGGACCGGGATACCGCTGCAGGAAAGACCAAGGATCGGCTCGTAGAGTCCGTTGCCGGTGTTGTTGAGCGCGCGCGTGCCGTCGCTTTCGCGAACCAAGGCGGAAAGAGATTCGCTGATACCGGCCTCGCGTAGGCTCTCCATGGCCGGACCGGCTCCGCCGATCACGCGGAGAGCGTCCGGGTTTCCAAAAGCCCGGTTGTAGGATTCGATCTGGCTCAACTGTCGGGCGAGATGATCGATCTGGGTGAGCTGGTGGTTCACCATCTCGACGTACTTGGCGAGGTTGGTCGCCTGATTGGCAGCCTCCTGCGCGATGAGCGTCGGATCTACCACGACCCATTGCGCGGAAAGAGGCGATGCGGCTCCGGACAGAAGTCCGAGGGAAAAGATGAAGCTGCGGAGATTCATTGCGACGGGACCGAAGGGTTCATTCGTCAAAGCGGAGCTGGCGTCGCGAAGGCGTCCGCCACGCTCCATTCTCCAGACGCTCGGGGAGTTCGATCTCGTGCACGCTGAATGCTCCCTCCTCGCCCGATACTGCCGATTTCTGGTGGTTCACCATGATCCAGTACTGGTTCTTCGCCGTGTCGCTGCGGCCCTTGTCGAACCCGGCGTTGAACGCGTTGTGCGTACGATGGTCCATCGCGTATTGCAGAGCTTCGCCCGCGAGTACACCCGCACCTGCTCCAAGGGCCGTGGCGGCTGGCTTGCCGTTACCGAGGGTATGCCCTGCCAAGGCGCCGAGACCGCCTCCGAGGGTCCCTGTCAGGACCCGCGGTGATCCAGCGCATCCGGAAAGCAGCAAAACGCCAAGCAGTGGTGGAATCGTACGTGCAATCTTCATGGTTCATAAGAGGGTTGTGAGGCAGCGGGATTCGCCCCGGCGGCAATGCCCTCGACCACATCGGGATACCGGGCGAGCTCGCGGGCCCTTTTCTCGAAGTGCTCCCCGCTGGTGCTGCTGCAATAGAGCATCTCGGCGGAGGCCACGTTGTGGACCGTCCCGCAAAGCGGCCGCTGGCCATCGAGGTGGTAGTAGGTGAACGGCGCGAACTTCTCGCCCGTCTGCTGATCCGGGAGCGGATAGGTCATGATCGTCTGCTTCGTGACCTCGGGCAGGGCGATGTCCTGCGCCATGTCCTCGAGGTCAGCCCGGTCGTTTTGCCGCATGAAGAAGAACTGGCGGCTGTTGCCGAACACCGCCGAACGAATCCGGCTCTCTTTGAATCGCGCATACTGCTGCACAATCGAGATGTTCCACGTGTTAAACTTACGCATCTGCGCGTAGCTCTCCCGGACGATCCGTTCGCCCTCGGGGAACTCGAGAAACCGGGACACCTCCTCGTAGACGTTCCGCTTCCGGACCGCGCGCGGCAGCGAAAGGATGTGCTGCCGGGTGTAGTTGGTGATGAGGAACCCGGCGGCGGCCTTGAGCTCGCGGGCGGACTCGGGGATGTAGCCCAGTTCGAAGTGCGCGATTTTTCCGGTGAGCGAGAGATTCGTTTCCCCATCGAAGAGCGCCCCGTGGGTCCCGCCCCGGCACCAGGGCAGAAGGAGCAGGGCGAGCTGCGCGTTATGTTCGCGCTCGAGTCCGCTCCCCTCGAGGAGCAACAGCTCCTGCAGCATCCGGTGCGTTGGAAACTGGTTCGGGCGGAACATCGAAAACGCCACCGCGCGGACCTCGCGGGCCGTGTCGCTGCTTTTCAAAAACCGGAGCACCTCGGTTGCAGGCACCGTCTGTAGGAACGCCTCCGCCGCCGCGGGTTGCGAGCGTCGCCAATCGCGGAACTCCACGAACGCCTCCAGTGCCGTGCTCCCCGGCGACATGCGTCCCCGTCGGTAAACGGCCAGCGCACACGCGAGCCTGGCCGCTTCCGCTGCCTTTTCGGGCTGACTCCGCGTCCAGTCGTGGAAGGTGTCGTCGTAGAGTTGGTTCAACGCCCGCGTGATCCGAGCCTGTTGGAGGAGCTGCTTTTCCTCGTCGGAAGGGATCCCAGCCATGCGCGAAACGAGCGCCGTAGCGGTCGAAAGATGCAGGGAGGTCAGCGGCAGCCCGCCCGTGTCGAGGTAGTTGAGGGTGAGCGTGCCGTCGGGTTGGAGCAGGATCGGCTCGGCGCCGGGTTCGACGGTTTTGGTGTAAATCCCGTACGAAAGCCCCTCCTCGATGATGACCGTGTAGTCGTAATACGGCTCCGTTTGCGAAAGCAGATCGCACACGGTCACGGACTTCCCGGCACCGCTCATTCCGAGGAGCACGGCGTGTTGTGGCGACTGGTTGCCCGCTTCGCCGGAGAACGTTTTGACTCCCACGAGATTACCCGCCCCGCCATTGTAGAGCGCCTCGGCAGTCGCAAGATGCCCCGTGAAGGTGGAGCTGAAGGGGAGCATGTCGGCGAGGTATTGGTGTTCCGCGTAGAGTTTGCGGTGCGGATACCGGCCCCAGATCCAGCCGGGCCACGTTTGGAAAAAGAGCTTCTTCGTCGTCGCGGGCAGGCTGCTCTCGAAATACTGCGCCCCGTTCATCGAATGGATCGCGCTTTTAATCGCCATGGTCTTGGCGAGCAGCCCCGGCTGGGTTTTGTCCCAGACGCGCACGGTGAATTGCACCTGAAACGGAAGCGTGTGCCCCTGCGAGAGTGCCTCTATCTTGCGCTCCTTTTTGCGGAGGGCCGTCTTGAGTGAGAGTTTCCCTTCGCTCGCAAAATCCCCGGCGATGCGTTCGTGCGCCTTCTCTTCCCGCGTGATTTCCGACGAAACCGGCAGCGGCTCTACATTCACGGTGATCGTGTAGTCGAGGAGCCGGAGATCCGTGAGACGGCGTATGATTCCCGGGAACGTCGTCTTAGGCCACCGGGTCAGGACCAGCACGGAGTGGTAAAACCCGTCCATCCAGAAGCCCACCTCCGGCAGAGCGGTGCCTTCCGAGTGCCAGCAGTTTTCCTGAATGCTCAGGGTTGGATCGAACGAATCCATCGGATCCAGTTCGAGCGCTTCGGCATAGGAGGGATTCAGGAAAGTGGCGACATGCCGGTAATGATCGGCGTCGCGCATCGGGGTGATGTTCGCGCCCTGACCGGCGAAGGTAGCCACGAGGAGTTCGTGCACCTGGGCAAACTCGCGTTCGAGTTGATCCAGCAAGTGGGCGTAATGCGCTTTGAGGTCAGCGGCAGACGCGTCGAAATCCGGGCCCGACTCGATGCGCCGAGAGACGTAGATTGCGAGTTTCTGCCGCCGGAGTTTGCGGTCCACCATGGCCCGCCAGAAACGCACAAAGCGTTCATTCCGAACCCGGCGCGTCCACGAGTTGGTGGCGCGCTGCGTTTCCTCGCGATAGCGGAGCAACTCGCGTTGGTAATCCGAATTGCAGTACCACTGAATTTGCAGGCGCTGATTTTCTCCGAGTGCCGCGAGAAGGATCGCGATCTGATCCTGAAACGCATTCAGTTCGCTGACCGCGGCATTGCTGAAATCGGGGGCTTCAAAGAGGAAGCCCTTCGAGACCGCGCCCCCTTTTCCGAGGCCTCCATACACGAGGAGGTCGCGGACAAAATGTCCGTTGGGAGCGGGTTCGGTGAGGAGAGAAAAAGGCCACATGAGGTCAGTGCGCGAGCGGGCTCCGGCTTTGGGTTTCGGGAGCGAATCCCCTCCCGTGGAGGAGGGTGTCGAGGAGATCGAGGTCGTATCCGGGCGGTTTTCCCTGCCGGAATCCGAACACGTAGAGGAGCGCGATCGCAGTGGGGACGGCGGCGGCCACGAGAGCGGGAAGGAAGTCCCAGTGCATCGCGCTGAACAGAAACAGCAGGAGTCCGACGGAGGCCGCCGCGCCTCCGAGGACGATCCAGAAGAGGCTGCCATCGAGTCCCCAGGTGCGCCCGGAGGAATCATTGGAGCTGTTGGTGTCGGTGAGCCGGAGGGGGCAGGCGTTCATTAGAACCAGGCAACGTCGACCGTGGATCCACCGAGCCCGAACGCGCTAAACAGCGCCCGCACAATGGCCGGCGCACCGGCGATGATGAGTCCCCCGATGATGGAGAGTTTGCCGGCATCCGTGTCGCCGCGTCGGATCGCGAAGCCGCCTCCGATGACGCAGATGGTTCCGAAGATAAAACCGATGAGCATGACGATGCCCATGGCCCTCCCCGCGCCATCGACGAGGCCGGTGACCTGAGCGAGCGAAGGTGAAAAACCGAGGGAACCCGAGAATGAGGAGAAGTTCATATGCCCTCAGAATCGGGCCAATCCGGGAGCTTTTGGTCGCGGGCGTGCGACATTCTGCGATGCGATCCGATGGACGCTGGTGTGATGGAGATCGAACACCCAATCAGCGGATACAGCGCCCACAAGCTGAACACCTTGGAAAGCCACCTGAGAACGACCATCCACGGACAGGAGCATGTCCTGCAGCGGGTCTGCTCGGTATTGAAGCGGGGCCAACTCGGGCTTCGGAAACCGGATCGGCCACTGGGCAGTTTTCTATTCTTGGGGCCGACAGGCGTCGGGAAGACGGAGTTGGCCTTGGAGTTTTCCCGCTATCTGTTTGGCCCCGGCCGTTTGTTCCGATTCGACATGTCGGAATATCAGACATCCACAAGCATTGGCCTTCTGTTGGGGAGTCGCCCCGGAGAACCGGGGCTGCTGCGTGAGGAGATCTTGGGAACCGGCCAGACGACCCTTCTCTTCGATGAGATCGAGAAGGCGCACCCGAGTATTCTGGACGTGTTTCTGCAAATCCTCGATGCAGCGCGGGTGACGACATCCAGCGGGACGACTCTGGATTTCAGCCGGTGTTATGTGGTGTTCACCTCAAATCTCGGCTGCTCGGATGTGATTGATGTGGCGCATTCGGGCGTTGCGACGCTCGAGCGGCACGCACTGGCGATGGCGCGGCAGCATTTCCGTCCGGAACTGTTTGCGCGCATCCAGGAGAAGCTTGTCTTCAGGAAGTTGGACTACGACGTGCAACTTCAGATCGCCCGCAAGTTTCTCGAAACGGAGATCGGATTCCTGCGTGGAAAAGGCTTCCGAGTGGAGGTGTCCGAGCGTGTGTTTCCTTTTCTGGTGAGGGAAGGCTTTCATCCCAAGCTCGGAGCGCGCCCGCTGAGGGATGCGGTGGAACGGCTGATTGGGGATGCGGTAGCGGCGGACCTTCTGGCAGGAGGAACGGGGTCCGGTCGGCTGGACGTGGTGCAAGGGGGCGACAGCTTGGAGTTGGTGCCGCGCCTTTCTCCGGGAGGGGTTTGAGCGCACACCGGAGCCCTTTTTGTCGCAGACCCGCGACCGAATGCCGCTCCGGGTCGGGTAATTCCATTCCCGCCTATGAAAACCACAACACCAACCAAGGCCACCTACACGATCCGGGAAGCGGCTGCCTACCTCTGCGTCAGCGAGCGAACCATCCGGAACCTGATTTACCGCAAACTCCTGCGTCGAAGCCACGCCCTCCGGCGAGTGCTCCTCCTCGGGCAGGATGTGGAGAGTTTTCTGGAAAAGACCTGCTGACCCGAGCGTTAGCCCGCGGAATGCGAGAGATCCGAGGCGGAGGTTGCCTGCATGGCGGCCTCCGCCTTTTTCAGTTGGGACTGCCGGTAACCAGAGTCGTTGCTTCCGAAAACCTCGGTATACGTGTCCATGATCAGTTTCCCGCCATCGCTGTGCCCCTGCCATTCGGCGATGACTTTGACGTCCACCCCAGCCTCCCAGAGACGCTTGATCCGCATGGCGCGAAGGCTGCGATGGGTGAAATGCGGGTAACCCAGGGTGCGGCAGGCGGTCGCGAGGGCGTGTTTGACCTCGCGGATCGCAAACACCTTGGCGTCCCCGCCTTCTTTCCTCGAAGCCTTCAGGCGGAGGATGAGGGGTTTGAGCCAACCGTAGATGGGAGTCTTGAAGGGTTTGCGGGTTTTTTGGCGGGTGTAGAGGATTTCGTTCCGTTTTTCGTCGATATCGCTCCAACGCAGGGCGGACGCCTCCGCCTGGCCGACCCCGGCCAGTCCGAGAAACTCGACAAAATCGGCGCTCTGATGCTGCCAGGCGGGCCGCTGCCCCCCGCGCCGGCCCACTTGCGGCTCTTGGACGGGATTGCGGATCGTGGCGACGATGGCACGAAACTCACCCTCCGTGGGGATGAGACGGACCACTCGCTCCTTCTTGGCAAGGGGAAGCAAGTGATCCACGAAAGGGCTTCGGGGGACCATCCCGTCCATCACCGAGAGGTCGAACAGTTGGCGCAGCCAAAGTCGCCAGCGGTTGTAAGTGGACGCCCGCTTGTTGGGACGGATCCGGGCGAGCCATGCGGCCAGATCGGAAGGTTTTACCCGGGACACGTAGGTGCTCATGGGTTTCGGAAAACTGGCCCGAAACTCCTTCAAAATGGTGAATTCCGTGCGCGCGGTCGACTTGGACTTGGCCGCCCGGGTCGCCAGGAAGTTCTCCAGAAGCATGGCAAGGGTGGCGTCGGGGTTGGAGGCATCGACTTCCCCCAAGTCACGGAGCCATTCGGCGAGTTTGCGCTCGGCAGTTTTACGGTCTGCCGTTTTGAAGGAGAGGCAGCGGCGTTTCCCAGAGATTTTCCGGAAGCCGTAATAGAGGCCCGAGACGCGGTGCCGGTAGAGATTTGGAGCGACCCTGTCGAGGTAGAGATAGGTGTCGCGAGTGGAGGGAGTCGGGGTGGAAGGGAGCGAAGCGTGAGAAAGGCCCGATTTCATCACCCAATATATCGGGTGATACGCGCGGGTGATACGCTCGAAAATGAGGGAAATTTCAGGAATTTACAAACCCCTGTCGGCAAGAGGTTTAGGATGGTGGAGGTAAGGGGATTCGAACCCCTGACCTTCTCATTGCGAACGAGACGCTCTACCAACTGAGCTATACCCCCGCATCCAAATCACTGAGACGACTCAACCCAAAGGTGAGAACCGCCACTGAGCGACCCCGTTGTTTTAATCCGGCAGTCTTCGCCCCGCAAGAAAAACGAGGGAAAGACGCTCCCCTCCCAAGGCCCCGGAGGATAACGCACTCGGGAAAATCAGGAGGGTCTTTCGCCCCGGTCCGGCGGGGTGAAACCCTCAGGTTGCACGCCTCTTCGAGAATGCATCATAACCCCGACCAAGACATGCCCCGCGGCTAGGGCGGGTCAGACACCGTGCGCACACGGCGGCGAGTGGCATCGGGCGCAGCTGGCGCGCCAGGGGTGACGTTCGGAGCGCTGTTTGCGGGGGGAGTTTGCACACCGCTGCGAGGCTGGGAAGTCATTCCCGGACGAGGAATGCTTCGGTTCGCAGGCTGCTTTGCTCCGGGGGCAGCAGTCGCCGGAGGCAGCTTACCCCCATTTGGCGCGTTGGGCGCCCCTCCCGGATTCGCGGGCGGGAGGGTCACGGCTTGGTCAAACGCAACGCTGCCGCCTTCGATTCGGCCATCGACCTCTTTTTTCAGGTACACGATGGACTTGGTTGAGACCGGATTTTCTTCGACTCGATCGATGGAAATCTTGTCCGCGTTGGGCTGGTTGCCGTGCAGGGTGAAGCTGACGGAGAGATCCCGTGAGCCGATGTTGGCGATGAAAGAAGTTTTTCCATCCACCCCACGCACCCTCATCAGACCGGTAAGCCGCCAGTGCGTGGAAAAGTTCTCAGCGGGCGGGCCGGGATCCACCGGTGCCGTTGCGACGGCAAAGGGAGATTTGGAAATCAGCGGTTCGTAGCGGTCGGGAGGAAAGGACTGCGGAATGGGCGGGATCGTCTCCGCCGCAAGACAGGTCCATGACGTGACCAACAGCGCCCAAGATCCCCAGCTCACTCGGAACGCGGGGTTTCGGGGATGGCACATTTTTGGGAAGGGTGCGGATCTCATCAGCGAGGGGCGAACCATTTTGCGACTGTGAAGTCACCGTACATCTGCGTTCCGTCGGCGGAGTCAACCCGGAGGCGGGCTTGCTGGACGACGACGAATCGGTCGGGGGCCTGTAAATCGATCAAGAACTGGCAGAAGCCCGCCCAATTCCCCTTCAGTTCGAACTGGACGGGCACAGCCGTGATCCCGTTTTCGCTCCGGGAAGTGGCGAGCTGGGGCTTGGAGAGAGCCAGTCCGTGTTTCGCGGCGCTTTCTTTGAGCGTGTTGAGCAGATTGTTTCCGGCAGCCGCCTCACTTTCCAACTTCGGCTGCGAGTTTTTAAGCCACAGAGCTCTTTGTTCCCAGAGCGCGGACTGGGAGGCGGTTTTCTCCAGTGACCGAATGCGACCAGAAACCTCTTCGGAAATCTGAGCGATCTGGGAGCGCTTCTTCATGAGGAAGCGGACGCCCGAGAAATTGAGGAGGGCAAACGCGAGAGCCGCAAAAACGAAGATCAGGCGGCGCTCGCTGGGAGACAATTGCTGGAGGTTCATCGTTTGGGTCCGGGCACGTGCGACTCCGCTTTGGCGCTCATCCGAAACTGGGCGCGCTCATTGGGCAAAATCTTGGGGTTTTCACGCTGGATCCGGAATGCCGACAGCTCCGGCTCCTTCTCGATGCGGGTCATGTAATCGATGGCTTCCGTGGCCGAGGCGGCCTCTCCCGCGACGGTGAAATCCCGCGGGGTCATCAGAAACTCGGTGATCCGGATGTCGGCGGGTCCGACCGCTTTCTGGAGTTGGTGCAGGAGTTCGACAAGATAACGCGAGGGTTCCACCGCAGGCTCCACCTGGTGCCACTGGTTTTGACGGGAATTGGCGAGTTCGACCTTGGGCTGAAGCTGGGCGAGTTCGGCGCTGAGCCGGTTGAGTTTCGATTTCTGAAAGGCCAACCATGCAAACCCCAAAGTGACCGCCCCGAGATACGCGAGCCCGATCCACTGAAGACGCTCGATCAATGCGGAACGGCGAAGCCGGTTCGCCTCCTCCATCGCCCAACCCGGGGGAAGCCAATTCCCAGCAGGGCGATCCGCGGGTTCGAGAATCATTTCTTGCACCGAGACTCCGGAAAGCGCGCCCTGAACCGCTGCACCCCAACCGGGAAGCCCGGACACCACCGCCCACTGCACGTCGGCACCTGCGCCCGCCAATTCAGCCCCCAACAAAGCCCGCGAAATCTCGGTGTCCGCCCCGGCTGCGTCTACCTCAGGCAACCCCTCCAGCCAGTGCAACCGACCGCCCTCCACCAAAGCGAGAAAAACGCGTCCAAGCTCTCCCCACACTACCAATCCCCTCCCCTGTTTACCCTCCAAATTCCCCGCCAACTGGCAGGCATACACCCCCACCGCAGACGGTCCCTGATTGGACTGACGAAACGGCGCGCAACACGATTCCAGCGCCGGGAGACTTACCGCAATCGCCACCACCTCCACCGAATCCTCCCCGGACTCGCCTTCCCAGAAGTCGAAGACGAACTCCTCCGCGGCGTAGGGCAACAGCTTCTCCAACTGCAGCTGCGCCATGGACTGCAAGTCCTCGCGCGGAGCTTTGGGGAGCGAGAAACGCTCCAAAACCACGGCACTCGAAGGGGCGAAAATCTCGATGCGATCCCTTTTCGAAATTTGGAGCGCAAGATCCGCTAGAGCCCCCGTCCCGCCTCCGATGATGCGCCAATGTTCCCGATCCGGACAAAGCCGCGCTGTGTTTGCGCCTCCACGAGTTTTCATTCAATCCAAGAGCGTATCTGAGGGGGACCAGAGCCTTTTCGTACAACGACCTGCACTTGTCGAACGACTTTTCCCGAATAACCCTCGCTTTTGATGCGGAAGGTCTGGTCGTTTGCAGTCACCATCCCGTCCATTGCTTTTTTCTGAGCCGGGCTGACCCGGAGCCAGGTCAACACGTCCTGCCATTGGGCAAACTTCGGGTCGTCCTCCGTGTTCAGCACCTGATCCGGGCCGGCCCTCATCAGGACCAAGCGCCTCGCCGTTTCATCTCCCATGCCGGGCACCAGCTTGAGCACTTCTTCCGGCGCCTGGAGCAAGTCGATCGCACCGGAGCTTTCCAACGTGAGCAAGTCGCTCCAGCCCGGATAAGACACCAAGGGCTCCAGTCCGGGAATCCGCTTGAGTTCCTCCAGACTCTGCAATGGCCGGTTTGCGGGATGGTAATCCCCCTGGTCCTCCTGCCCATTCAGTCGCGGAAGGGTATCCGGATCCACGTAATCGAGCAGGCAATCCACGAGCCGGTTGGCGTCTTTCAGTTCGAGGCCGATCACGGTCTCCAGCCAGCGGCGGAAGAGGTGAATGCGGCGGGGATCGGCCTCATTTTCGAGAAGCCAGGCCAGTTTGAGGCGCGAGCTCTCGCTTTCAATCTCCACTCGATAGCCCATTCCCGGGGCCACCTCCGCCCGCAAAAGGGAGCTAAATCGGTCGACACGCGGGTTGAGCGCGATGGCCACCCCCGAGTGCGCCATCGCAAGAGCCTCCGCCGCTTTCCCCTCCTCACCGTGGGCTTGGATTCGTTCCTGGAGCCACAAAAACCAGCCTGCGGTGGCCATCGAAAGCACAACAATCCCCCAGAAAACGGCGAGCAGGGCCGACCCGCGCTGTTCGCGCCCCCCGAACCCTCGCTCGGCCAAACTCCGCAAAGACGGGTCCTCGTGAATCCTTCTCATTGTGAAAAACTCCTACTGCACACGCGAAGCCGGCACGAAAAAGACCACCTCGATGGGCTCCTCCCCCACGCGGCGCCCCAATCGCATCTGAACCAAAGCCGGCCGGTTGATCGGGTCATCCCAACGATCCAACCACGTCTGCAAGGCGGGGTGAAAATAGCGAAACCGCAAACTCACCACCCCAGCGACCAGCGGGATCCATTCCGTCCGATTCTCAGGCTCGTTCAACAGACGCCTCCCGAGCGCCAAGTCTTGTTTGCCGAGCGCCCACTTCGAGGGCTGCAAGGTCAGCGTCAATGCGTGATCGCTGTCAGCCGCTGCGGAGGTCAAGAGCGCGAAGCCCGGGCGCGCGACCCACTGCATTTCATCCGCCGAATCCTGCCCCACGAGGTGGGGAAGCCCCCGAAAGACGTTCAACTGCTTTGGGGGCAGATCCATGAGGACTCCCTGAACATAGCGCTCCACTCCCTCATTGATGGTGCTCTCCGTCTGCGAAACCCGCGACACCTCCAACGCTGTCAACTGAGTGCCCACCAGACGGAACACGCTGTAAATCACCAACCCCAGCACTGCCACGCCCACCATCACCTCCAGGAGCGTGAAGCCGCCTCGTCGACCCTGGGTTTTATGAGTTGCCGGTCGGGTACACATAAAATTTGAGTGTCTTGCTGGACGAAGATCGGCCGCTCATCCAGCTGACCTCCAGGGTCACCTCGAGAATCCCATCCACAGCCACATGACGCTGGTCCTCGAGTTTCAAGGGCACCACCGACTGGCGAAGCACCATCCCGAGGAATTCCCCCTTCAAATCGACCCCTTTTGAATCATTCCGGTACGCCTGAGAGCCCGCCTCCAGCTCGCGCATCCAGTTGACCAGCGCCCGACGCGCCCTCGCGTCCTCCCGGATCGCAACTCCCGCTCGAAGCCCTGAATCGACGCTGCGAGCCAACGCCAAGACGGCCATTGCAAACATCGCCGTCGCAATCATCGCCTCCAGCAGAATGAACCCGCCCGAGGCACGCTCCCGCCCTCCCCCTCTCATAAAATGACGCATCGCACCCATGGCACTCACCGAGCCTGCATCACAATGACGTCGGGATCCGGAACAAAGGGTCCAAAACGGAGTCCCCACACCCCTTGAGGACTGCGGCAAGCAACCTCCACGGGCTCCCGAATCCCGTTGGGCCAGAAACTCCACTCGGGCGGCGGATTGTCCTGACGCGCCGCAACACGGCGCAACTCGAGAACCTCGTCCCGCTGAAACTCAAAAGCGATGGAGGGTACTTCATCGGCGGGCGAATTTTCAGTAACGACGCCAAGTCCTTCCTTGAACCACCGAATACGCACTTCCTGCCGGGAACTCTTCGCCAGAGCGGCCGCCTGACGCACCACCTCCTCAAACTCCGCCATCCGCTCCCGCAACCGCTTTTCGGCCAGCAAACCGCGCATGCTGGGAACCGCCAAGCCGATCATCATCAATCCGATGGTGACCGCCACAAGCATCTCCAAAAGCGTAAATCCGCCCGCCGACCGAAGGGATAATCTCATCCCGCACCCTCCTCGGAAATGGTCGTCCCCACCTGCGATGGCTTCCCCGAAAACCGCAGCTCGGGCACCGCTTCGCACACCTCCCGCCACCCCGGAAAATTCCAACCATTCGGGAACTCTCGGCACTGGATGGGTTTCGCCTCCTGGACGCGGCAATCCCTCCCCTCCAAAAAGATGCACTCGCCATTGGCGCGGTTGAGCAGGGCCAGACCGTCCCTGTGCGGACGCAGCTCCGTGAACTGCTGAACAAAATCCCACTCGCTCATTTCCAAATGCCGGGCCATCGCGGAGACCTCGGCCTCGGATATCGGGACCATTCCCGGCCAGCGACAACAGGCGGTACATCGCTGACACTGGTAGTGAATCTGGAAAGGCATGGAGGGATCGGCGCAAGTAGCAGCCAGCGCACCAAGCGCTGTGCTGTAAACAAGTCACCACAACCTTAGTCTTTTTTTTGCACGACGCCAGCCCCTCCGAACCCCCCGAACACTTGACTTGGCAGTCCCCCATCAGTTCACCTCTGCGCCTCGATATGAAATTTTCCTATCCTCTCGTGACGCTGGCCACGGCATCGCTCGTCAGCTCTCCACTTCCGGCTCGCGCCGCGGTGGATTTCGTCAAAGACATTCAGCCCATCCTCGAGCTGAACTGCGTGTCGTGTCACCGCGAGGGGAAGGGTAATTCCAAAGGAGGCGTGCGCCTCGACACCCGTGAGCAGGCACTGACCAGCGGCGAAAACGGCCCGGCTCTGGTCCCGGGAAAGCCGGACAAAAGCCCCTTGTACACCACCACGGTTTTGCCCGACGACGACGACCTCCTGATGCCCCCCAAAAAGAAGGGAGGACCTTTGCCAAAAGAAACCACCGCCCTGCTGAAGCAGTGGATCGAGGAGGGAGCCGTCTGGCCCGCCGAACTGAAGCTCGTATCCCGCAAAAAAGAAGACGCTCCCAAAAAGGATGAGAAGGCCTTGGTGCAAGAAATCTACGCCAGAATCGCCGCAGTCTCTCCCGCCACTTCCGAGAAGGAGATGAAGCCCTACTCCTCGACGATTCCCGGCACCGAAGTGACCTTTGAAATGCTCCCCATTCCGGGAGGTAAATTCAAGATGGGCAGCCCGGAGGGCGAAGAAGGACGGAAGCCGGATGAGGGTCCTCAAAGGCCCGTGGAGATCGCCCCATTCTGGATGGGAAAATGCGAGGTCACCTGGAACGAATTTGAGTTGTTCATGTACCCCACCGAGGAAAAGCGCATCCGCGAGTTGCACAAGGTGGACGAAAAACTCAACCAACTGACCGATGCGTCCACGCGCCCGACGCAGCCCTACGTGGAAATGAGCTTCGGGATGGGCAAGGACGGTTTTCCCGCCATTTCGATGACCCAACACGCCGCAAACAAGTACTGCCAGTGGCTGAGCGCCAAGACGGGGCATTTCTACCGTCTGCCGACCGAGGCGGAGTGGGAATACGCCGCTCGCGCCGGCACCGAGACGGCTTATTTCTGGGGGGACGACGCCTCGCAGATCGACGAGTACTGCTGGTGGGCGAACAACAGCGACTCGAAGTATCAGAAGGTCGGCAAGAAGAAGCCCAACCCTTGGGGACTGCACGACATTCTCGGGAACGTGATGGAGTGGACACTTGACCAATACGACGCAGGTTTTTACGGATCCGGCGCCCGGAGCAACCCCTGGAACAAGGCCACCAAGCCCTACCCGCACGTCGCGCGCGGGGGTGCTTGGGATGATGATTCCGGAGACAAACTTCGTGTCGCTGCACGGCGCTTCTCCGATCCGGATTGGAAGATCCAGGATCCACAGTTCCCGAAAAGCGTTTGGTACCACACCGATGCCCAGTTCTTGGGATTCCGGGTTGTGCGCCCGCTCAAGACGCCCTCCGCCGAGGAAATGCAGCTCTACTGGAATAGCGGCGTCGAAAAAGACTAGTTAACCCTCCCTCTTCCCACACGCCGCGCCTCTCCTTCGGGGGGGGCGCGGTTTTTGTTTTTCTGAGCGATCACTCTTCCTCGAAACCACGCCAAACCGCTTGGAATACACACCGCTCTGGCTCATTTTTGCCTCCACAGCAACCGACAAGCTTCCCTCGCCCATGCACAACCCATCTCTCCAAACCGGCACTCCCGCCTTGTCTCGTCCGCTTGCTCAAAGGCTTTTCCCCCTCCTCTCCCTGAGCCTCAGCTCACTCCTCCCCTTGGCCAATAGCCTCGCGCAAGAGGCACCCGTCATCACCATCACCAAGACGGACAAAATTGCCCTCGGACTTCAAAATTTCTCCGGCCCCGAGGGCCCCGCGATCGCCCAGATCGTCCAGAAGGATCTCCAGTTGTCCGGCATGTTCTCTCTGACAGGCCCCAACTCAGGGAACTTTCAGGTCTCGGGAATCTCCAGCGGCAACCTGCTTAGAGGGGTTCTTTCAGAACGCTCCGGGAAGCCGCCCCTTCTCGAGCGCTCCTATCCCGGAAACTCGAGAGCGCAAGCGCACGCATTCGCCAACGACATCGTCGAAACGCTCACCGGCACCAAGGGCATCGCCGGGTCCAGAATCGCATTCATCGCCACCCAATCGGGGCACAAAGAAATTTATCTGGTCGATGCCGACGGCTCTAACCGGGTCCAGCTCACCAATGACCGCAACCTCAGCGTCTCCCCATCGCTCTCTAACGACGGACGGAAACTCCTCTACACCGGATACCAGAGCGGTTACCCCGACGTGTACGAAATCGACCTCCAATCGGGGGCGCGCCGCCGCATCATGAAATACCCGGGAACCAACTCCGGGGCGGCCTATTCTCCGGATGGCTCGCGCATCGCCGTCACTCTGAGCAAGGACGGTAATCCCGAGCTGTACGTGACCCAATCCAGCGGCGACTCGCCCCGCCGGCTGACGATGACGCCTGGGGTAGAAAGTTCGCCGACTTGGTCGCCGGACGGGCGTGAAATCATTTATTCCAGCGACACCTCCGGGGGTCCCGCGCTTTACCGCATTTCCGCCTCGGGGGGCACCCCGCAACTTCTGCGCACTGGCCAGTCCTACAACACCGAACCGAACTGGTCGCCGGACGGTAAATTGGTGGCTTTCAGCGCCCGGGAGGGAGGCGCCTTCACGGTTGCGATCCTCGAACTCGCCACAGGCAAAGTGCGTCTCCTCAGCGAAGGACAAGACCCCGTTTGGGGGCCCAACTCACGTCACCTCGTCTACGCTCAGGGTAGCAACCTGATTCTCCTCGACACTCAGACGCTTCAGAAAACGCCCATCGTGAGCGGACTTGGCAAAATCTCGGAACCGAGCTGGACGCGCTAGAAATCCAGGCGGGCTCATCAGCCTCGCCGAAAGATTCAAACCCGCATCGTGATCTTTGATTCCTTGTTTGCGCTCTGTCGGGAAGCTCGACGGACTGCGTCGCGAGTTTACCCAGACCCGGGGTTTCGTGAATCTCTTCACCGCCTCAAGTATGGAGTGCGTACCCTCATGCTGGCGAAACTCAGCATGCCCTGGCTTTCGACCCTGGCGCGACCAGGTCTGGCCCCAATCGTCCGCAACCATGGCCGCGTTTACGCAAAATTGCAGTGGCCTTACTTGAGCAAAAAGTTCACCGGGGCCGAGAAACTCGCCTTCCTCAAATATCACTACCAGTTCCTCGAGGAGAGCTTCCCCTCCCCGTTAATCGAGCGGATCGCCAGCCAAGATGGCCATACCCTGTGCCGGATGGATTTGCAGGAGACCGGCGTACTCAGTCTTCAACTCCGCTACAGCCCCTTCGAGAAAGAGGGGGACCTCAGCATCACTTTGGTCGATTGCCTGACCCGCGAACACATCGGCTCGATTACGTTTTCAGTCACCCATTGGACTCCTGAAAGTCGGGAGTTGCTGATCGGTGGCATTCAGGGACACCGCTTCGCAAACGAGAAGGCGCGCACAATCGAAATCACAAGGGCCATGTTTGGGCTCCGACCAAAGGCTTTGCTCGTGTTTGCCATCCAGCAATTCGCCAAGCGTTGGAAAATCGAAAGAATCCGAGCAGTGAGCAATGAACTGCACATTTATCGATCCCTCCGGAAACGGCGTGAAATTGCCGCGGACTACGACCTCTTCTGGAGCGAATGCGGAGGCCATCCAGAAGCCTCAGGCCTGTTCGCGCTCCCGCTCTCGCCACAGCTGAAAAACATCGCAGAACTGAAGCCCAACAAACGAACCGTTTATCGCAAACGGTACGCGATGTTCGATCAACTCGCCGAAGAGATCTCACGCATGGCGGTCATTCCCGAGCAACAAAAGACCACGGGAACTGACACGACCATCGATCATTTCGCCGCTTCGAACTTGTAGCAAATCACTCGGGGCGAGCTTCCATCCCTCCCCCGCTCGTTCTGACTGAGGTAGAGTCTGCGGCCGGCGATCACCGGCACAGTCCAACTCTCCGGCGCCTCGAACACACGCGTACGCTGGAGCACCTCCGCACCCTCGGGACGAATCCTCATCCGCACGAGTTCTCCAAACTCGCCCAAAGCCACAAGGCCGCCGGCTCCCAAGTCCACAAGACTTCCCCTTCCAAACCTGCCACCAAAATCCTCCCTCCACTTCTCCTCCCCAGTTCCCGCGTCCAAACAAACCAACTCAGCGAGCTGCGAACTTTGCCCGTCAAAACCCAAAATCAACCCGTCCCTTCCTACAGGAGTCGCAAACTGTGATCCCAACTTGGACGTGCGCCACACAACACGCAAAGCGCCATCCTCACCAATCTCACTGAGAATCCCACCCGATCCGTAGCCTTCTGTGGTGAAAACACGACGCCCCATCACCACGGGCGATGCGGCATTTACTGACTCCGCAATCTTGGCCCGGTGAGAAACTTGGCCGAGCAATTTCCCATTGCTTGCATCGATGCAAAGCAGCCCACCCGTAGGCGGACGACTCTCGCCGCCAGTAAACACCAGCGCCAGATCTCGGAGTTCTCCACCGATCGCAATGCGCGCGGGCACCGCTGACGCGTATCCAGCCCCCCACTCATGCGAAGTCACCCAACGTTCAGATCCCGAGGCTCCATCCAGCGCGACCACACATCGGTTACCGGAGCCTCCCACCGGCACGATCAAGCTCCCGCCCACCCACAACGGCGTTGATCCGTGTCCGAAAAAGTTTTCCGCCATCCCATACTCCTTCGCGAGATCCCGCTCCCACACCACCCGGCCACTCTCCACGTCCAAGCAATGCAGTCGGCCGGTGACGCCGAAAACTGACACCGACGAACCATAAACCACGGGACTGGTGCGCGGCCCGTCCCCTCCGCCGAAACGGTCACGATACGGAGCCTCGTAGCCAAAATTCCACAGCACGCGACCCGAGGAAGCCTCCAGGCAATCCAGAATCTCCCGAGATCCCACGCGGTGGAAAACGAATACCTTGTTTTCCACGACCGCCGGACAGGCCCAGCCTTTCCCCTTGGGAAACTCCCATTGTTTTCGAAGTCCCCCTTCCGGCCAAAACCCCTGAGCGTCGGCTGGATCCACCTTGGAGTCGTGGTTCGGTCCGAGAAATCTGGGCCAATCTCCCGCAAGACTACTGCTGGAGAAAAGGAAGGCACCGCCCAACATCAGCCCAAGAGTGTTCAGGAAACGCATCTCCTGTTTCAGTCTTCTCCGACGGCGAATATCAAGATCGAAGCATTCGATTCAGGGGCCCGTCAAAGCCGGCAAAATCTCGACAATCCGGGCGATCAAACGCCCATCGTCGTGACGCAACACGTTGCAGCGACCATACAGCGCTTCTCCCTCACGGACACCGATCAGGGCGCTGAGCACGGCACCCGAGTTCACCACAAAAAAGGCCTGCGGTTCGCTGTGGTAATGCAACCCAGCCGCATTGAGAAGTCCCCCCAGAGGAACATTTCCCGCGAGGATTTTCGCCCGAAGCTCGGCCTCAAAAACGTCCAAAAAAATCTCAATCGCTCCGTACTCCACCGCTTCGCGATCACGGCCGCGCCGAAGAACAACCTCCCGACTGTAACGTCCGTCGCCATGGTCCAAACTTCGCAGCACCTCCAAAACAATCTGCCCCCGATGAAAAGCCTCCAAGCGCGAGGTCATGTCGCCTGAGTGCACCAGGAGCCCCCGAAAAGGCTCCGGCATCTTGCCCGGATCCACCCACTCGAAAGATCCCAGCGTCGCTCCACGCAGTCTCTCCAGCGGCTCGAGCCACTCCGGCTTGAACGTGTTCATGTGTATCGAGAGTTCTGATGCTGAGGCAGAAAGAACGCATGCAGGAGCGTGTCCACCCGCAGAAGCGCTTCCCTCGTCAATTCCATCCACTCCCCATTCCAGGCAGCCAGCCCACGGTCCTCCAGATCACGCCACTGACTCCCAAATCGGAGGCGGATGTCCTCCCCAAACTTGGCGAAAAAATACGGGGCATTCACTCGCCCCAATTTCATCTGCAAAATTAACTCACGAATCATTCGCTCCTCCGGCGTGGTCGCCATCGCTCGCGATACGGGCAAATCTCCCCGCTCGACCCGTTCCATATACTCCCCGATCTCCGCTCCGTTCTGAAAATGCACCCCCCCGAGGTGCGAAAAGGACGCCACTCCGACTCCCAAAAGATCCGCCCCAGTCCACAGCGCATCCCGATAAACAAACCGCGTCCGAACCGCATCACGCACCGCCGTATAGCCGCTCGTGACCGTGTAACCCGCCCTCTCCAACTCCGCAAAAGCGTATCCCACCCAGGCCCTCTTGGTAGCCCAGTTCGCCACTGGCGCAACCAAGGTTCCCTCCTCCTTCATCTTCCGAAAGATCCCCGTGTTGTAGGGCACCTCCATCTGATAAATCGTCACGCAGTCCGGACCTAATTCGATCAATTTGCGGACGTTCTCGCGCCAGTTTTCCTCGGTCTCCTCCACCATGCCGGAAATCAAGTCCACGTTGATTTGAGGAAAACCAGCCGCACGCGCCCACCCAAAAGCCCGTTGGATCTCCTCCGCGCGATGGGCGCGTCCGTTAATTTCCAAAACGTGCGAGTCAAAGTTTTCTACTCCCAAACTCAAGCGCGTCACCCCCAGCTCTCGAATCGCCGAGAGTTTCGATTCAGTCAAAGTCCCAGGCTCCGCCTCGAAAGTCACCTCCTCCACTTCATCCCAAGGCAGGAGCGCACGCATCCGTTCCATCACGGAACGCAACTGCGAAACGCTCAAGTAACTCGGCGTTCCGCCTCCAAAATAAACAAAACGCGGCTTCCTTCCCCGCACGTAGGGCGAACTGGAATATCGAGCCAACTCCGCGATCCCAGCATCAAGGTACCTCTGGATCTCCGAGGCGTTACGGTCGGTATACACGCGGAAGTAGCAGAAATGGCAGCGCTTCCGACAAAATGGGACATGGAAGTAGACACCAAGCGGAACCTCCTTCTCAGCGGGCTTTTGAAGCAGCTCCTCCAGATGCTGCGCGGTCCCTTTGTCCCAAAAATGAAAGGGTGGATAATTTGCGACAAAGTAATTCCCCGCCGTCGTTTCTTCGTTTTCGAGAACTGGCTTCGAGTGGTTGGAAGGCGTTTCACTCATGGGTTCATAGGTTTTGTTTGAAGTCCGTAAACCGAGCCATCCTCCGCACCGACCACAATCCAACCCTCCGACACCGCAACGGAGGCCACCAGGGGCGAGCCAATTTCGTATGTCCAACGCTCCGCTCCATCCTTCAGCGCAACGCAATACAGTCTCCCATCCATTGAACCAACCACCACCGCATCCCCACACACCACGGGCGAAGCGTCCACTTTCCCCCGAGTCGCAACCTGCCAAAGCCCCGCGCCATCCCCCCTCCGAATGCCGTGGATCCGCTTGTCGTTTCCGCCAATCACCACGGTTTCGGCAGTTACCGCTGCGCTGGAGAGATACGGAAAATTTCGGTCCCGGTACCGCCACAGCACCTTTGCCTCCCTCGGATCCATTCCTAAAACGAGGTTTCCATAGTGCCCGACATAGGCCTTCCCATCCTCTGCAACAGCCACTGAAGAAGCCACATAAGCTTCCGCCTCAATCTGACGCAGCGCTTTCCCGTCCTTCAGCGAGACCACTCGAAGTACCGCGTCACAGCCACCAAAGATGACCTCTCCGCCCGGCAAAAGAGCAGGCGTGCCATTAATGTAGTTCTCCGTCTCCACTTTCCAGACGCCCTCGCCAGTTCCCGCATGAACGCAATGCAAGTGCGAATCGTAGCTGCCCACAAGAACCCAGTGTTCGTCCCCTTCGGGCGCCTTCGCAAAATTGGCGCCGCCCATGATTTTGTCACCCGTCTCATATTTCCAGCGAAGCGCACCTGTCTCTGCATCCAAAGAATATAGACGTGCATCACTCGATCCCACAATGACTTGCCCATTGAGAAGCAAGGGCGTCGCCTCCACGGATCCCTCGGTTTTGAATGACCAAAGCGCTTTTCCGGACTTCAACTCCAGCGCGTGAATCGCCCCGGATTCATCGCCCACAAAAACCCTTCCCCCACCGATGGCGGCACCGCCTTTCACCGCTCTACCCGCCGCAAAAGACCAGGACAACTTTGGTAAACCCGGTGCTTCCATCTTCGAAACTCCGCTTAGGCGAGGGTCTCCACGATGCATAATCCAGTCCGCAAACAACTCACCACAAACCATTTGAGAAACACATGCGCCCATCAACACGCGCAGCAGACGGCACCGAGCAACGCTCCGGAAACGCCTCGTACTCATGACCCCAGGGCCTCCATGTACAAAGCGATGAAATCCTGCTCCGTATAAGGAACCGGGTTGAACTGGAGCGTCCACTGCCGAGAAGCTTCCGCAGCCAGCGCAGGGAGGGCGTCGCGACTCACTCCGAAACGGGCAAGCCCCACATCCAACTGAGCCAAGCGCAGGATCTCTTCCAGTTGATGCAAAAGCTCCTCGAGCGAACCGAGACCCGCCGCGCGCGCATGCTCCGCGTAAGCATCCGCAGTCGCCGAATCCGCCGCATTCCGCCGAATGACCCCGGGCAGCATTCGTCCCACCGCCTGTCCATGCACAATCCCAAAACGGGCGGTCAGCGGGTTGGCCGCAGAATGCGCACAACCCAGCATCGAGTTCTCAATTGCAATTCCCGCGTAAGCCGCGGCCAGCTGCATTTCACCGCGCGCCTCCAAATCAGAGGGTTCCCGCAGCACGCGAGGCAGCGCGCGCAAGCACAACCGGAGGGCCTCCCGGGAAAACAGCAGCGAGACCGAATTTCTCTTCAATGTCACCGCCGTTTCCAGCGCATGCGCAAGCGCGTCGACGCCAGTGCAAGCAGTCACCCGCGCCGGTTGCGACACCGTAAGGACAGGATCCAAAATCGCGTACCGGGCCGACGCCTTCTTGTCACCACACGCCATTTTTTGGTGAGTCCCTGGATCCGAGATCAGCGCAAAGGACTGACACTCGCTTCCGGTCCCTGAAGTCGTGGGAATAGCGATCAAGGGCAACATCGGCAGCTTCGCCTTCCCAATCCCCCAGTAATCCTGAATCCGTCCGCCGTTGGAGAGCAGGAAATTGGCTCCCTTCGCTGTGTCCATCGAACTTCCGCCCCCCATTCCCACAATCAAGTCAGCACCGCAAGCACGCCCCGCCTCCACACAGCGATCCACATCCTCCGTGTCTGGATTTTCTCGCACGCCGTCAAAGACCGACACCGCAAGGCCCGCCTCAACCAAGGAATTGACCGCCCTTGCAACGTGGCCCGCGCGAACAATCCCGGAGTCTGTGACTAGCAGGACCCTGGTTCCACCGATCTGGCTTGCCAGTTCGCCAACTCGCAAAAGCGAACCCTCGCCAAACACCAGGCTCGTCTTCAGGGAAAGGTCAAAGGGAGCACGCATAGGGGGGACACAACGAAAACTCCTAAATCCAAGAACGTTAACAAACGCTATGACAGGGCATCAGGCGCGTTCAATCGAGCGACGACGGTATAAAAATTCGAACATATTTCCCTCATGCGGCTGGTCCCACGAAATCTTGGTCGTTGGAATGGGCCCCAAGTTCAGCCGCTCGATGAGCGAGGAGCCCAGGAGCTGCTCGGTGAACTGGGGATCCTTCGTGATCGCCGTCACCACCAAGGACGGACCGATTTTTTGAAGCATTTCCGCCTGCGGAACCTCCACCACACTCGCGTAGGGACAGAGATACTCTCGATTCGAGAGCGGGTGATCAAACGACTCACAGCGCACAATGGTGGGACGCAAATACACCCCCCCGGCAAAAGTCACCTTGCGAGCACCATCCCGATAGCGCGCAGTAACATCCTCCGCACCAGCCGTCTTCA
>JBANFR010000044.1:0-24420 GCA_037975925.1 Verrucomicrobiota bacterium
CAGCTTTTTAAGATTTTTTTCCGCCCTCGGGGCAAAAGACTCATCTCTATCGCTAACGCCCCTCTTCATCGGCCCGAAGACCGCGTTGAAGGGAGGGGAAACATACACGCTCGCATCAATCGGTCAACACCTCCCGCAGGAGACGACATCCCATAGGATTGTTTATATTATTTTCGTCCAGTAGGTTACGTGGGGAAAAATTTTCATCATTTGTGTCTGCGACCGAGGTTGGGCTCCTGAATGCCCAAATCATCGGTTGCGCGCGCGCGGCTCCTGAACGCCCTTGCTCGAGGTGCTGTTGAATCCTAGAGGTTAGTCTACGATTATGAACCCAGCGCAGACAGCGATCTCTCCAAGACGTGACGAGGATTTCTCGGAATGGTACCAACAGGCAGTGAAGGCAGCGGACCTTGCGGAGCCTTCCGATGTGAGGGGTTGCATGGTGATTAAGCCATGGGGGTACGGCATTTGGGAGTGCATGCAGAGAGCTTTGGACGGAATGTTTAAGGCGACTGGACATCGAAACGCTTACTTCCCGCTTTTTATTCCGCTGTCATACTTGGCGAAGGAAGCCCAACACGTGGAGGGATTTGCTAAAGAGTGCGCAGTGGTGACTCACCATCGCTTGGAGGCGGCTCCGGGTGGGGGGCTCCGGCCGGCTCCGAGCGCGGAATTGACCGAGCCACTCGTTGTGCGGCCGACGAGCGAGACAATCATTGGTGCGACCTATGCGAAGTGGGTACAGAGCTACAGAGATCTGCCGATACTGGTGAATCAGTGGGCCAATGTTGTGCGGTGGGAGATGCGACCCAGGGTTTTCCTGCGGACTGCGGAGTTTCTCTGGCAAGAGGGTCACACCGCACACGAGACGGAAGCGGAGGCTCGGCGGGAAACGGAGGACATGCTCGGCGTCTACGCGAGATTTGCGAGGGAGTATCTCGCATTGCCCGTCTTTACGGGAGAGAAGAGCGAAGGAGAAAGGTTTCCTGGAGCAGTGCAAACGCTTTGCATTGAGGCCATGGTCCAGGATCGGAAGGCCGTTCAGGCAGGGACCTCGCACTTTCTGGGGCAAAACTTCGCCAAGGCGAGCGGTATTCAGTTTGTCTCTCGTCACAACACCCAAGAGTTTGCCTGGACGACGAGTTGGGGCGTCAGCACCCGCCTGATTGGAACAGTAATCATGGCCCATGGAGACGACGACGGGGTTATATTGCCTCCACGGATTGCAACCGCGCAGATCGTGATTCTTCCGATCACGCCGAAAGCGGAAACAAGAGCGGAGGTCATGGCGGCGGCCGATTCGCTAGCCCAGCAACTGAGATCCAGGACGTTTGGGGGTGAACCAATTCGGGTGGAGGTCGACAAGCGGGATGTCGCTGGGGGAACCAAAACTTGGGAGTGGATCAAAAGAGGTGCTCCGATTCGTATCGAGATTGGGCCCCGCGATCTCGAAAAGGGTACCGTCGCGGTTTCACGGAGGGATCGTCCCCACAAAGAAAAAGCCTTTCCCTCTGTCGCTGCCTTTCTGGATGAGGCGGCTAGTGTTCTGCAATCGGTTCACGACTCACTTTGGGACAGGGCTTTGGCGTACAGGGATTTGCATACGGTCACAATCAATTCGAATGAGGAATTTTATTCCTTCTTCACTCCGAAGAATCCCTCGAAGCCGGAAATCCACGGTGGATTCGCGCTGGCCCATTGGAACGGATCGCCGGAGGTGGAAAGACGTATCAAGGAGGACTTGAAGGTGACGATTCGCTGTATACCGACGGCGCATCAAATTCCCGGGGCAGATGAACCAGGCGTTTGCATCTTCACCGGTGAACCCAGTCGCCAAAGGGTTCTCTTTGCGAAGTCGTACTAGTTAATTTCCCCGGAGTGTTCTCCTCCCCTGTTTTTGTCTGAACCCAACCGTTTTACCCAATGAACCCCAGCCTCCCCACCGACCACAACGACCCGCTCAACTCGAAGATCTTGGCTATTTCGGAGGACAAGATTCCTGGTTTTGTGCGCGAACCTTTCCATGAGATCTCCCGGCTTTCCGGGGTGCCGCTCGAATCTGTGGTCGAGCGGATCCGCGGAATGCTCAGAGCGGGAACGATTCGTCGGGTGAGACAGACGTTAATCGCGCCAAACCTTGCGGATGGAGCTTTAGTGGCTTGGCAAGTACCGGAAGAAAAGTTGAACACCGCGTTCGACTTCATGTTTCAGCACGACCCGTTCAGCGGACATGTGGTGGTTCGATCGACCGATCAGCAGACCTCAGGATCGGAGTATCGGCTCTGGACAACGCTCAAGGTACCGGTTGGGAGATCAATGTCTGATCATTGCGAGCTTTTAATGAAGCACACGGGGTGCCTTAAGTTTAAGTTGATGCCCGCGAAAGGGATATTTGCCTTGGGCGTGGGGCATGTACGCAGGAAAACCATCGAGCCCGGAGACCGGACCGCAGAGCCAGCGAGGATGATGCCAATCCATAATGTGGAACTGTCTGATTTGGAGTGGAGAGTGATCCTGGCTCTCAAGAGGGAGTTCAGCGAAGAGGAGATTGGAACAGCCCCTTGGGTGGGACGTGCAGCCGAAGCAGGTGTCGATTTCGAGACCTTCTGCAAAACTGCAGAGAGTCTTCAGCAAAGGAAAGTAATCGGGCGATTTTCCACCTTTTTGGAGCACGTAAAACCGTCCCAAACCGGCGTGAGAGTGACTCGATTCAACGCTCTTTTCCATTGGGCGGTTCCGAGCGGTCGCGAGGTAGAAGCGGGTGGAGAGGTTGGGAGACACGAGGTTTTAACCCACTGCTACTGGCGGGAGGGAGGGCCCGATTTCAAGAACGTGAACATCATGTCGGTTGCTCACGGCACCGAGAAGGACCGCGTGTTGGCGCACAAAGCGGCGATTGACGAACACTTGAAGGCCTCGGGGATTCCCGTGCTTTACACGAATGTTTTTTGGGGAGGGCGCAGTGAGATTAAGCCCTCGGAAATTTCGCCAGTCATCCACTCCGAATGGATGGACCGGATGCGCTCAATGCCTCCTGCTGGCGCGTGATGGCACCCCAGTTTGCTCGTGAATTTCTCCAATCTCATGCTGCTGGAGGACGGGCATCCGCGCCCGCCCGCCTTGCAAATGGCGCTTGATGAGGTGCTTTTAAGGGCGGTGTCGCAGCCACTCCTCAGGGTTTACCGCTGGGACCGTCCCTGTATCACGATCGGGTACTTCGGCTGCATGAGTGCCGCCCGAGAAAGCTTGGGGTCCATGGAGATCACCAGACGCTGGACTGGTGGGGGATCCGTGGCGCACGTGGGAGACTGGCCGTATTCCTTGCTGGTCCCGGCGGGGCACCCTTTCTTCAACGTGCGCCCTGCCGAGAGCTACCGCCTTATTCACCTCGCGCTGTTCGAGGTGCTGGCGCGCGAAGGATGCCACTACGAGTTGGCAGATCAGGATTGCCCGAAGCGATCAAGCGCTTGCTTCGACAATCCGGTTCGGAGCGATCTGATTCGGAATGGGAAAAAGATCGCTGGGGCTGGGCAGCGGCGGAGCCGGGCGGGGCTGCTACACCAAGGGAGCGTCCAGATTCCAGAGTCAGAACATCCTTCTGGCAGGACCCTTGCCGAGAGGATGTCCAGGGTGGTGGAAGCGTTCAGCCTCACGCCAGATATTTTGAAGGCTGCTGAAGCCCTCGCATCCGACAAGTACGCCAACCCCGCGTGGAACGCAGCGAGGCTGGAGAAGGAGAGTAATCCGTAGGCGGGAAGTCTGATGATGGGCGGCTAGGGCTCGTCCTCGGGGAGGGGTTTTCCCTTGGTCTCGGGAGCAAATGGGAGGGTCAGGATTGCCACCAGAAAGATAGCGCACATCGTCATGGCGGCGTAACGGAGTGGCAACGCAGGATCGATGCTCTTGTAGGTCCCGTAGACCTCGGTGGTGAGTTTTGCCGAGAAGAAACTTCCGGCGGCAGCGGCGAAGCGGCCCAGATTGTAGCAGAAGGAGGTGCCGGTGCTTCGAAGTTTGCTGGGGAACAACTCTGGGAGATAGATGGCGAATCCAGCGAACACTGAAAGTTGGGCCATTCCCATCAGGGGCATCATCCAGTAGGCATCCGAGGGGGAGCTCATTTTCCAATAAACGAGGAAGGTGATGACCAAGGCTCCGACGAAGCCGATGCCAAACGCCAACTTCCGTCCGAGGGCGGCGATTCTGGTGAAGAGCGTCATCCCCACAGCGGCGCCAAGCATGTTGAGCAGATAGGCTAGCGTGATGGCCCAGTCGACGCTGGGTTTCACCTTTTCGGGAGCCACCAGCTTTTCGAAATGCGCCTTGAAGACCACCTTCTGCAAATCAACGGCGTATTCTCCGATCGCCCAGAGTCCTACAACACCCGTTCCGGAAATCAGGGCACCGATGACGAGATTTTTGCGCCAGCGGACGCTGGCTAGCAGGGTTTTGTAGGGCGCAAAGATGCTGCCCTTGGGAAGAAGACCCTGCTCTTTGAGTCTCAGCCAAGGAGCGGGTTCCTTGAGTTTTGTACGGGTGAAGATAATGAGCAGCGCCGGGAAGGCCCCGATCAAAAACATCCAGCGCCATCCCGTTCCGGCAACGATGGTCTGATTGGCCTCCAGGGCATCAATCCCCATTTTGGCGAATCCAGCGCAGACATTACCGACGGTGGAAAGTATTTGGAGGAGTCCAAGGGACTGGGCACGGGCCCCGTCCGGCACGGTTTCAGCGATGAGGGCCACGGCAAGCCCGAAAACGCCTCCGACGCCCAAACCGGTGAGGAAACGGAAGATGGTGAAATCGAGTTTTGTCTGGCTAAAGTAACTCAGTCCGGTGAACGCGGAGTAGATGAGGATGGTGAGCGTCAACATCTTGGCTCGACCGAATTTGTCGCCGAGTGCTCCAAAAATCATTCCACCAATCCCCCAGCCCACGAGGAAACAGGCTGTGACCACCTTGCCGAATCCCTGAACCTCGGTGCTACTTGCGGGGAGTCCCATCAGGCTGGTCAGCGCGGGGATACGAGCGAGGGAGAAGAGACGCTGATCTAGGCAATCAAAGAACCATGCCGCTGAGGCTACGATGATGACAAACCAGTGGTAGGAGTTGAGCTGCTGCCACCAAGCGGGAGAGGAGGAGGTGGACTGCGCTGGGGAGTGTTGGACGGACATAGGTGTTTGAAGGACGTCTGGTTGGACGGATGATTCCCGATGGGGTGCGGAGATTAGGGGGCTTCTGGATTCGACGACGGGCTCAGGGATTTCGTCCGAGGAGCTGAAGGATGGCCTTCTGCGCGTGGAGCCGATTCTCAGCCTGATCGAATAGCGTGTCCGCGTTCGCCTCAAGGACTTCCTCGGTAATTTCCTTGCCCCGATAAGCCGGCAAGCAGTGCATCACAATCGCATCGGATGCGGCAAGGCGCACAATCCCCTCATTGATCTGGTAGGGAGCAAGTTGCACAAGTCGCTCCGCCGCCTCTTGCTCCTTGCCCATGCTCACCCAGACGTCGGTGTAGAGGACATCGGCACCAGCGGCAGCCTCGCGAGGGTCATCCGTGATCAGCAAACGCGCTTTTGGACCAATGCGCTCGAGCAAATCCGGGTCGGGCTGAAAAGCCTGCGGGGCCGCAATACGCAGTTCAAAGTCGAGCTTCGCTGCCGCCCAAATCCAGGATCTGGGCACGTTACACGCGCCATCTCCGATGAAACAAATCGACCGGCCTTCGACGCCTCCCAACTTTTCCCGAATGGTTTGGAGGTCCGCCAAAATCTGGCACGGGTGTTCATCGTCCGTGAGGGCATTGATGGTTGGAATTCCCGAATAGTGGGCGAATTCCTCCACATCGCTCTGGCTGAAGGTTCGGATTACGGCCCCATCCAGCATTCGCCCCATGACTCGAGCGGTATCTTTGATCGGCTCTCCTCGCCCCAACTGAATGTCCGCAGCGGAGAGAAACATGACATCGGCCCCCAGCTCCCGGATGCCCACCTCGAAGGAGACGCGAGTACGCGTCGATGATTTACTGAAGATGAGAGCCCAGCACTGGCCGGAGAGAGGAAGAGACTCGTGGCGTCCCCGGGTAGATTTCATGATCTCCGCCAGCTCGAGGATCTCGTAGATCTCCTGGCGATCGAGAGATTCAATGGAAAGCAAGTGCTTCATAAGTGGATGTTAGGAATGCCAGCGGCAGGGGGTTCTCTTTTAAGATTGGGCGAGAGAATCCAAGGTGGCGGACAGAATCGCAGCGGCGTGGTCCACCTCCGCTCGAGTGACGTTTAAAGGCGGCAGCCACCGAAGCGTGTGCGTGCCGGAGGGGATGCAGAGCAGGCCCGCCGCGTGCAGACGCTCGACCATGAAACTTGACGGGGGTTTCTCAGAGGTCACGGAGCAAAGACTGTAGAAGTCGCCGGGCAGCTCAATTCCGATGAGGAGCCCCACTCCGCGGATTTCGTGAATGAGGGGAGATCTCAGCGATTTCAGTTTATCAAGCGCGTAGAGGCCGAGTTCGCGGGCGTTTGTAAGAAGATTGGATTCTTCGACCACCGACAGCACCTCGAGAGCGCCCGCGCAAATCAGGGGGGTGCCGCCGAAGGTCGTCCCATGGGATCCGGGTCCGAGGAGGTCGCAGAGGGGCTTAAGTTCCCCGGTTTTCAATCGCACGAGGCGCGAGCTAACCCAGATGGCACCGAGGGGGAAGCCACCCGCGATTCCCTTTGCCCATGAAACGGCATCCGGAGAAACATCAGGAGCAATTGTGGTCCATCCATTCCAGTCGCCAGTGCGCCCCAATCCGCACTGCACTTCGTCGAAAAGCAGGAGCATGGATTTCTGGTCGCACAACAGGCGGGCCTTGCGGAGAAATTCGGGCTTGGCGGGGTGGATTCCGCTCTCGCCCTGGATTGGCTCGACGAGGAGCGCGACGGTATCGGCGGGAGCGAGAGACTCCTCGAGAGCTGCGAGGTCATTGAAATGAGAGTGGCGGAACCCCTCGACCATGGGCTCGAAACCTTTCTTCACCTTTTCCTGCCCCGTGGCGGAAATGCCGGCAAGGGTTCTCCCGTGGAATGAGCCGTACATGGTGACAATCGAATGGCGCCGAGCGGGAGCGGATTCACCTTGGGAGGCGTGGGCTTCGGCGAAACCAACGGCCTCATTGCCGAATTTGCGGGAGAGTTTGTACAAGGCTTCATTGGCCTCCGCGCCAGAGTTGCAGAAGAAAACCTTCCCTTGCCCGCCTGCGATTTCCACGAGTCTTTTAGCGAGCAGCCCCTGAGGTCTGGTGAGGTAAAGATTCGAAGTGTGTACGAGCTCCCCCAGTTGCTGGCGCATCGCTTGGGTCACGCGCGGGTGACAGTGCCCGAGGGAGGTCACAGCGATGCCGGCTCCAAAATCGAGATACCGCTTTCCGTCTTCATCCCAGACCCAAGAGCCTTCCCCGCGTGCGAGGCGTAGAGGGTAGCGCCCGTAGGTGGGGATGACGAAGCGCTCGAAGAGTTCCGGGGTAGAGATGGAATCGCCCATAGAGAAGGCGTGGAGATTAAGCCAGCGGGGAAGGTTGAAAAGCAAAACGACCGCCGGGCGCTTCTTGGCTGGATCGGAATTCGGACTACGGGCAACTCCAAAGGGACCCTGAGGCTGGTCTGGGGCTCTCAAGAGTGGCTACCCGGCATGGATTCGAACCATGACTAAGGGCTCCAAAGGCCCCTGTGCTACCGTTACACCACCGGGTAGTGGTTCCCGACGCTGAGTCCGGGGGCGCAAATACAAGCATTCCGATCCCCGGTCGGCAAATGCAAATCGCGGTTGGCTCATTGCTCCTGCAGTGCTCCTCCGCCGAGACTTGTTTCGACACGCACGTTTTTTTGGGAGGGTGCGCCTTGAGCGCGAAGATCCCGTTTGCGGATGGGGCGTCCGAAGCAGGTTTAGTCCGTGAGAAACCGGGGGGTTACACGCCTCTGGCTCGCCTGCTCGTAATCATAAGCCATCGCGAGAATCTTGGATTCCATCCACTCCAGACCGCCCCAAGAAAGGCCAACCGGAACATCCCGAACAGTTCCCATGGGTACGGTCAGGTGGGGATAGCCCGCCACGGCGAAGGAGGAGGTGATTCCTCCGTCGGAAAAAAAATCGCCCAGGAGATGGTCCGTGCGCCAAGCCAGACCGCCCGTCGGAGCCACCACCGCATCCAGTTGGTGCTGAGCAAAAAGGGCATCAATCCCCTCCTCCCTCGAGAAACGTCGGTTGGCGCTGAGGGCCTCCAGGTAGTCCATGCTGGCAACGCCTCGAGTGGCCTGAGCGGCGTGGAAGAACTCCTGACCAAAAAACGGCATCACCTCCGCACGGTGCGATTCATTCCAAGCGATCAGCCCCTCGAGATCTCGAAAAGGAGCGTCGGGCTGAAACTCTTGGAGATACCGAGGCAGGCCGTCCTTCAGCTCGTGCAGGAGCACAAAGAACTCGCTGTGCACAAATTTCCCCGAGGACGGAATTGCGTCGACGTCCACGAGCAGTGCGCCCAGACGGCGCAGGTGGGCAAGGGCCTCTTCAAATAGCATCTCGACCCCGGGATGCCTGGCCGAGGAACCACGCACCACACCGATGCGGGCTCCCTCCAAAGCCCCGCGTCGCAGGGCAGCGATGTAATCCTCCGGTTCGGTGGCCCTTTGAGTTTCTGGATCCCGTGGGTCGCGGCTGGACAGGACCTGGAGGAGCATGGCCACGTCCCGCACGGTTCGCGCCATAGGGCCTGCGGTGTCCTGACTCCGCGCAATGGGAATGATCCCATCACGGCTAATCCGTCCCACCGTCGGTTTGAGTCCGACGATTCCGCAAGCGCTCGCCGGTTGCACAATCGAACCGTCTGTCTCCGTGCCGACCGCCAGACTGCAAAGACCTGCGGCCACCGCGGCGGCAGAACCGGAGCTTGAGCCGACCGGCGAGCGAGAAAGAACGTGCGGATTCCGCGTCTGGCCTCCCCTGCTACTCCAACCGCTTGAGGAGCGCGGAGAGCGGATATTGGCCCATTCGCTCAAATTGGTTTTGCCTAGAATCACAGCCCCCGAGAGGCGAAGTGACTCGACGAGAGAGGCATCCCGTCGGGCTTGCAGACCTGCCAGCGCGAGAGAACCTGCGGAGGTGCTCATGCGATCACCGGTTGCGATGTTATCCTTGATGAGGACCGGGAGACCATGAAGTGCACCGGGGCGATCGCCGCCTGCTGCAGCGTGGTCTAGTTCTTGTGCGCGATCGATTGCATCGGGATTGATTTCAATGACGGACCGCAACTCCGGTCCCCGGCGATCCAGCGCCCCGATGCGCTCGAGGCATGCATCGACCAGACAAGAAGCATCGACGTGTCCCGCGAGAATCTCTTGATGCAAGAGGGAGGCTTCCAGGAGGCAGAATTCGAGGTTCTTCACAGACAGAGCGGCAGGTGAACGGGGAGGACGATTGGAGCATAACGGGATCCAACGTGCACTCTCCTCATTCCGTGCATGGGCCCGAAAAGATGCCGCCATCAGCGCGACTTCCGACTCGACACAATCTGGTATCTTATTTACCTCTTTTCCCACGAAAGCACTCTTCGCTGTATGAAAAACACCCACCCCCACTCTTTCCTCGTGCTGTCCGTCGCTGCCCTGCCCTTCCTTCCCTTGGCACCATCTGCCGCGGCGGCAGCCCCGGCCTCGCTTCCCGCTGCTACCGTCTGTCCTGTCAGCGGGAAGCCCGCCGATCCCTCCATTCGAGCCGAGTACGAGGGGCAGACCTACACCTTTGCAGACGAGAAATGTCGCCAGACGTTTCTCCAGGCGCGCGCGAACAGCCTTTATGAGAAGCTGGGAGGGAAGCCGGCGATCGATGCCGCCGTGGAGTTGTTCTACAAAAAGGTCCTCGCGGATGCGCGCATCAATCATTTCTTTGCCGACATCAACATGGACAAGCAGCGCCGCAGACAGAAGGAGTTCCTATCCGCCGCTTTCGGAGGGCCTATTCCATACGCCGGCAAAGATTTGCGAAGGGCGCACTCCCAGATTCCAGGACTCAACGACAGTCACTTCAACGCCGTGGCTGAAAATCTTCAGAAAACTCTGGAGGAACTCAAAATCCGGCCCGAACTGGTGAAACAAGTGATGGAAATTGCGGCGAGCACGCGCGACGCCGTGCTCAATCGCCCGCCAACCCCCTCCGCGAAGTAGGGGTTCCCGTCTCCTCGCCGCGAAGGCAGCGCCTCACGAATGCCGGTCGAGAATGCGGCGAAGCGCATCAGCATTTCTCGTGAGGTCTGCGAGAGAATAGCCGTCTAAAACGGCCAGGAACGCATTGAGTGCTTTGCGAAGCACACCCTTGAGGGCACAAGCCGGGGAAATCACGCAGGTGTTGTTGGAGCCATCAAAGCACTCCACGAGCGGCGCCGTTGAGTCACTTTCAATGCGCCTCACAATATCCCCCACCTGGATCTTCCCCGGTGCCATGGCTAATCGGACGCCGCCTGCACGACCCCGCACCATCTCGATGACCCCCAACTCCGCCAAGGCCCTCGCCACCTTGCTGAGATGGTGCGCGGAGATCCCAAAGGCTTCTGCGACCCGCCCCACCGGGACAATCTCCTCGGGGTAAGTGGCCAAAAAAAGGAGCAGGCGCAGACTGAAGTCCGTCTTCAGATTGAGTTGCATCGGATTCTCATTCGAAACGGCGCAGGCTTGAAGTCGATCCAATTTGTGTGGATCGCCGCGGCGCGCCCAGGTCGAACGATCCGAAGCAGAACGCCCCCGATTTGGTTCAACGGTAGGGATTCCCGGCCTCAAAGAGCTCCCAAACTTCGGCGTCGCTCATTGCTCTCCCGAGGAGAATCAACTCGTCGACGCGCCCACTGAGTTTTCGGTCGTGCCGGTTCCAATTTCCGATTTGGGCCTGGCCGAGTTTGGCAGGCCACGAAACGGCGGAGCGGGTTTCGTTGTCGAAACGGCCGTTAAGGTAAAAGCGCATCCTACCCACGGAAGAATCATAAACCGTGGCGAGATGAACCCAGCGGCCGCGCTCGGGCAAAACAGGCGAAACGGAGTCTATCGAGCTGGGAGCCTGGGTGTTTCCGTACAGAGCGAGACGCATCGTGGTGGCCTTGGTGATCATCCAGTGGACCTGCCCCGGGCTGCTTGGTCCCCAGCCATCCGTGTGATAAAGCGACTGGAAAGGTTCTCCGAGGCGGTCGATTCGGACCCATGCGGCGAGGGTCAGTTGCGTAAATTCGCGTCCCTCGCCTGCGCTCACCTTGAGGTGGTCACCTTGGTTCACGAACTCGGGAGCCTTGGAGCCCGGCCAACGCCCCTGCGCCATCCGGTACACTCCTGCAAAGGCCTCGCCCTCCTCAAAATCCAATGCAGCCACGAGAGCTGGATCCGCCCGGAGGGAACGCAGCTTGGCCTCCGACTTTGCCCGCTGTCCGGCCGCAAGTCCGGCGGCCAATTCAGGCACTTCATCGTGCTGGATGAAGGAGGCCGAACGAATCTCGCGGGACTCGCTGACGCCCGATTTGAAGACCGTGGCTTCTCCTGTGCGGAGGCTCCGTTTCTGCGTGGCGCTTTTTGCCTGCGCAATCACCTCCCCTTCAAAGACATGGACCTCCGGACTACCACTCTCCGGCACGTCCACTCCGAAGCGAGTTCCCAAATCCACAGCGCCCCCGGCAGGCGTGAGCACCGTAAACCCGCGGGCCCCTTCCGGGACATCCGCCGCCACCTTTCCCCGGAAAACACGGAGGCACTCCGCCGATTCAAATCGCACCTCAGCGGGAGCCTCCACCACCACCCTCGCACCCTTGCTTGTGACAAATTCGACCGAGCCTTTCTCGAAACAATAACGCTCCGAGCGTACGGGCATCCCCGCGTTCAAGTCGGTTCCCGCAGAGCCGTGAACCCGTGCAAAAGGGGACCTTTCCCGCGCCGCGGACCACGCAATAACGCCCGCCACAGCGATCGAAGCCGCCCAAGCAAGCCCCTTCCAAACGGGGGTTGGGAGGGGTCGCGAAGGCTGGCGGTGCGCGGCACGTCCCAAGGAGGAATCCGCCTCCGGCAATGGACGATAAGCGGCGTGTGCCGACAGGGCGCCGTCTACACTCAAGTAGTCCAAAAAAAGAGCGCGGAACTCCGGATCCTCGCGAAGCGCCTGCTCCAAGCGTGCGGTGACCTCGGCATCCGCCCTGCCCTGAACGTACTCGCTAATCCAATCCAATCGCGGGTCGTTTTTCATGATGCCCCTTTGGTTAAAATTGCCCTGCGCGTGCACTCGACCAAGAGCATTCGAATGCGATGCAGTTTCTTGTAGAGCGCCATGGCCGTCATTCCAATTTGAGAGGCTAGTTGATCGATCCGACTCTCGGGTCCGTACGCGCTGTCGACCAGTTGCCGCTCGGGCTCGCGAAGCTTCTCCAGGCAGATGCGGAGCGCTTCCCTTTGGAGTTCGAAGCGCCCCGAAGCCAACTCCGATTCCGCTGCCAAAAGCTCTGTGGTTTCGACGCCAAAGACATGTCTGTCCCTGCCCCGGTCGCGCTGCCAGGAAAGTACCTTCCATTTCGCCACGCCGAAGGCCCAACGGCGAAAATCCTCTGCGGTCTCGTACTCTCCAAATTTCTGCCACAGCACGATGGCCACCTCTTGCATGACATCATCGGAGTCGGCAAGGGTCGGGACGAGGGATCGTACAAAGCCGCGCAGGGCCGGTTCACAAGCCATGAACAAGCGAAGGAAGTCTTGGTGCTTCATCTCGCCGGGGGCATTCATCACCCTTTCATATTCCAGCTGAGCCGCTCACTTGCCGCAAAAACTTTGACTCCGCCCGATTTCTTTCCACGGAGAGCCGAATCGCCCGGCCCCATTTCCGAAACCCGTCCGAGCGTTGGAATGGCCCTTCAGTGCGTCCAGGAAATGCTCTGGATGCTGGCCCGTGCCGCTCCCAAACGCTGAATTGTCTGCAGTGAAGCCGTCCCTCCCCAAGCGCGCCATCGATTGGCCAAGTGCCGGCCTCTTCAGCGGAGCCTTGCTGCTCTGCGGTTGGCCCGCGACTCCCGCCTTTCCACAAACTCCAACCAGCCACGACGCTCCTCGTGAGAGAAACTTCTGGGAAGCCTCTCGGTGGAGCCGGACCGTGCGCGAGTCGACGCAGATGCGCGCTTCGCTCCGGAGTCGGATTTCCGAGCTACCGAACGCCCCGAAGCGGGAAACTCAGGGGGTCTGCCTTGGGTACCATTCGGATTTCTCCGAGTCGCCTGAAACCGAAAAAGATCTCCGGGTCGATTTGGGGGAGATTCAGCCCATCTCCTCGGTGGTCCTGGTGCCTGCCCGGGTACCTGGGACGTCTCAGCACCGTGGGGCGTACGGATTTCCCAAACGTTTCCGCATCGAAATTTCGGACGACGAGTCCTTTTCACAACCCCTTGTTCTTGCCGATTTTAAGGCCTGTGATTTCCCCGACCCCGATCGGTTACCCGTCGCTATTTCCGGTGCCGGTCATACGGGGCGTCACGTGCGCCTTGTGGTTCAAAAACTGAATGGCGTCGGCGGAGAGCATTTTTTTGCGCTGGGAGAAATGTTCGTTTTCGGGCCTGGAGGACGCAGTTTGGTGAGCGGGGCGCCCTTTGCCCGATCATTATCAACCGACTCTTTCGGGAGTCATCCCTTCTGGTCCCGTCGCAATGTTTTTGACGGCATGTCCGCCTTGGGGGCAGCGACAGCCCCCCCCCGAAGCCGCACCCACGGATGGCGTGCTGTGGCCTCGGAGAGTGCCACAGAGGGGGCGTGGATCTCGATTGACCTTGGCAGATCGGTGAAGGTCGACGAGGTGCGACTGCACCCCGCACAGCCGCCCAATTTTCCCGAGGGGGTGAGCTATGCTTTTCCCAAACGGTTTGTGATCGAGGGCGCAGAAGAGGAGCACTTCCTCAAGCCCATCGTTATTTTTTCGTGTGGTAACACGGAGTATCCGAATCCGGGATCAAATCCGGTGTGCAAGCGGAAGAACATTCCACCCGTGCGATTTTTGCGGGTTCGCGTCACGCAGCGGAGCGAGATCAAACTGCAATTTGAGTGCGCATTTTCGGAGGTCGAGGTCTTTTCCGAGGGCAGAAACGTCGCATTGGGGGCCAAGGTCACCGCGGATTCCTCCGACGAACAAGCGCCCTGGGGAGCCAGCGCGCTCACGGACGGTTTCAACAGTGAGGCACAGCTGGTCGGGCTCGAGGAGTGGCTGCACGCGCTGTCACTGCGGCGGGAATTAGAGGCGGCCGCTGAGAGCGTTTCAGCGCAGCTCACGCTCCAGGAGCAGGCCTTCTTCTCCGCGCTCAGACGAGGGACAGGCTTTGCTGCGCTGGGAATCACTTTCACAATTTTGGGTGTTTGGTGGCGAAACCGTCGTGCCCGGCAGAGGGAAATGCGTCTTCTCCGGGAACGGATTGCCCGAGATCTTCACGACGAAATTGGGAGCAATCTGGGGACCATTGCGATGCTGAGCCAGATGGCGCTGGAGGCGAATCCCGACGAACCTCAAATTCGGTCCGATATGCGGGAGATTGGGTTTGTAGCCCATCAGTCCGTGGAGGCGATTCGAGACCTTGTTTGGCTGCTCAAAAGAGAGTCTTCGGCACCGGTCGACTTTCTGGCGGAGATGCAAATCACCGCGCAAAATCTCCTGCGCGGTCTCGACTGGAGTTTGTCGAGTGATGGCGCTGAGCTTCCCAACCCCATGCCCTTCGAACTGCGCAGAAACCTGTTCCTCGCATTCAAGGAGATGTTACACAACGCGGCAAAACACGCGGCAGCCAGTGTCGTCCGGATTCAGATCGAAACCGCCTCCGGTAAAATCGTGCTTTCGGTCACGGACAACGGGTGTGGATTCGATCCGTCCGTGGGATTCAAAGGGGTTGGCCTACCCAGCCTCAAATCGCGCGCGCAAAGCCTCGGCGGGCATCTCGAAGTGGAGAGCTTTCCCTCTGCTGGAACCACCATCCGATTCGTGATTCCCTGCTCTATCTCGCGCCCCCGATTTCATTCCCCGAAACATCTCCTGAAACGCTTTTGGTCCCCCGTATGAAAGACTCGCCGGAACCCACCATTCTCTGGGTGATTGAAGACAATGCGAACTACCGTCGCACGCTGGTCCGCGGACTGGAGATGCGCATGCTTGGGACGACATTTCACGAGTTTGGATCTTTGGAACAGGCCTTCCAGGAGGGGGTATCTCTGCGCACCCCGGACGTGGTCCTGCTCGACATTGGCCTCCCCGGAACCGACGGCCTCCAAGGCATTCCACGCCTCAGGGAATACGCTCCTGAGGCGCACATTTTGATCCTCACCGTCTTTGAGGATGACGCCAAAATCTTTGCCGCGATCTCGGGAGGAGCGCACGGGTATCTGCTGAAGACTGCGCCCGGGGCACAGATTGCCGAGGCCATCGCGGAAGTGCAGTCGGGAGGCTCCCCGCTGACACCACGTGTTGCTCGCAAGTTGCTTGAGCATTTCGCCAAAGCCCGCCCGCAATCTCCACCGGGGGAGGCGGTGGATTTAAAGGAGCGGGAGCGCGAGATTTTGGGATTGATCGTGGAGGGCCTTCTCAAAAAGGAGATCGCTGATCGGCTCAATGTGGGGATTCACACCGTGGACACCCACATGCGGGCCATTTATCGGAAGCTGCAGGTGACCACCCGAGCGGCAGCCGTGGCTAAAACGCTTCAGCAGAGACTTTTGGATTAAAACGAATGAGGGAGCGTCGTTTTCGTATCCCCTCCCTTCGAAGCGTACGGGAACCTCCCGATCCCACCTCCCACGCCTGGCGTGGAAGCCGCTCGAGTAGCCTCGAAACGCTCGCTTCCCAACGTGCCTCCCGGTACCGTACGGACGGCTCGCACGTCCTCCCATGCTGACCTCCTCCCCCGACTCGGCCCGGATTCTTTTGATTGAAAGCGATCCTCAGGAGAGCGTGCGCCTGCGCCACTTTTTGGAGCATCAATCTCGCCTCGAAATTCAGTGGGTTGCGGACGCACAATCCCTGGAGGAGGGCGCCCAGTTTTTGAACCAGCTCGAGGTGGACGCAGTCCTTCTCGACGCCAACTCGCTGTCTGAACCGAATGCAGAAACCTTGATCGCGGTGCATCGCTTGTCCAACGAGGTGCCCGTGATTGTCCTGGCGTCACCGCGCACCGAGGAGTTCGCCAGGCAGCTCGTGCAGATGGGGGCTGAGGCGTCGATTTTGAAAAGGATCGAGGATGGCGACGAGTTAAGTTGCGCTCTCCGAGCCGCCCTTGATCGCGCGAGGCATCAGGCAGAGTTTGAGAGTGAGCGAGCCTTTCTGGGTACGCTGCTCGAGAACATCCCGGACCGGATTTATTTCAAAGACGAGCAGAGCCGTTTCATCCGGATCAACCGGGCGTTGATGGAGCGGTTTGGGCTGAGCCGCCCGGAGGATGCTTACGGAAAAACAGACGCGGATTTTTTCACTCCGGAGAGAGCGAGGGAGACGCTGCTGGACGAGCAGATGGTGATGATCACCGGCCAACCGATTTTGAACAAGGTGGAGTCTGAAAACCTCCAGGACGGCTCCTTTGGCTGGTGTCTGACCACGAAACTTCCCCTGCGCAATCGCCGGGGCCGAATCATCGGCACTTGCGGTATCTCACGCGAGATCACCTCTTTGAAGCAAATGGAGGCCGCCCTGGAAACGGAGCGTAACCTTCTGAGGGCAGTGATTGACCATCTTCCCGACCATATCTTTTTGAAGGACTTCGAAGGTCGCTACGTTTTGGACAACGTCGCGCACCAACGCTGGCTCGGAGCGCGGGCTCAAGCCGACGTTGCCGGGCGTACGGCGTTTGATTTTTTCCCTGAAGAAACGGCGATGCGCTTCCGGGAGGCTGATGAACCGGTGCTTCGCACGGGCGAACCCTTGCTCAACTTTGAGGAGCGCAGTGTCGACGCGGCAGGACAGAGTCGCTGGGCATTGGTAACCAAAGTGCCCTGGCGAGCGGATGATGGCCGGATCCTCGGCTTGGTGTGCATGAAGAGAAACATCACGGAGCAGAAGTTGGCGGAGGCGAAGCTGAAGCAGGCGAATCTGGAACTTGCGGCGAGCCGTGAAGAGGTCTTGAGCGCGATGGCGGAGTTGCAGGCGGCTCACACCCAGCTGCGTGAAATGCAGCAGCAGCTGATTGAGGCGGAGAAGATGAAACTCATCGGCCGGGTGACAGCGGGCATTGCTCACGAGGTCAAAAACCCTTTGGCGATTGTGAAAATGGGGCTTGAGTTCTGGAGGCAGCAGCCCGCCCCTGACGAATCCTGTCAGTTGGTTTTGAGAGAGATGCAGGACGCGGTGAACCGCGCCGACAACGTGATTCTTGGGCTTTTGGATTTCTCCAAACCGAGCAGGCTTGAGACGCGGAGGGAGAATTTGAACGCGATGATCCACCGAGCCCTGGGCTCCGTCCGTGTGGAGATGAGAGCGCCGGTGGAGATTGTTCCGCAGCTGGACCCCCACTTGCCCCTGCTCGCGTTGGACGCGGAAAAGATGAATCAGGTCTTGGTAAACCTCTTCACAAACTCCATCCATGCGATGAGCGAGGGAGGGACGCTCGGAATTCGGACGTACACCGAGCAACTCACGGGGGTTGGGCAGAACATTGCAGGACAAAAAAGCGAGAGCTTCCGGATCGGACAATCCATTGCAGTTCTTGAGATTGAGGATACCGGCCATGGGATTCCGGAGGACAAGCTTTCCAAAATTTTCGAGCCCTTTTTCACCACCAAACCCACGGGCAAAGGCACCGGTCTGGGGCTCTCGGTCGTCAAAACGATTGTGGATCTCCACGGAGCCACAATCAGCATTCGGAACCGGATCGGCGGGGGTGCGATTGCGACACTCATGTTTCCGCTCTGAGGGGACTTACGCCTTCCTTTGCGACGAATCCGGCGCAAGAATGCCCCAACGCCACACTCGATGAGCCCAATGTCTTCTCCCAAGCGCATCCTAATCGTCGACGACGAGTCCGGTTTCACCCGCCTCCTCAAGCTGACACTCGAAAAGACGGGTCGCTACATTGTCCGGGAAGAAAACGACGGTACGCGGGCATGGTCGACCGCGAGCGAGTTCCGCCCAGAAATCATCTTCCTGGACATTGTGATGCCCGAGATCGACGGCGGGGATGTGGCGCAGCAGATCCGCGCGGACTCTGCACTGCGGCACATTCCGATCGTGTTTTTGACAGCGATTGTGGCGGAGCAGGAAACACGATCCACTATCGGAGGGTTTCCCTTTCTCGCCAAACCAGTTGGGCTGGCGGCACTCATGGAGTGCATTGAGCAACACACCGCCCCAGGCTCTGTGGAGTAGCCTCGGTCAGGTTCAGCTTTGAGGGAGCCCCTCGCCGGGGCCCCGAAACGCGACCGCATCGACAACATACCTCTCCCGGTACTGCGAGGGAGTCAGGCCCAGGCGCTTCCGAAAGTGCCGGGTAAAGGCGCTTTGGTCGTAAAAGCCGTTGCGACCCGCAATCTCCGCGATGGAGTCGTCGGATCGCTCCAATTGGCGGCATGCATTTTCGATCCTGAGCTGGATGAGGTATTGCATGGGTGGCATTTGGAAAAGAGCCCGGAAGCGGCGCTCGAACTGACTCACGGAGAGGTGAACCATCGAGGCGAGGTCAGTGATCTGAATCTCCTGGGAGAAATTGCGAGAAAGATGGTCCACGGCCGCCTTGAGGTCCTCGTAGGGGCCGATGACGGCGCCAGCCGAGCGTGCGTCGCGCATGGCACCCGCAATTCCAATGACGTTCCCGAGACGATCATGCAGGGGCACCTTGCTGGAGAGATACCAGTTCAGAACGCCGCTTTTGTTGGGCACAAACCAGATCTGGTCGACCACTGGCGCGTTCTGCGCCATGACCTTCTGATCCTCCTCGCGGTATCGCTCAGCGAGCGCTGGGGAAAAAAAATCGTCGTCATTGCGGCCGATCACCTCCGACTCGTCAGAAAGTCCCAGGGCGCGCAAGAGGGCCGGGTTCATCCGCACAAAACGCCCTACGTCGTCCTTGATGAAAAAATAGATTTCCGGAAGCAGATCGAACAGCGCGCCAAAAGCGTCCTCGTTCGCGAGCTTGGAAATGAAATGTTTTTGGAATGACTCCGCGGAAAAACGCCCGGGCTTTGGAGCGAATGACGGTGGCATGGCGGAAGCTGACCCAAAGCGGGTGCGGAAAAAACACCAAACTTCGCTTGGGAATTCCTATCCGCCGACTTCACCGATCAAGGATCGTTTTCGGGTGAAAGTTCCTTCCTCCTTTGCCGCGCGTTTTCGGAAATTTGGGCTGCTTTTTGCCGCTGCACAGGCGCCGTGGACCTGCTGGGCGGAGGTTGAAGGTGCACCCGACTTCAACCGCGAAGTCCGACCGATTCTTTCCCGCTACTGCTTCAAGTGCCACGGGCCCGACGATAAATCCCGGAAGGGGGAATTGCGTCTGGATTCGCGGGAGGAAGCCATGCGTCCGGCCAAATCCGGCGCGAGGGCGTTGGTTCCCGGAGATCTGAAAGCGAGCGAACTGTTAGCCCGCATTTTGACCCACGAGTCCGACGAGGTGATGCCACCGCCCTCCACCAAGACCCAGCTGACGCCGGAGCAAAAGTCCGTCCTGCTAAGGTGGGTTTCCCGGGGTGCTCCGTACGCTCCCCATTGGGCGTTTGTGCCCCCCAAACAATCGACGCTGCCGGAGGGAAAAGAGGAGAATCCGATCGACCGCTTTGTGCGGGCGCGTCTCCGGAGGGAGGGGATTGCTCCGTCGCCGGCGGCGGATCGTTACACGCTTTTGCGCCGGGTGAGTTACGATCTGACCGGCCTTCCGCCCAGTGCGGAGGAAGCGGAGCGTTTTGCGAAGGATCCGTCTCCCGGCGCTTATGCGGAGGCGGTGGATCGCCTGCTGGCGTCGCCAGCGTACGGGGAGCGATGGGCTAGAAAGTGGCTCGATTTGGCGCGTTACGCGGACACGAATGGCTACGAGAAGGACCGCCCACGGAGCATCTGGCCCTATCGCGACTGGGTGATTGGAGCGCTGAACGCTGACATGCCGTTTGATCAATTCACGATCGAACAGATCGCGGGAGACATGCTGCCCAATGCCAGCCCCTCACAGGTCATTGCGACTGGGTTTCATCGCAACACGATGCTGAATGAGGAGGGGGGGATCGATCCGTTGGAATTCCGCTTTCACGCCCTCACCGATCGCGTGGCGACCACAGGCAAGACGTGGCTGGGACTCACGACTGGCTGCGCCCAGTGTCACACCCACAAATTTGATCCGATCACGCATCAGGAGTATTTCCAGATGCTGGCATTTTTTAACAACGCGGACGAACCGGAGTACCTGGTGAAACCGCCGGACTACGAGCAGCAGCGCCAAAAAACCGAGGCCGCTATCGTCCAGAAAACGGACGCATTAGCCTCCCGCTTCAAGCCCTCTGGCTCACCAGATTCCGCAGCCGCACCGGCCAAAGAGACCTCTTCTGAACGCCCTGTGGACAAGGCTTTTCAGCGGTGGGTTGAGAAGGAGCGAACACAAGCAAAACACTGGACGGTTTTGCGCCCCTCGAGCCTGAAATCCACCCTGCCTTTTCTCACCGTTTTGGAAGACCACTCCGTTCTCGCGAGCGGTGACCAGGGCAAGGCCAACACCTACACGCTCACCTACCCCACGCAGGCCAAGGCGATTCGTGCCATCCGGCTCGACGCGCTTCCCGACGAGCGACTCCCCGGCGGTGGACCCGGGCTCGCCTATTACGAGGGACCAAAGGGAGATTTTGCGCTGACCGATTTCAAGGTGAGCGTGGGCGGTAAGGTGCAGCGTTTTTCGGGAGCGAGCCACTCCTTTGCGGCAAAGAACATGTCCGCTGCGGCGGCAATCGACGACAATTTGCAGAGTGGTTGGGGTACCAACGGGGGCCAGGGGAAGGCGCACTCGGCCATTTTCCTTTTGGCGGAGCCCATCGAAGGCCCGGGAGCGCTCGAGATTCAGCTCCATTTTGAGAGGCATTATTCGGCTGCACTCGGAAGATTTCGCATCTCGGTTACGGAAGACGATGGGGAGATTGTGGCACGCAATCTGTCGTTGGAGACGGATCGGCTACTGCTAGTGAGCGAAGCGGAGCGTGGGCCGGAGCAAAAGCAGGCCCTCTTCCGTGAATTCCTGCTCAAAACTCCTGAACTTGAGGCCGAACGTGGAGAGATCGAGCGCCTGCAGAAGTCGCTGAAAGCGATGCCGACCACCCTGGTGATGTCCGAAAGGCCCGCGAAGTTTCCGCGTCCCACATTCCTCCACAACCGGGGTGAATTTTTGCAACCGGGCGTTCAGGTTCAGCCGGGGGTTTTCAGCTTTCTCAACCCGCTTCCCGCTGCGGGAAAACCGGACCGTCTGTCGTTTGCACGCTGGCTGGTGTCCCGCGAGAATCCGCTCACGGCGCGTGTCACAGTCAACCGCAGCTGGAGCGCCTTTTTCGGAAGAGGCCTTGTGAAAACGGTGGATGATTTCGGCTACCAAGGCGAATCGCCAACCCACCCCGAACTGCTCGACTGGCTGGCCGTCGATTTCATGGAGAAGGGGTGGTCCATGAAAAAGCTGCACCGCTTGATTGTGACCAGCGAAACGTACCGGCAGTCCTCCGCATGGAAGGTCGGGCCAGACGGTAGCACCCCCGTAGACCCTCAAAATCTGCTGCTCTCGCGTGGTCCGCGGGTCCGCCTGGAGGCGGAAATGATCCGGGATGGCATCTTGCAGGTTGCGGGGCTGCTTCATCCGAAATTGGGCGGTCCGAGCGTGTATCCTCCGCAACCGAATGGGGTGACGGAAACCGCGTACGGTGGAGCGAAGTGGAATGTGAGCCAGGGTGCGGATCGTTATCGCCGCAGTCTGTACACGTTTAGTAAACGGACCGCCCCGTTTGCGATGTTCACCACGTTTGACGCGCCCGTCGGGGATGTATGCATCGCGCAGCGTGAGGTTTCCGATACACCGCTTCAGGCGCTTACGCTGCTCAACGACGTCACGATCGTGGAGGCCACGCAGTCGGTGGGGCGCCGCATGGCCCAAGCGCCGGGAAGCGTGGAAGCGCGCATTGAGCAGTTGTTCCGCAGCTGCTTTTCACGCCCCCCCGCCCCGGAGGAGGCTGCGAGTCTGCTCGGATTTTTTGAGCGTCAGAAACAGAGAGCGGAGTCCCGCGAACTGGATGCAGCGGCCCTCGCCGGCGAAGGCCAGGGCGATTTGAATGAACGGGCAGCGTGGACGGCGCTGGCTCGCGCACTCTTCAATCTCGATGAAGCGGTCACCAAAAGCTAATCTATGAATCCCTCCATTTCTTGCCCGATTGAGAACGTCACGCGGCGCCACTTTTTCAGCGAATGCGGTGTGGGCGTTGGGAAAATTGCGCTGGCCTCCCTGCTCTCCCCGCACCTCCACGCTGCGTCCGCAGCGAAGTCCGGCTCCATGGCGCCGATTGCTCCGCATCACGCGCCGAAGGCAAAGCGCGTGATTCATCTCTTCATGGCTGGCGCGCCCAGCCAGCTCGACCTTTTCGACTACAAACCCGAGCTCAAAAAACTGGAGGGAAAGCCGCTTCCGCCCTCGGTCATTGGCGGTCAGCGCTATGCGTTTATTCGGCCTGATGCGGCCGTGCTCGGACCCCAGTTTTCCTTCTCCAAGCACGGACAATGCGGGGCCGAAATTTCCGAGATGCTTCCAAACCTCGGGAAAGTGGTGGACGACATTTGTCTGATCAAGTCGGTGACAACCGATCAATTCAACCACGCGCCGGCGCAGATTTTTTTCAACACGGGGTTCTCTCAGCCTGGTCGCCCGAGCATGGGTTCTTGGGCACTCTACGGGCTTGGTGCGGAGACGCAGGATCTACCCGCCTTTGTGGTCATGAGCACCGGTTCGGGAATCAGCGGGGGAAGCGCCTGCTGGTCCAGCGGGTTTCTGCCGACCCTGTACACGGGAGTCCGGTTTCGAAACGAGGGGGATCCCATTTTGAATGTCACCAGCCCGCGCGGTGTGGATGCGCAGCTGCAAAGAGAGTCGCTTGATCTTCTTTCGACGCTCAATGGGAGGAGACTGGGAACCGAGAAGGATCCCGAGATTGCGACTCGCATTGCCCAGTACGAGATGGCGTTTCGTCTTCAGACCTCGGCGCCTGATCTCATGGATCTGCGCACGGAGAGCCGCGAGACTCTCGAACTGTACGGATGCGATCCGGAGAAGCCGTCGTTCGCCAGGGCGTGTTTGCTGGCCCGGCGCATGATTGAACGCGGGGTGCGCTTTGTGAACATCTACCATGAGGGATGGGACGCGCATTCCAACGTGGCTGGAAACCTGAAGAACAACTGCGCGAAAACGGATCAGGCGTCCGCCGCGCTGGTGCTGGATTTGAAGCGGCGCGGTCTACTCGATGACACGTTAGTGGTTTGGGGAGGAGAGTTTGGGCGGACCCCAATGGTGGAGACCAATCCCACTCTCGGACGCAATCTTGGTCGGGACCATCATCCCCAAGCGTTCACGATGTGGATGGCTGGCGGGGGCGTGCGCGGTGGGATGACGTATGGTGCGACGGATGAAATGGGATTCCACGTGGTGGAGAACCCCGTCCATGTGCATGACATTCAGGCGACGATGCTGCACCTGCTCGGGTTGGATCACGAGAGACTCACGTATCATCACGCGGGGCGGGATTTCCGTCTCACGGACGTGCACGGAAAAATCGTGAAGGACATTCTTTCGTAGTTGTTTGCGAATGAGAGAAGAAACAGCAGAACGCTGATCATCAACGTTTTACACGATCCTGTTTTTGGGTTGAAGCGACATGTCATTGTCCCGGGCCTCGGAGAAGATGGATAAAGCAAAGGAGTGCTGCGGGCAGGTGCGCCCGGTAAATCTCAACGCCGGCCGCCATCCCTTCAGGATGGGGGCTTCCTCGCGGAAGCTCCGGGGGTCGCGCAAAGCACGACCGCCCGGCTAATGGCCGCCAACCCTCCGGGTTGGAGGTGCCACGGACGTTCACGTCGATGGGCACGTTCCACGCAAACCCGTCACCCGTCACCCGTCACCCGTCACCCGTCACCCGTTCCACGCAAGGGTTCACGACGGACACGTTCAGGGCGGTGAGAACCCAATCGGTTTTGGGAGGGTGTTTCCACACAACGAACCCGAAGGTTTAGAGGACATTAGCCGGTGGTTGAGCGCAGCGACACCACCGGTCACACGCCACATCAAACCCACAACACCGAAGGGGTTGCGGCGTCCACGATCCGACCCATCCCGGCCGCCATCCCTTCAGGATGGGGGCTTCCTCGCGGAAGCTCCCGGGGGTCGCGCAAAGCGCGACCGCCCGGCTAATGGCCGCCAAC
>JBANFR010000045.1:0-24378 GCA_037975925.1 Verrucomicrobiota bacterium
CCTTCAGCGGCTGCAGCAGTGTACCCGTAGCCAATTTACTCGCAGCATCATACTTCACAGGAATCGCCCCGATGCCGCTCACGCGCATCTCAACGGTACCAGGCTCCACCTCTCCGAAAGTGGCCAAATTGGCTCTGATCATGGGCTTTGCCTCGCGCACGGTCTCGCCCTCCATCGGAGCAGTGACCATCGACGCTGAAGCCAGCTGCCCCACAGGTTGAACCCCAGCACCGCCAACATCCCCACCAGCGATCACCCCTCCTCCCACCATGGCCAAAGCGTCACTAAATATCTTCGGCTTGGTGCTGTCCAAAGCGTATCGCCCCAGCTGGTCTGCAGGGCTGTGATAGTTCAGGCGGTGACCGTACACCGTAAAGGCCGCTTCGTAACCGGACTGCAATGCGACCGCTCGGATCTGCTCATTGTGGTTCCCGTAGGGGTAAGCCAACGCCTTCACCGAAATTCCCAAACGTTGCTCCAACTGGTGCTTCGAATCCGCAATTTCGCTTCTTAGCCAATCCTCGTAGCTCGCGAATTGGTTCTGAAATTTTCCCTTTCTCGTCTTTAAGTTCTGGTGATGAACGGTGTGGCTCTGAATGTCCACGCCCGCATCGCGCATCTCAGCCAGCTCCGCCCAAGACAAAGAACCGCCCCCAGAGAGAGGACCTCCTCGCACGAAGGCAGTGTACACAAACATGGTGAAGGGATACCCAAATTTCTTGAGGATCGGCCATGCGACCTCATAACCCGACCGGTAACCGTCGTCGATGGTGATGAGGCAACTCTTCTCCGGAATCGGCTTCTCAGCCCGCCTCCAGGCGAGAAAATCCTGCATGGGGATCACCGTAAATCCGTGATCCTTCACGGCTTGCATCTGCGCCTCAAAAGCTGCCGGCGTAATGGCCATCCCGTCCTTCGGCTTCTCCTCAAACCGGTGATAGCAGAGAACCATTACGGACCCCTTGGTATCTACCGGCTTTGGCTTGGGAGGAGGAGGAGTCGCCTCGGGCTGCGGCGGAGGTGTAGCCTCCGCAACCGCCACACGCGCGGCCTCCGTATCCTGTTGCGCTTTTGGCAACGTCGGCTTTTTGCACGAAGTCAGCGGAAGCAGAGAGAACACAAACAGCGTGAAGAAACGGCGACTCATAGCGGATTTTGGCGTTGCTCCATGCAACATACAGCAACAAAGCCCAGAGCAAAGGGGACGCGTGATTTTTTCGAAGGCCTCCATTTCACAATCGCACCTGCGCCCCCCGCCGGCTTCCTGCTAATCCAGACCGAGCTTCACAAAGGTGTCGTCAACGTGCGCAAAATGCACACTCAGGGAGCATAAACGATCGATTTCCTCGCGACTCAAGACCGACGCAACCGACTCCTCCGAGGCTAGATTTTCCTGCAGAGAGACCTCCCCCTGCCACGTTTTCATCGCGGCCCGCTGCACCGCCTCGTAGGCCGCCTTCCGCTCCAAACCCCTTCGCGTCAACTCCAAGAGAACACACTGACTAAAATAAAGCCCCTTGGTGATGCCCAAATTTCGCTGCATGTTTTCCGGGTAAACCAAAAGCCGATCCACGAGCTTGCGCAACGTCACTAACATGTAGTTCAGCAAGATGGTGGAATCGGGCATGATCACCCGCTCCACAGAGGAGTGCGAAATGTCGCGTTCGTGCCAAAGGGCCACATTTTCCAGCGCCGCCAGAGCGTTTGAGCGAACGAGCCGTGCGAGTCCGCTTAATTTCTCTCCCGTGATCGGGTTTCGCTTGTGCGGCATCGCCGAAGAACCCTTCTGCCCCGCACTGAAATACTCCTCCACCTCCAAGACCTCCGTGCGCTGCAGGTGACGGAACTCCGTTGCCCAGCGGTCCACACTCGAGGCGATCAATGCGAGGACCGTGTGAAACTCCGCATGCCGATCCCGCTGGATGACCTGCGTACTCAGAGCCGCCGCTTTCAGCCCCAACTTGGTACAGACACGCTCCTCCACGCGTGGGTCCAGATGCGCGTGCGTCCCCACGGCTCCACTGAGCTTTCCGACCCGAATGCGGCTCTGAATTCCTTCCAACCGCTCCAGGCCACGCCGAAATTCGTCGTACATCAAAGCCAGCTTGAGACCAAAAGTGATCGGCTCCGCGTGGATTCCGTGACTGCGCCCAATCATCGGCGTCCGACGAAACTCCCGTGCGCGCCGGGCAAGCACTTCCAGAAGACTCCGCAAATCGCCCAACAGTAGGTCGGACGCCTCCGCCATTTGAACCGCAAGCGTTGTGTCCAGCACGTCGGAGGACGTCATCCCCTGGTGCATCCAGCGCGCAGCCGGGCCGACGTAGGAAGCGACATTTTCCAAAAAAGCGATGACGTCGTGGTGCGTACGCCTCTCGATTTCCTCGATTGCTGAGACATCAAATCGCGCCTTCTTCCGGATTTCTGCGGCATCCTCGGCGGGAATCGTCCCGAACTCGGCCATGGCCTCGCAGGCCAGCACCTCGATCTCAAGCCAGATTTCGTATTTGCGCTGCTCAGTCCAGACCGAGCGCATTTCGGGAAGGGTATAACGATCAATCACGCCGCAGAGGTTGAGAGGCGGCGGCTCGGCGGGCAAAAGCAAAAGTGGGTGAAACGGCCAAAAAAAGGGCGATCTGAGCCTCTTTTTGCGACTTTCATCCGACCGATTACCCACCCCATCCGTAACTTGGGGTGATATGAGCGCACAACATCTGGAAGTTTTCGATACAACCATCCACAAAACCCACCAGTGGATCGACGCCCTCGCGGACGAGGTGCACCTGGACCCCCACGCCGCCTACCAGGTTTTGCGGGCAGTCCTCCAAACCCTCCGCGATCGTCTGCCGGTTCAGGAGGCCGCCCATTTTGGCGCCCAGCTGCCCATGCTCGTTCGGGGACTTTTTTACGAGGGCTGGCGTCCTTCCGATCTGCCCGTCGCGCTGGATCGGCAGGCGTTTTTGAGGCGAATTTCCGAGAACATCACCAGCAGCCGGATTGTAGATCCCTTGGAGGCGACCCGTGCCGTGCTTGTGATCCTGGACCGATTTCTGGGCGCTGGAGAGTTGGAAAAAATCTCCCGGATCCTGCCTGCGGAATTGCGTTCCCTTTTTCCTGCCAACACCCCCGCGGGGAAGAAGTCCTGAACGCAAAAAGGCTCTCACAGTTCACGGCCCGGGGAGGGCACCACAAAAATTTCTTCCGGAGGCAGTTTACCCCTCGGCTCCGGGGCCACACGCTGCTTGAGCTGGTGGGGGTTCTCGCGGTTGTTCTCCTCATCTTGGGAATTGCGGCTCCGGTGGGGATTGGCGCGGCAACAAGAAATCGATTCATTCAGGAATGTTCGGCTTTAGAGTTGTTCTTGAGGGAGGTGCAGCGCGGAGCACAAAGCACCAGAAGGCACTGTTTTGTGGGATTTGCGGAGCTGCCGCCTCCCGGGCGTGCCTCCGGAGGGGAAAATGAATTGGTAGTGGTGGCGTGTGCACGAGCCGATGGTCTGGCAGGGTACCGGGAGAGCGATCCCCGGGCTTCTTGGGATGGGGCAAGCGTGGGTCCGGAAGATTCACGCATTCTCCGGATGCTCGCCCCGGCCCAGCGCTATCCGGCGCTCCGTCTTGCGCCGTCTCTTCCTCCGCCCTCTTTTGGCGCGATGCATAGGCCGCCCGTGAGCCGGTTTCAAAGAGTGGGGCATCCTTGCGCGGACAGTGTGATTCGACTGGAAATGCTCGTCGGAGGCGTTCACCGAACGTTCCACAGGGTGATCCACATGCGACCCGACGGTGGGAGCAAAGTCGTGCACCAGACGACTGCAGGGGAACTGGTGCACTTTGTGGAGGTTGGTCTGGTTCCGAGGAGCGGATTACCCATCGCGGTTCCCGAGGGAGAGGGGGAGGAGGAAGAACCAGCAGCCGCTTTGAGGATTCCAAGCCTTCACGGAGCGATCCAGATTTGCGGCATCACCGGTCGCGTTCGCCTCTATCTTCCGTAAATCTGCTGTCATACGGAAAAACACGGAATTGCCGGGGGCGCAACAGCCCCTCTGCGTGTTGGTCTTCTCCTAACTTCCCTCGCGATGTGGACGCGCACCCGGTCGGAGATGTTGGCCCGGAACTGACCTCTCCACCCGGGAGAAGCTCCAAGCAACGCTCAGTCCACCCCCCCTCCGTCCAGTCTACGGCGGGATTTGGAAGGAACACCTCCTCATCACGAGCTTCAGCGCATGATGGAGCGGCGACGGCGGCGTCCGGGATGCCTCGGGCAGCACGAAAGCACCGGGAGCCATAGTCAAATGCGAGGCAAGGCAGTGATCCAGATTTCTCCGAGGCAAGAAGGGAAGGCACTGGTTCTCCGCTCTCGCTCGCGAGGCATCGGAAGGTCGCACTGTAAGAAATGGCGCCGCTCCGCTAAAAAAGACCGTGAGCGGGTTTGATTCAAAACCCCGCTGAGATTCCCCCCAAATTTTTTAGCAACGATGAAAGTCCCTCTTCTTCCCGCCTGGGCGCTCTTGGTCTCACTGTGGTCCTTCGGAAGCACCCTCGCTGCAGATGCCCCTGCTCGGCCTAAGCCGAACGTGATCCTCATTCTCGCCGATGATCTTGGATACTCTGATCTCGGATGTTACGGCGGCGAAATTGAAACGCCCAATCTGGATGCGCTGGCCCAAAATGGTCTTCGTTTTACGCAGTTTTACAACACGGCGCGGTGCTGGCCTTCACGCGGCGCCCTCCTGAGCGGGTATTATGCACAACAAATCCATCGGGATGCGCTTCCCGGCGAGGCTCGAGGGGGCCAAGGGACCCGCCCGCCTTGGGCCCGACTTCTCCCCGAGTGGCTCCGGGCCGCAGGGTATCGCAGCTACCACAGCGGCAAATGGCACATCGACGGAAATCCGATGGCAAACGGCTTCGAGAGAGCTTTTTATGTGGCTCAACACGACAATTACTTCAGCTCCAAGGGAAATTGGAGCGATGACGGCGCTGGACCAGTACCGGCGGACCCTTCGGCGGGATATTCCACAATCGCCACAGCCGACCACGCCATTGAGTGCCTGCGGAAACATCGGGCGCACCATGCTGCGGAACCTTTTTTTCAGTACATCGCCTTTATCGCCCCCCATTTTCCGCTCCATGCACTTCCGGAGGACATCGCAAAATACCGCGACAAATATCTCGCCGGTTGGGACGTCCTGAGGGAGGCCCGGTTTACGCGTCAGAAAGCCATGGGCCTCACCCGAACAACGCTTTCCGCGCTCGAATCCGAGGTGGGACCGCCCTACCCACGCCCCCAAGACATTGCAAAACTCGCGCCGGGAGAGATCGACCGACCGATCGCGTGGACGAACCTGAGTGCGGAACAGCAGCGTTTTCAGGCGACGAAAATGGCCATTCACGCCGCGATGGTGGACAGGCTGGACCGGGAGATTGGTAGGCTGATTGCCGAACTCCGCGTTCAGGGAGTATTTGAAAACACCCTCATTCTTTTTGCCTCCGACAATGGGGCCAGCGCCGAGATCATGATCCGGGGCGGCGGACATGATCCGGCGGCGGAACCCGGCAGCGGGGAGACGTTTCTTTGCTTGGGGCCGGGGTTTTCGAGCGCGGCAAACACCCCTCACCGGCGGCACAAAACGTGGGTTCACGAGGGCGGAATCAGCACCCCACTGATTGCTCACTGGCCCGCAGGAATTTCGGCAAAAAATGAGCTACGGGACACGCCAGGACACCTCATCGACATCGTTCCGACCGTGCTGGAAGTTGCAGGCTTGAAAAAGCCCACCGAATGGAAGTCGGAGCCCATCCCTCCAGCGCCCGGAAGAAGCCTTGTCCCGGCCTTTTCCGAAAACAAAATCCTTGAGAGGGAAAGCCTTTGGTGGCTGCACGAGGGCAATCGGGCGATCCGCGTGGGCGATTGGAAACTCGTCGCCGCAGCGAAGACGGACTGGGAGCTTTACGATCTCCGGACGGACCGCGCAGAGTCCCAGAATCTTGCCGCTCAGATGCCAGAGAAAGTGAGGGAATTGGCGGATGCCTGGGAAAAACAAACACGCCAGATTGCTGAACTTGCCGCCCGGAGCCAAGGGTCTGACGAAGCACCGAGATCTCGCAACCGGTCGGAAGGAGAAAAGTAACAAAGTGGTGCGCGGTGCGGGTTTCGAACCCACGACCCCTACCATGTCAAGGTAGTGCTCTACCGCTGAGCTAACCGCGCTTTCACTGTGTGCCCGTCCCAGAGGCAAGCCCGAGGCCGCTCTAAGCTGGACAGCCATGTTGGTTCTCAGGTGCCTCGGGCTCAAGGAAAATCTGACCACCCCTCGGGCTCCCACTGTTTGATCCTCAAAGGTCTCCGCCTTGGGATCCTGTCCAAATAGGGGACTGAGGAGTCCCGGCGCGTCCCCATTTTCGGCTCGTCAGCACGCCGAGCCGAGCTTCAACCTCAGAAGGTGATGTATCCAATTGTTGTCGCCCCCTCCTTACTCGCCTGCGACTTCGGCCGTCTCCATGAAGAGGTACGGCGCGCGGAAACCGCCGGAGCCGACTGGCTGCACATGGACGTGATGGACGGTCACTTCGTGGATAACATCTCCTTCGGGCCGGCATTTGTGGACGCGACGGCGGCGATTGCAAAAGTCCCCCTCGACACCCATTTGATGGTCTCCCGACCGGACCACTACTTTCCCCGGTTCACCAAAACCTCCCGCAACATCACCATTCACGTGGAGGCCGACTGCGATGTTCGAGCCACCCTCGCGGAAATCCGCAAGGCCGGATCCACCTGCGGATTGTCCCTGCGTCCGGCAACCCCTTTCTCGGATCTCCTGCCATATCTCCCCTTCATTGACTTACTGCTGGTCATGACCGTGGAGCCAGGGTTTGGAGGACAGCCCTTTCTCGATTCCATGCTCGAAAAGGTCCGACTCGCCTCTGCGGCGAGAAATGAAATGCGGCTCGGCTACCGAATCCAAGTGGACGGAGGCGTGAATTTGGAAACCGGGGCCCGCTGTGTGATTGCGGGCGCCGACACGCTGGTTGCGGGGACCTCGGTGTTTCGCGCCCCGGACATGGCCGGGGCCATCCGCGGTTTGCGGGAATTGCCGGCGAAAAAAGGCGCGGTCTAGGTCCGGCAAAGGAAACCGAACGTGAAGACAAGCGTGTCCACGCCGCCGCTGGACGCTAGCGGACGCTCGGGGCAGTGGAACGCTCCTCGCGAGCGGGTTGCGGCGGGGCGGCGCGGAATAGCGCCATAAACGCGAGCATGATCACCCCGGATCCCACGGCCGGGATCACCCAAGTCGGGGTCCAATGGACGGTGGAATCTGGGAGCGTATACATGCTGATGATTTTCCCCTGTGCGAGGGAACCGACGAGCATGCCGGCTCCGTAAGTAAGGAAGGCAATGAGGCACTGCGCGGCCGAGCGGAGGTGTTCGGGCGCTTTCTGGTCCACATAGATCTGCCCCGTCACAAAGAAGAAATCAAAACATGGGCCGTGCAGGAGAATCCCCGCCATCAGCATCCACAGACCGGTGGTGGCATTACCGTAGGCAAAGCAGAGGTAGCGCACCAGCCAGCACGCCATTCCGAGAACCAGCATTTTTTTGACCCCCAGCCGGGCAAAAAGGAGCGGGAAAATGATCATAAAAAGCACTTCGCTCATCTGACCAAAGGTCATTTTGGCGGGAGCTTCCGCGACCCCAATCTGGGTCAAAAACCGTTCGGTTCCCGAGTAATAGAAGGCCAGCGGGATGCAGATCAGGAAGGAGCCCACCGCAAAAACAGCGAAGGAGGAATCACGAAACAACTGGAGCGCATCCAACCCCAAAATCCCGCGGAAGCTGACGGCTTGGCCCTTGGCCTTGGGGGGGACTTCGGGCAAAACCCAACAGCAATACAGACCGAGGACCACGGAAAGCGCAGCCCCGATCACAAATTGAGTGGGTGAATTTCCCAGATTCAGCTTTCCGATCAGCATCCCTGCGGCAATCCATCCAAAGGTCCCCATCACGCGGATGCCGCCGAAACTCTTCGAAGAATCCGTCATTTGCGAAAAAGCGACGGTGTTCACCAGGGCCAGGGTCGGCATGTAACAGAGGGTGTGCGCAATCAACAAAGCGTAGAACGCGCTAAAAGTGGTCGTCCGGGAGGCGAGATAAAGCAGGACGCCACCCAGGAGGTGCAGGAATCCAAGGACTCGTTGCGCGGCAAAAAAGCGGTCCGCAATCGCTCCCACCAAAAAGGGCGAAATCATTGCCGCCACGGACGTGGCTCCAAAAGCAGTGCCTATCTGGGTGGGAGTGAACCCGAGGCCCGTCATCCATGTCCCCATGGAAACGCCCCAGGTTCCCCAGATAAAAAATTGGATAAAAAACAGCAGAGAGATCTGAATTCGTGCGACGGGGTTCATAAGGCAAAAGGCAATAACTGGCTCAATGGGAGGGTGGCGCGACTCGGGGATTGGAGTTTTTCACTTCGAGGTTTCCTGCAGGTCCTGGGCCGTCAGTTTTCTCAAACTGACCAACCCCACGGAATCGTGAGTTTCCGCTCCACGCACTCGCATTCGAAACCCGTATTTGGTTCCAAAAGCGAGCGCATCGAGTTTGAGCCGGTAAACATTCCCCTCGGAAGATTTGCCGGCCCGGCCCGGGTGGGTCTCGCGCGTCACCTCGCGGCCGTCCTGTAACAGTGCAACCCATTCCACCCGCAGCATCGCACTGCCCCTCTGGTACTCCAGTTTCACCTCGTACACCCCCTCCCCCGCCATCGCCTCGGTCGCGTCGAACTCGATCTCGCCCCACTCCCGACTCAGCGACTCTGGCGTCCACTCGCCCAAAACCTTCGATCCCGTCCGCTCCTCATGCCGTTTGCGGCTCCAATGCGTGACCTTCGCCCGGTACTCGGGCGTGGCCACCCGCTGAAGATCGGGTGCCCATTTCTCGGCCAGGGCCCAGGCCAGTCGGAGCGAAGACTCCGTTCCCAGTGCCTTCCAATCCGATTTTGGACGACGCACCCAAGCTGTCTCCCAGTCCGCCAACTCGTTGTAAAACGCGTTGGCCCGCCAGGCTTCCCTTCCATACACCTGCGGGAGTCCATCCTCCGAATACGGCTCCCCTGCCCTTAATTTTGCCGCCAGAAACGCGTGAAACTTCTCCCAGCGGGGCAGGTAAAACTCCCGGATCAACCCGGACCATTCCCTCCACGAGTAATCCATGATCTCCGGCCTCTCCATCGGCCCCCACAGGGTCACCAAAGCCGAGGCGTCGCGATCAAAGTAAGCCTTCTCCTCTTCGTTCCGGCCCCAGCGGCGCGCGGACTGAATCCACCGCTCGAACCGGTACTCGGGCCGCGTCTCCAAAAGAGCATCCACATCGCGGAGCAAATCCTGAAAACGCCGGCACGCCCTTTCAAACCCAGCCGAATCCCTCGCGTCGAACGCCATCCGAACGTCGCGATGCAAATCCTGGCCCAGATTGGACAGCACCTGACGCCCCACATCCACAACATCAAACTGATAGCCGTCTGAGCCAGCGCACTGGGAGCTCCCCTTGAGAAGCTCTCTCCATGCCGTTTCCAGATCGGTCGTCTGGTAAGGAATGTGAAACCCCGCATTAGGGCCCGATTTTTTGACGTCCAAGGCCGGGCGAGCGGCCACGATGGAGCTATTTTCAACGCCGCTGGTTCCTCGTTTGTAGGCCGAGTTCTTGAGGAGCTCCCAGGCGCGCTCACAGTGAGGATCCCGCACCCCGTACCTGCGCAGTGCGTAATCCCGCAGCCAGGCGTCCAAATCCACTGGGCCGCTTCGCGAGACCATCTCGAACACCAGTTCGTAGAAGACCGGGTTTTGTTCGATCCCCTCCATAAAGAGCCCCATGCCTTTTGCCCCGGGATATTGCTCCCTCGCCTTCAAGAAAGGGTTTTCGGCAACCGCAGCGAGATCGCCATGAAGGTTGATCCGCCCTCCAAAATTGTGGAGCTGGCCCACCACAAAATCGTGCCCCCAAAATCCAGCGGTCCCCTTCCAATTCCAACCGCCCAAATCCAACACCAGCAAACGTCCCACCGGCACGGCCTGCACAATGTCTTTGCGAATGGACCAGGACTGGATCACCCAAACCGACGTGGGATCCACCGAGCGAAAGAGATCCCCGATGGCAGCGCCCACCTGCCTCAAGTATTCCGGTCCGGGACGCGGCGGAGTGGACTCGTGAAATGGATCGGCCGCCAGATAGCCGCTCAGGCCGAGCAGCCTTTTTTCCGTCTCCAGAAACACACGCCCGAACTTGGCAAAAAGCGGATCCAGCGGATCCAACTGGAATGTGCCGGGAAACCCACACCAACTCTCCTTTTCGGCAATGCTGGCCTGCGGGAACTTGGTTTTAAACAAGGCCGGCACGTGCCCTGAAAACCCCTGCTGAATCGGACGCATCCCGAACGCTTTCTCCCGGTCCAAAATCCGTTTTCCGAGTTCGGCACGCGAATCGATCCACGACTTGGGGAGCGGACCGTCAAAGCCGTCCATGTTGGCCATCCATTGCCAGGCGAGGTGGGCCGGGCCGGCGAGAAAGGAGCGGGCCTCCAGATCAGAAAACCCGAATTGAAGGAGGGTCTCGTACCAAACTGCCTCCAATCCCACGGTGGCGAGCGGCATGTTCACGCCCTGAAGCGCCATCAGGTCGATCTCCCACTCCCATCGCTCCCAGTCCCACCAGGCCGCAGTGTAACTCAGGGTGCAGTAGTTAAAATACGCCACGTGCTGGTGCGGGCATACGACGCGCACCTTCCCACCAGGAACCCCCTCCAACCGTTCCACGGGAATCTCCATTCGGCTCCCACACCAGGTCATCTGCGTGTGACACACATTCTTCAGGTACCAGTTCAGTCCCATCGCCAGCGCCACCCCACTGGAACCACGCACCGTCACTTTCCGGGAGCCCACCTCTTCCACCTCAAAAACATCCAAGCCGGACGCGGTATCCTTCGGCAGCTCGGCAAACTCCACCCTGCCCACCAGCTGGGGTGCCCTCCGCGCCATCAACTCTGCCACCGCCTGTCTGCATCCGTCCGTCTGCGCCAAGGCGGACGGAACCGCACCGCAAAGAAAACCGAACACCACAGCGAGCAGCACCCGGCGAAGGAAATTTTCCAGCAACCAAAATTCGGTGTTCACCATGAGTTCAACAGGGATTTGAGAATGGGAACGTAGCAGTTCAGCTCACCCGCGGTCGTTCCCGCGCGTTTGCGATCCAAAAACGAACACCCATTGTTCCGTGACCCTTTTTTCCGCATCCCTCATGCACTTAATCGGTGCGCCACGGGCTCTTGCCATTCGCCAAACCAGCTCGAAGCAGTCGCAAAACAATCCGACCAGGGAGTGCCTTTGACAAAAACAAGGGCCCACGGACACTTTGCCAGCCCCCCCCATGAAACGCTCCCTCGCCGCCCTCATCGCTTTCACAGCACCCGGGATCGCGCTGTGCCTTCCCGCGAACGCCGCAGCTCCCATGCGACTCACCTCGCACCTCAGCTCTCCGGCCGATCTCTCCGCATTGCGCAACCTCGAGGCCGATTGGAACCACGATGTGCTCAGTCTGAGCACCACCAAAGCCGATCTGCTCGCATGGGCCGTCATCCCGGCCGCCAAGGGAGGCTGGAATCTCGCACGCCACGCCGCCGTCACCGCCGAGATCACCAACACCGGTGACCATTCGGTCGGCGTGATGCTGTGGGTCGTCGGGAACCCCGGGTGGAGCGCCGTGCAAGACACGGCCCGGCTGGATCCCAAAGAAAAACGGATCTTCTCCTGCAACCTACGCGCAACCTACCCCGACGGCACCCCCAAGCTGAATCCTCACGACATCCCACAGGTGCAGGTGATGTTGAGCGAACCCGTGTCGGCGAATGGAAAAACGCATTTCAGCCCCAAAATCACACGACCCGTTGCGATTGAAGTACGCAATCTGGCGGCCGAAGGCGACGCCCCGGAATGGCAACGGCCGACCCACAAAATGGACCTTCCCGCCATGGAGGATACCGCTCCGGCTCCAGGAAAACGCGTCCGCTTCCGGCTCGCCGGAGACGGTGACCGTATTTATGCCGTCCTGAATTTGCCCACGGATTGGACACCCAACGCCCAGTTTCCCGTCATCGTTGAATACCCGGGCAATTTCTTCTTCTCACCCGAGTGTTACTCCAGCGGGCTGCCCGATCAGTGCGTCATCGGCTACGGCATCACCCGGGGAAAGGGGGCGATCTGCCTGAGCATGCCCTTTGTCGATCGCGCTGCCGGGAAAATTGCCGAGGACGGCTGGGGCAACGCCGACGATACGGCGGATTACGCCCTGCGGATGGTGGAGGAGATTTGCACCCGATTCGGAGGGGACCGTCAAAACGTGCTTCTCACCGGCTTCTCGCGCGGAGCCATCGCTTGCGGCTACATCGGCCTGCGCAACGACCGGATTGCCGCGCTCTGGAAGGGCTTCCACGCCTGCCAGCACTACGACGGCGACGGTTGGCGGGGCGCGACTCTATCGGGAGCGCTCGAACGCGCCGCACGCTTTCGCGGCCAGGCTGTCTTCCACACCGACAATCCGCAGAAGACGTTTCAGCCCCTGATGGACGTCATGAAGGTCCCGGTGAAGTGGACGCAATCGGGTCTTCGCTTCCACTCCACGGCGATGTTCCTCGACGACCGCCCCTCCACCCAAGAGTTGCGCGAGTGGTTCTGGAAACTGGTGCAGCGCCCTACCCCCTAGCGATAGTCGGACGACGGGAAACGGGACACGAGCACCCCCCAAATGCGCATCAGCGCGACTGGGGCAGCGGGTCAGCCCCCGCGTAGAAATACGCGAGCCGCCATTCGTCGCCCACTTTGCGCCACGCCAACCGCGCCCCCGTGTACCCCGGGTCAACCGCCGCCTTCGGAGCGACCCGCATCCGTTCCAACTTTGCCACGGGCTCGCGAATCAACCGCTCCAACTCGCCCCACAGCTTGTGGCGATCCCAGTAGTCTGCGGGTGTCTCCTCCAGAGGCGCCTCGTCCTCTCGCCAAGTAAAATCGGGCGTCAATAGCTGTGCCACTGCCGCCCAATCCCGCGTAATCACCCCCTCCAAAAGGCGAACCCTGGAAAAATCCAGCGATTCCTCCGCCTTCGCAAACGCACTGGCTCCGCCCGATCTCCCCACCCCGCCCCCGGCGCATCCCGCTCCCAGGCAGAGGACCGCACACAACGCCCACCGCCCGGCAGCGATCCCGCGCTTTTTCCAAACCCCTACCCGATTTGCGCGCTCCGGAAGCTTCATCACCATCCTACCTCCTCACCTGACCCGTTCCGCGCAGTTGGTACTTGTAGGTCGTCAGCTCCTCCAGCCCCATCGGGCCACGCGCATGGAGCTTGTCCGTCGAAATTCCAATCTCCGCTCCGAATCCGAATTCCCCCCCGTCGGTAAACCGCGTCGAGGCATTCCAGTAAACCGTCGCCGAGTCTACCTCCCGCAGAAACTGTTCCGCCGCCGATTCATCCTCGGTGACAATCCCATCGCTGTGATGCGAGCCATGCTCCTCCACGTGAGCCATGGCTTCGGGCAAACTCCCCACCACTTTGACGGCCAGAATCAATTCGAGAAACTCCGTGTCAAAGTCCTCGGCCACCGCAGCCACTGCCTTCGCCGACACCTCCGGAATGGACTGGGCCGCCGCCAATCCCTCCGGGTCGCAACGCAACTCCACCCCCCTTGCCACCAGGGCCCTCCCCACCCTCTCCATAAACGCGCCGAGCACCGCACGGTGCACCACCACCGTTTCAATCGCGTTGCACACCCCCGGCCGCTGACACTTCGCATTCAGGACCAGAGCCTCCGCCATCGCGAGATCCGCCGCAGCGTCCACATACATCGCGCAGATCCCGTCGTAATGTTTGATGACCGGCATCCTCGCGTGGCTGACCACCGTCTCAATCAGCCCCTTGCCACCGCGGGGAATGATCACATCCAAGTACCGGTCCATTTCGCAAAGCAAGCGCACCCCTTCGCGATCCGTCAGTGGCACCAGCAGAATGGCATCCGCAGGCAACCCAGCCGCGGCGCATCCCTTCGAAAGAGCCGCCGCAATGGCCTTGTTGGAGTGAATCGACTCCGAGCCACCGCGCAAAATCGTGGCGTTACCCGTCTTCGTGCACAACACCGCCGCGTCACTAGTCACATTCGGACGCGATTCGTACACAATTCCAATGACCCCAATCGGTACACGAACCTTCCGGATCCGAACCCCATTGGGAGGTGTCCATTCCCGGATGATTTCGCCCACGGGATCGGGAAGGGAGGCGACTTGCAAAATCCCCTCGGCCATCGCCTCCAGCCGCTGAGGGTTCAAGGTGAGCCGGTCCAGCATGGCATTGGAGAGGCCACGGGCGCGGGCCGTCCCGAGATCGAGCGCATTGGCAGCCAAAATCGCCTCCTGGTCCTCGCGGAGCGCAGCAGCCATCGCCCTCAACCCATCATTTTTTTGAGCTGCACTGCACTGCCCTAAAATCCGTGCGGCCGCCCGCGCGCGCCGTCCGTAGTCGAAGATGATGTCTTTTAATTCACTCATGGAAAAAGGTGTCCTCTGGAAAAAATCCAAGCGGCCATCATGCCGCACCAACGGAGGCGGACCCCTTGCCGTTGAAAGCGGCGGACCCCTTGCCGGGTACGGCAAAGCGCGTGCCCACGTTTTTGCCAGCAACCACCGCGGGAATTTGAGCGGGTTTGCGACCACTCACGATCCACGTCTCAATTCCGGAATTCACCGCAATCTGAACAGCCTGCAACTTGGAGACCATCCCTCCCACCGAAAGGCGCCCCTTGTCCTCACGGGCAAAGTTCGCGACTGCGGCGATGTCCTCCACCAGGGGGACCCTCTGGCCCTTGTGATCGAGCAACCCCTCCACGCTCGTGAGCAACAGGAGCCGGTCGGCTCCCACCAGCATGGCCACCTCCGCCGACAGACGGTCGTTGTCCCCAAACTTGAGTTCCTCCGTGGCCACGGAATCGTTCTCATTGATGATGGGCACCAGACGGCCGCGGGCCAAAAGACAGGAGAGTGTCGTCCGGACATTCTCACAGCGTGTCCGGCTATCGATGTCGCCGTGCGTCAGCAACAACTGGGCAACCCCGAGGCGGTGTTCGGCAAAACATTCCGAGTACCGCTGCATGAGCTGGGATTGCCCCACCGCCGCGCACGCCTGCCGGAGAGAAAGCTCATCCGGGCGCGCCTTGAGCCCCAGCGTGGCAAGGCCGGCGGCGACGGCTCCGCTCGAAACAATCAGGCACTCGTGCCCCTGCTGCACCAAATCGGCCACTTCCCGGCTCAGACGCTCAAACTGGCGCTTGTCCAAGGTATTGCCTTTGGGATTTGCGAGAATTCCAGAACCGAACTTCAAAACAATACGCATGGCAAAAAGGAGAAAGGCGAACCGCCGGGCATCCGGCAATCGCCACCCTCTTTAAGAGGGCGCCCCCCCCGGCGGGCAATCCAAAGTTTTTGCGGATCTCCAAGTGGCCCCACCCCACGCCCCCCACCCCCTCCACTGGCACCAGCCCACGCGCTGGCTCCTACGCCATGCACCGGCCTCCGGCACGCGGGAGGCTGGAGTTCACTTCGACTTGCAATCGTGCATTTCCAGAACGTGGGAGAGCACTGTGCGCCAGGCCACCGCTTCCTCGGATTTGAGGATCACCTGCTTGTAAATTCCAACCATCGTGTTGACCTCCGCCACCGTCGCATTCCGACAAGTCAGTGTGTTCACAAGGTAGTCAATCGCCTCGCTCACCCTACCATCGGCCACCCGAAGCGCATCCTCGATCAAACGGGCGCAAGCACTCTCAAAAAGCTCAGGGGTCACTTCTTTCCGCCCCATTCCCGCCAGATAAATCACGTTGCGCTCGAGCACCTCTCGCTCGATGGGACGATCCGGTTGCTCCCGGTATTCCTCCGACAACAGCCTCTGGGCATCCAAACCGTTGAGCGGTCCATTCTGAACCAAGTAGGCCACCGCCAGAGAATAGCCGTTCTGGTTGTACACCAGGTACCACTCAATCTCCTCGCTGGACGGAATCACCCCCATCGTATCCAGAAAGGCCCGGCGAATCATTCTCGCTTCCCGGTTCAGGTCGGGCTCGGCCCACAGCTGTCCCACCCCCAGAACCAACGCACAGACCCAGCAGAGGATCCCTTTCATCTGGGCCCCAGATTAACCCGGGAAAAAGGGCATATCGAGAAAATTACACGCCCCCCCGGGCCCCTCCGTAGATCCCATTCAGTCCTTGAGGGGCAGTTCCAGCGCAGCAATTTGATCCATGACCCGCTGGGAAATTCTGCGATAAGCAGCCTTGGGATCTCCGGCAACATCCTCCGGGCCAAAATGCATGACTTCCCCCACCACCACCGTGATCGGAGAGAAGGAGAGCCGAACCGTATCCGCCGGGAAGGCCTCAAAAGCTCCAAAAATGCGCATGGGAACCACTGGAGCCATCGTCTTGGCAACCACCAGCCCAAGCCCCGACTGTGCCGGCTGCAGCTTCCCGTCCCGACTGCGCGTGCCTTCTGGAAAAATGACCGTGCCCTGACCCGCTTTCACGATCCGAATCACGCTTTTGAGTGCCCCCATGTCGGGCCCGTTTTCGTCCACCGGAACCACATTCATCTTCGGGAACAAAGCCCCCAACAACGGCCATTCCAGGAGGCTTTTGCGGGCCAGGAAATAAATCTCCCGGTCGCAAGCAATCCCGGCAAGGGGCGGATCCAGAAAGCTCTGGTGATTCATTGCCAAAATGACCCCTCCCTCCTGAGGAATCCGCTCCCGGCCGATCACACGGTAATCAAAACAGCAGTGCGCTAAAGCGCGGCTCAAGTAATAGCCCAGTTGATAGACCACCCCCATCGGAATACCCCCCTAAAAATCGGCCGCCAAAAGGCCTTTTAATTTTAAACGACCCACAATTTCGCCCACCACGCCATCCACCGTGAGGTGGGAGCTATCAATCACATGGGCGTCCTCCGCAATCACCAGCGGAGACATCCGGCGCGAAGAATCCAGCTTGTCCCGGTGGGCAATGGAGTCCAACAGCCCTTGCTTGGCTCGACGCTGAGCACGCACCTCTGCAGACGCATCAATGTAAAATTTGTACTGAGACTCCGGAAACACCGCCGACCCAATGTCCCGCCCCTCCATCACGGAATCAGCCTTCTCTCCGTACGTGCGCTGCAACGCCACCAACTGACGCCGCACTTCGGGAATGGTCGCAACGGTCGAAACCGCACCGTTTACCTTCGCGCTCACGAGCGAAGCGGTTGGATCCCCACCGTTGATCAGGACCACGGACTCTTTGCCTTCGACCCCACAATCAATCTTGGTTGAAGCCAAGAGTCCAAGCACCGCATCCGCGTCCGTGGGATCGACGCCCGAATCCAAAATGTGGGCCGTCACCGCACGGTACATGGCTCCCGTGTTCACGTAAACGTACCCCAAACGTCGAGCTAACGCCTTGGCCACGCTGCTTTTCCCTGAAGCAGCGGGCCCATCAATCGCAATCACAACATGCGCGGACATATTCGACAAAAAACGGATCCTGCTTAGTCAATCAAGACACTCTGGGGCTCTTCCAGACGCACCACCACCGCCTCCCCCCCGGGGTTCGGTCGGGTGACTTTTTGCAAAACGTCATAAAACCCGGGATACGAAGTGTTCACACAGTCGGTCCCAGTAATGACCGTCTCGCCTTGCGCAAACAAACCGGCCACGGCAAAAGCCATCGCAATCCGGTGATCCCCCAGACTATCCAGCCGAGCACCGTGCAGCGGCGCCCCCCCGGTAATTTCAAGGCCATCGGGCTTTTCCACGACGGCAACCCCCATCGCCTTCAGGTGGCCGGCGACGGCCGCCAGGCGATCGGTCTCCTTCACCCGCAGCTCGGCAGCGTCGGAAATCACCGTCGTTCCCTTGGCAAGGGCGGCGGCTACAGCCAAAATCGGAATTTCGTCGATGACGTTTGGGATCTCCTTTCCGCCAATGTGGGTCGCCCTCAGCGACGCCCCCTCAATGTCTACCGTGCCGACAGGTTCCCCCTGGTTGGTGTGAACGAACTCGCGGACTCGGGCCCCCATCCGAGTCAAGACAGCCAGCAAGCCGGTGCGGCTCGGGTTTAATCCCACTTGGTTGATGCGTACGTGCGCTCCGGGATGGGCAGCGGCAGCCACCAGCCAGAAAGCAGCACTGGAGATGTCGCCCGGCACGCGAAAATCTCGGGGTTGGGGACGCAGCCCCCCCTGGATACTCACAGTCAAATCCTCGCGCTGGGGAGGAATCCCGAAGTATTCGAGCATTCGCTCGGTGTGGTCCCGGCTCAGGACTGGCTCGGACACGGAAGTTTTTCCAGAAGCAAACAGCCCCGCCAGAAGCACCGCGCTCTTCACCTGAGCACTCGCTACAGGAGAGTCATAATGAAGCCCCCGCAGTGAGCCCCCCTCAATCCGCAGAGGCGGCCTCTGCTGGTCCCCCTCAGCGACGAGCCGCGCACCCATCTGGCTCAGAGGGTCCATCACCCGCTTCATGGGGCGCTTCGAGAGCGAAGGATCTCCGACCAGCCTGGAGACAAAGGGCTGCCCCGCAAGCAACCCCGAGAGCAAGCGCATCGTGGTCCCCGAATTGCCGCAGTCAATGTCGTGAGCGGGAGCGCAAAACTTTCCCCCACTTCCATGAATAATCATCGTTGTTGCATTGGGACGTTCAATTTCCACACCCAGCGCCTTCATGGCCGCCATCGTGGCCAGACAATCCTCGCTGGCCAAAAAGCCTCGCACCACACAAGTGCCAGTGCTGATTGAGGAGAGGATCACCGATCGGTGAGAAATGCTCTTGTCTCCCGGGACTTCAATTTCGCAGTTCAGAGCCGGGGCTCTTTGGATATTCCAGTGCATGATAATGGGGTGTCTCTCAACGCAGCCTCAGCTGATCGCGCCTTTGCTTGGCAGCGCTAAGAAAAGCATCAAGGGGGGCGGATACGGAACCTTCGTTTTGCTCCAAAAGCGCAATCACCTCTTCGAGTTGGTCTACCAACGCCCGTAATCCCTGGGAAACGGCCTCCCGGTTACTCAGTAAAATTTCCGTCCACATCGAGGGCGCTCCGCCGGCGACACGGGTCGTATCCCTGAAGCCAGGCCCGCTGAACCCAAACGCCTCGGGACATCGCTGCGCCACCGCATTGACCAGCGCCGCCGCAGCCACGTGCGGCACGTGGCTGATCCTCGCGCAGACCTGATCGTGCACAACCGGATCCAGTTGGCGAACGCGACACCCCAGTTTCTCCCAAAAAAGCGACGCCTTCGTCACAGCTTCCGGCGAGGTCGCCGGCTCGGGCGTCACGATACAGACCGATCCCTGAAAAAGATCCGCTCGGGCCGCGTCCAATCCCGTCTTTTCCGAACCCGCCATCGGATGACTCCCAACAAACAACGCTTTCCCCTCAAGGAGCGGCCCCAGCACCCTCACCACCGTTCCTTTCACGCTCCCCACATCGGTCACCAAAGTCTTCGTCCCCAGGGCCGGGAGCGCCTCCCGGATTACCCCCTCCATGACCCCAACGGGGACACAGGCGACCACGATGTCAGCGCCATCCACCACCTCGCAGAGACGCGTGGAGTGGAAGGCCCCGATTCCCCGACGGGCCGCTTCCTCAAGGACCTCCGCACGCCGCCCCCAAAGCCGAATCTCAGCCCCGGGGAGGGATTCCATCGCTAGTGCAATCGATCCCCCCAACAAACCTGGCCCAAGAATGGCAATGCGCGTCATTCCCCCTAAGAAACCAACGACGCGAGACCCGGAAAAGCCGGAAAGTTTTTCCTACCGCTAGGCCCCCAAAAAAATCTCAGGGAACCAAAATCAAGTGGTCGAGGTTGGGATCGGTCGGGTCCCGGACCACCTGCCCCGGTGCAGAGCCAGTCACCTCCAGGAGCTTACCCGTGTACGGATTCACCACGTAATCTTTCCCCGGGAGGGGAGAAGGGGCCCGTTTGGCTAGTCTCGGACCCGAAGGTTTTTGAGGCGCGGGCGCCGGAGGCGGCGTTGGAACCGGAGCCGGAGCCGGGGTTGGAGCCGGATTCACTGGCGGAGTCGGCACGGGGAGCGGATCAGGAAGAGGACTTGGCACTTTCGGGGAGCCGGTTGCGGACTCCTCAGGAGCCGGAGAGAGCCCGGGATCCACCGGTTGAGGGTCCGCCGCAAACTCTGGAGGAATTGTCGGAGGCTGAAAACCCACCCTGCCGGGGCGGTAGTCATCACTCGAAACACACCCAGAGAAGCCCATGGCAATCGCCAAAAGCGGAGCCGCTGCAGCCAAATTCATCTTCATAACACGCGTAATTTTAATCCGGACCCTTTGAGGAACAACAGGAAAGCAATTCTCAACGTTTCGGGATGGTACAACCACTGAATCGCAGCACTCCCTCCCATCCCTCGCATCTTCCCATCAATTCGACGGATTGTCCCCGCTGTAATCTCAACGAGGGAAGATTGGGATTCGCATGCGAGAGGACAAAAAAGAGATTCGGCCCCTGACGCTCCTCCCTGAGGCGGTAGTCATTCGCGACAAAAGCGCAATCCACCAGCGTCCCGTCTCCCCCGCCGGCCAAGACCAACAGCAAATTGCTCGGATCCCGACTGTCCGGCCGAATTCCCAAAACCTTTCCCGAGGCAAGCAGTTTGACCCCCTTGTACATCTTCTCGGCCCGCTCCCGGTTAATCTGATACGCTTGGAAGACGTCTTCGACGCTCACCGGAGTCCCGGCGCTCAAGCGCTGAGCCGGAGCACTGGCTCCTTGCAGCTTCGCAATCGCCGAGCGCACCTCCACTGCCTCATCCAAACGCCCCGCCACCGTCAAATCCCTCTTCAGCGTTGCCAGCTTCGGCAAAGTATCCCCCACAACCTGTCCAATCAGCTCTGTCTGCTTCTGGAGAAGCGACTCCTGAAGCTCGCGCAAGGACCGGGGTTCTTCCGCAATGTGCGACGAATCGAGACTCTGCTCAGCAGCCACCCGCTGCTCCTCCGCCCTCAGAATCAACGAGGACTCCAGATCGCCCGCCTTCTGAAAACCCAAGCGCAGCTCGGTGAGTTTCTTTTGATAACGCTCGACAGTATCTGATCGAATTCCCTTCACCAGCGTTTCGCAACGCTGCAACTCGAGCCGGACGACGTCCGCGGGAGAAAGTTGAGCATTCAAGGGCCCCCCGCCCACAAACCACGCAGTGACCATCAAAAGACCAAGAAACAAGCGCGTCTTCCGCATACCGACCTTGTGTGAACCCACCCCTGCGCCGGTGCGAGCCTGAAAAGTATTTCGCGCGACCAGACCGACCACTCGGTTTCAATTGTCATGACACCGCGAGCTCCATTCGCTAAACGGATGGGGTTTCACGCCGCGCCTGAATGTCCGTTTTACGTTCCTCCAGCAAGAAACCTTTCCCTCCTGAGGCTTACCACCTTGCTCGAGAGCGCTATGCCTCCATCGGCGTCGATTGCGAGCGCGCCCTCCAGCAACTCTCCGCCCTCCCCATCTCGCTCCATTGCTGGCAAGGGGACGATGTCCAGGGCTTCGAGCACCGCGATTACTCCCACGACGGTGGCCTCGCCGTCACCGGCTGCTACCCCGGGCGAGCCCGCACCCCCGAGGAACTCCGGAGCGACATCGCCAAAGCACTGGCTCTGATCCCCGGCAAACACCGGCTCAACCTCCACGCTTGCTACGGTGAATTCTCCGGCAAAAGGGTGGACCGCGACGCCCTCGAGCCAGCTCATTTCCGAAACTGGATCTCGTGGGCCAAGGATCTGGGCATCGGCCTCGATTTTAACCCCACCTTCTTCTCCCACCCCAAAGCCGACGACGGCTTCACGCTCTCCCACAAAAACCGCTCGATCCGAAAATTCTGGATCGAACACGGCAAACGCTGCCGCGAAATCGGCGCCGCCATGGGCAGGAGCCTCGGCTCCCCCGCCGTCACCAATGTCTGGATTCCTGACGGCTCCAAGGACACGCCGGCTGATCGGCACGCCCCGCGTCAACGCCTCGCGGAAGCGCTGGATGAGATGTTTGACCAAACTCTCAAGGGGATCGTCGACGCATTGGAGCCCAAGCTGTTCGGCTTGGGCTCGGAGAGTTACGTCGTGGGTTCTCACGAGTTTTACCTCGGCTATGCGATCACCCGCCAGAAGCTGCTGTGCTTGGACTCGGGGCACTATCATCCCACGGAGGATGTCGCGGACAAAATTTCGAGCGTCCTCCAGTTTCTGCCCGAGGTGCTCCTCCACGTGAGCCGAGGCGTGCGGTGGGACAGCGACCACGTGGTGGTCCAGAACGACGATCTCCTGTCGATCACGCGCGAAATCATCGCAAATCGCCTCCAAAAACGCGTTCGCCTTGGACTGGACTACTTTGATGCGAGCATCAATCGGGTGGCGGCTTGGGTCATTGGCGCGAGGTCACTGCTGCGCTGCCTGTTGATCGCACTGCTCGAGCCAACGAAGGCGCTGCGCGAGGCGGAAAACGCCGGAGACTACACGAGTCGTCTCGCCCTCCAGGAAGAACTCAAGGCCATGCCTTTCGGTGCCGTCTGGGATCATTATTGCGAGCAACAAGGAGTCCCCCCGGGACTCGCGTGGATCGGCGACATCCGCCATTACGAAACCTCCGTCCTCGCCCACCGGGGTTGATCCCGACCGCCACACCCCCTGACCGGAATGAAACATCCCCTGACTTTTCTAGGAATCGATATCGGAGCAGAGAGCGGCCGACTGATGGCCGGGCTCTGGGACGGAAAGCGCATCACCCTGCAGGAGCAGCACCGTTTTTCCAACGGAGCCGTCGCTCTTGGCGAAACGCTGCGTTGGAACCTCCTTCATCTTTGGAAACAGATCCAGGACTCCCTCAGCCTCGCCGCAAAAAATCAGGGCGACTCGATTTGCTCGATCGGCGTCGACACCTGGGGGGTGGACTACGTGCTCCTCAATGCCCAGGGGGAATGGTTGGGGCTGCCCTACTCCCACCGTGACCCACGCACCCGGGGACTAGTCGAGGAGGTGGTGGGGTCGCTTTCCCGGGAACGGGTTTTTGCCGAATCCGGCACCCAGTTTCTCGAGATCAACACCCTTTACCAACTCCTCGCCACTCAGCGCCAAAATCCGGAGCTGCTCGAGCAAGCCCGGCTTTTCCTGATGATCCCCGATTGGATCCATTGGGCTTTGAGCGGCTCCGAGGTGTGCGAATTTTCCAACGCCACCACCACCCAGTTTGTGCACCCGGTGCAGCGCACATGGTCGACCGGTCTCCTGAACGACTTGGGGATTCCCTCCCATTTTCTCCCCGAAATGGTCGCTCCGGGAACCAACCTGGGCCCACTGCGCCAGTCCCTTTGCACCGCTTCCGGGATGCGCCGGATCCCTGTCATTGCACCCGGAACCCATGACACCGCTTCCGCTGTCGCCGCCGTTCCGACCCGGCACACGGGCGCCTCGAATTGGGCCTACATTAGCTCGGGAACGTGGTCGCTCGTGGGAACCGAGGTGGCCGAGGCAGCCCTCGGTGAGGCTGTCCGGCGTCACAATTTCACCAACGAAGGTGGCGTGGATGGAACCTATCGCCTGCTCAAGAACGTCATGGGAATGTGGCTCCTCCAGCGTCTGAGGGCCGCCTTTGAATCGAGGGGCCACTCGTACGACTACACCCAGCTCGTGCAACTGGCGTCCCAAGCCCCTCCCCTGCGCTCGCTCATTCATCCCGACGCCGCGGAATTCGTGTGCCCCCCGAACATGATCGAGGCCATCCAGGAAAGTTGCCGCCGGTCCGGCCAGCCCATCCCGGAAAGCGCCGGTCAACTCGTCCGCTGCGTTCTGGAAAGTCTCGCTCTGCGCTACCGCGACGTCCTTGCCAGCCTTGAAGAGATCACTGGCGAAAGCATCCAGGCCATCCACATTGTGGGTGGAGGTTCCAAGAACGCGCTCCTCAACCAGTTTACGGCCGACGCTTGCCGCCGCCTCGTTCTGGCCGGCCCCGTAGAGGCCACTGCCCTTGGAAATATCCTTGTTCAAGCCCGCTCCGTGGGTGAGATCGACTCCCTTTCTGACCTCCGGGCGATCGTCCGCGACTCGTTCGAGCCAGAAATCCGCGAATTCCTGCCCTGCCGGGAAAGCGCGTCCGCTTGGGATGCGGCCTTTGGTCGCTGGCAAAACCTCGTCGGCCTTGCTCGCGTCTAACTTCCGTTTTGTCCGTCTAACATCAACAACCCTAAAACCAAAAACATGAGTTCATTCCGTCACGTCAATTACCTGTGGGACGATGCCAAGGCAGCCTCTCTCGACCCCGT
>JBANFR010000046.1:0-24230 GCA_037975925.1 Verrucomicrobiota bacterium
CGGATGGCGTCGAGCAGGCGAATCGCGTACCGGGTGGTGAGTTCTTCGTTGCGAGTGAGGAGGTAGATGGCTGCGGCGCGCGTGGAGGCGTCGGAGCGAGTGCGTTCGTAGTGGAGCACGCCTCGAGAGTCCCGGTAGGGCTCCGAGAGATCCGCATCGGCCATGAGGCGGATCCGTCGTAGGGCCGGCTGAAACAAAGCTTCGGGGACAGCGAATCCGTTTGCCCGGGCCTCGGTCAGGAAGTGGACGACATAGAGGCTGAGGTAATCGAACCCCTCGACATTCTCCGAGTGCCAGTAGCCGAAGCCCCCGTTGGGGCCCTGACGGCGCGCAAGTTGGGCGATCGCTGTTTCGACGGCTTTGGCGGCTTCCTCCTTCGATAGTCCGAAGCTGGCGTCTTCCCGGAGCACCAGCCAGGGGAAGGCGCGGCTGGTGATTTGTTCGCTGCATCCGAAAGGGTATTCGCGGAGGTAAGAAGCCAGCCCGCGTGCGAGGCTGAGCGGCGTGGTGGAGACAACGGCTTCCCGACTGGAAAACTCCGGATGAAGCGGGTGTTGAATGGGCACCTCATGGGTGTCCGAGCGGAACCAGCCGCTTTGGACAATCGAGGTGCGTGGCACCGGGGGACGGACACTCAGGGTCGTACGTTGGTCGACCCGCTCCGGGCCTGCCTGCGCGGAAAAGCGGATCTCTGCGTTGCCCAGAGCGGCAGTGGCCCGGAAGCGGAAGTGGAGCGTGGATTCCTTGTTGGGAGGGATGGTCACGAGTTCGTCCGGTTTTTCGATCAGCTCGATTCCCCCGCTGGTTTCCGCCTGGACCCGGACCTGATCGGTGGGCGTGGCGCCCTCGAGTTGATTGGCCACGGTGAGCGAGGCGGAGAATTCATCGCCGGGAGCCGCAAAGAAGGGCGCGTTGGGTGTGAGCACAAAGGGCCCTTTCACCACGGCATGGGCCTGGGTGACGCCGACGGATTCGGCATCGAGGGCCAGCGCCATCACGTTGAGTCCGCCCGCGAAATAATCCGGGACTTGGTATTCGAGTTCCCGGGGTTCGGGGCCAGAGGCCAGAATTCCGCTCCAGAAAACGACTGGGGCCTGGCGTTTGCGTTTGAATGGGTTGAGTCCCGCTTTGAGCTCGGCGGCGCCATCCTCATCACCGTCCCCGCCGGTGGCCATGGCATTTTGGAGGAGCGAAAACTCGGGGATGAGCTGGTCGGCCAGCTGGAAGGTTTGAACCTCCAGGGCGGGCTTGGCCAGGAGTCGGCTCAAGGGCTGAGGCAGCTGGTAATCCGTTACCCGATGGATTCCCTCGTCGACGGCCCAGATCAGGATGCGGGCGGGTCGCTGGCTGGAGTAGGTGATCTTGAGGCGTTCGCCGGGGCGCGCTTTTTCAGGAACCTTGAGCTGCACGGGCAGGGTCCGGCGCTCGGGCGAGATGCGGAAGGCTACAACGCCGGAGCTGAGGGGATTGGTAAAGATGTCCGGCGAATTCAGACCCCTCACAAAGGTGACATGCACATAGCCGCCGTCGTCGATGCCTTCGGGGACAGAAATGCGCTGCGTGCTGGAGGTTTTTTCAGATTTGAACCAGCGAAACGCCAGCACCTTGTCCCGTTCGATGGTGATGAGACCGGCCCCGGCGAACGGAGCCTGGATGGAGAGCTCCATTTCCTCCCCGGCCTTCCAGGTTTTATTGGGGAGCGCGATCTGGAGTTCCGAAGAGCGCTCCAAGTTGCGCGTGGTATCCCCCGAACCAACCACAGTGAAAGGCACAGACAGCAAGGCCGTGCCGGAGGCGTTGCGCCATTCGTAACGGAATTGCCCCGGGCTTTGCGTGGGAAGTTCCAGGCGCAGTCCCGACGCGGGAAGGGAACCGTCCACAGTTTCTAGCTCCCGGTCGATGGATTGGGAAACATAGGCGAGGGTGCCATTTTCCTGTTTGGTCAAAACGGAGGCGTGCCGGGTCTCGATCAGAATACGGCGCAGTCCCTCGGCGCCCACTCGGTTTGCGGAGGCATCCACGGCATTCACTGCGATGAATCGCTGGGATCGGGTGGGAAGAAACGCGGTGTCGCCGTCGGCCTTGAATCCGAGGAGATAGGGGTGCCGCGAAACCAGGGTGCTGCGGGTGACGACCACACCGCGCCCGCCGTCAGCTTCGAATGCTTCCAGTTCCAGGCTGACTCTGAGCAGGGGGGCGAGTTGCTCCTCCAGCGCGAGGGCGAACTGGGCCCGCCCTGACTCGTCCGTTTCGTTTTCGCCCAGATCGACGGTTTTCCCCTCGATTTGCGGGCCTTTGGGGATGCCAAAAGTCCAGCCCGGCCACTCTGAAAAGACTGGCTGTGCGGGGGTAAGCCGCATTTTTGCGGTGATCCGCCGGGAGGCGGCCGGGATTCCAAAAAGCGTTTGAACGTCGGCGTGGATCCGGAGGTTTTCCGGAGAGCGCCACAGGAGGGGTTCCTCCGAACCGAAGTGGGCGTGCATTTTGAGGCGGTCCGGTTGGAAGTCCTCAACGCGCACGAGGGTTTGGCCGAGGGCGTTTCCGTTTCCGGCGGAGGGCAGTTGGAGTTGGATGCGCCAGACGCCCGTGGGGGCCGTTTCGGCGGTGGGCAGAGTGAGGGTGATTAGCCCGTCGGCGGCGAGTTTCACGGGGAAGGTGCCGGCTCTTTCGTCTTTGGCGTTAAAAAGCACGACCTCCAAAGGCAGTCCGGCAAGGTCCCCTTGCCAGTCGCGCCGGCGCACCACTGCCCCGACTTGGATGGAATCGCCGGGGCGGTAAATGCCGCGCTCCGTGAACAGGAAGGCGTTGAGGGCTTCGCGGTCACTGGACTGGATGCCGCCCACGTCGAAGCGGGAGGTTTGGACGCGGCGCTCGGCGCGTTCCCAGGCGATGAAGGAGAGATCGTCGGCTTTGCGGGCCACTAAAGCGACGGGTTCCTTGGGGCCCTGGAGTCCGCGCAGGGAGGGCAGGGTCGCGTGGCCCTCGGTGTCGGTGATGACCTCCAGGAGGGATTCGCCATTGCGACTGACGGGGGTGAGGCGAACGCCTTCGACGGGGGTCTGATTCTCGAAGGACTGGACGAAGATGTCGCGGGAGCCATCGGGGTTGGCTTTGACCACCAGCGCGAGGTCGGTGAGGAGCACCAGGCGGGCGTCGGCTCCCTTGGGTTCGTGGTGGGTGGTCCCACGCGGGCGGACGGTTTCATCGGAGGAGTCCTCGTCGTCCTCGCCGGCGTACCGGGAGTGGCGGGAATAACGGGAGTAGGGGGTGCCCGAGTCTTGGCGGGTGGAAGGTGGGGAGGAAAGGGGGATCCACTGGGGGGAGCCATTGCGCGGGTCGGCGGGGCCATCCTCGGGTTGGCGCGGGCGGGCGCCCATCACCTGGAGGTAAAACAAACCGCGCTGGACGTTCTTGGACGCCAGGATGGAACCGAAATCGAATTCGGAAGGGGTGGCGTCGTGCCGGTTTTTGCAAGGCACCGCCTGGAGCGAATCCGAGAAGTGGGCGATGTCGTTGAGGCTGAAATGGCCGGAAAAGGTGGGGGAATCAAAGGAGCCGCGGGCCTGGCTGGCGAAGAGGTTGATTTTGGATTCGGGGACGCGGGCGAGGACAAAGCCGAGGTGGTCAAAACCGCGGGATTGGATGTGGAGTTTGCGTTCACCCTGGAGGGCAAGGATGCCGCCGCGTCCGCTAATCCACGCTTCGCGGGGGAAATCGGGTACCGGGACAAGGGCGGTGAAGTCTTCTGCGGTGAGAAATCCCCCGGGAGCGGGGGTCAATTTGGGGATTTGGATCCAGAGGGGTTGGTCCGTTTCGAGGGGTTGGAGGCGGAAAGCGAACAGCTCCGAGGTGGGCGGGGTGCCCTCGCCGGGAACCCATTCGAGCGGGATGCGCTGAGCTTTGGACAGCACCTCGGGGGTGACATTTTTGAGTTCCCAGGGGATGGGGCGGCCGTCCTTGTTTTTGGGAGGTTGGGGGAGAAGCCGTACTTCGAGGTGTTTGGCGAGATCGCTGCCCTGCGCCCGGCCCTTGCTCTCCAGAACGAGAAATTGCCGGGGGACTCCCTTTTCGTTGAAGAGAATCTGGGAGCGTGCGGCAGAGAGGCGGAATCCCGAGTAGCGCGAGGGAATGGTGACCTTGGCGAAGGCGGTTTCGGGGAGCGGGTCGCCGCCGCAGAGCGCCGGGATGCCCGGGGTGATTTCAAAGCGCAGGAGGTCCTCCTTGTCGTGGATCCGGAGAAGAGGGGAGCGCAGCCAGAAGCGGAGCGGATTTTTTTCATCGGCAACCACTTGGGGTTTGCCTCCTTCGACAAGGAGCGGAGTTTCGCTCAGCGGCAGCACGCGCAAGTGCGCCTGGACCTCGGCGAGGGACACGGGATGACTGAAGACCACCGAGGCGATTGCACGTTGGAGGGAGGGACTGGACGGGTCGAGGTCGTAGGATTGGGCCTCGATTTTACAGGAGAGATGCGTGATCGGCTGTTCGCGGTGGGTGTCGCGATGCAGGGAGACCGTGCAGTCCGGCGCGAAGCCCTGTGGGTTGAGGGCGAGGGTGTAGCGCCGTGGGGGGAGCCATCCCCCCGAGGGGTAAAAGGCGAGGATGTCGGAGCTTTCCCAGCGCCAGAGGCCGGGCACATCCGGGGAGAGGGTGACGGTTTTGGGGCGCGCACTTTTCCCGATCAGTTCGATGGGAGCGGCAGGTTGGGAGAAGCGGAGGAAAAGGGGAGAACCCGAGGGGGTTTGGGAAGATTCGTTCCAAGAGAGTTTGTTCCATTCAACCATCGCAACCAGGGAGCGGGTCGGGGGCCGGGAGGTATCCCGCACTTCGGCGGGCCGAGGCGGAGTCGAGTTGCCTTGGGCGTGGACTGGGGAGGGCAGGACGCACAGGAGGCCGAAGAGCGTGACGCACAGCAGCGGTGGCAGCATGCGCCGCCGCAGGCCTTGGGAAGTGGAATGAGACATGGATGTTCGATGGGTTGGCAAATGCGGGTTGGAAAAATGATCGTCTCTCCGAGGGGCTGAGGATGGTTGGGGCTTCAGACAGGGACGGGGAGCCGCGCCGCGCGGAAGTCGCCGGTGCTTGCCCCCGAGCACGGCTCCGGCTTCTCGTGATCAGTCACGATTCGATGCGCCGGACTTCGAGAAACGCCCAGCACCCGAAGGAAATCACGTAACACAGTGCGGTCGTCAGAATGGGAACGTGCCAGGCTGCCCACCGGTGGGTGTGTTCCCAGTGCTGCACACAGTGACCGACCACCACCGGACTCAAGGCTCCGCCGAGGTTGCCCAGCATGTTCATCGCCCCGCTGACCACTCCGGCGTGTCGGCCGCCCAAATCGAGGCTCGCCGCCCAGGCCGAGGCCACCGAAAGCGAAGCCAAACCGGCGGCCAACGCCAAAAACACCGCCGCCGCCTCGCCGCTTCCCACCGCCGCCGCCACACAAACCAACACCGCAGCGAGCGGGAGCGAAACCAGACCACAAATCCGGCGTCCGCGGACCAGCCCCCACCGGAGGGTCAACGCATCCGTCAGATAGCCTCCGCAGAATACGCCCAACGCCATCGTCACCAGCGGTAGCGCAGAAAAATTTGCAGCCCGGTCCGCAGAAAATCCGTGGGCCCTCTGGAGGTAATCGGGCATCCACGTGAGGTAAAAGTACCAGCCGTAGATGATTCCGAAATAAACCAAACAGAGCGCGATCAGGTTTTTGCTCCGCAAAAAAAGGCGCCAGGGAACTGCCGTATGGGCTGCTTCGTGGGGCTCCGTACCCATCGCTTCCAGTTCCGCTGCATTCACCCCCGAGTGCTCCCGGGGATCATTCCGAAACCACAAAAACCACGCCGCTGCCCAAATCATCCCCACCGCGCCGAATAACGGAAACGTCCACCGCCAGCTCATCACTTCCATCAAGCGCACCACCAACTTTTGGGTGAGCGCACCCGAGAGCAGCGCCGCCGTGATGGCCAGCCCGAAGACCGACCCATGCGAGCGACCCGGAATCCACCGCGAAAAAGCCCGGGCAAGCCCCGGAAACATCCCCGCCTCGCCCAACCCGAACAAAAGGCGCACCGTCAGCAAGGACAGAAATCCCGAGGCCATCCCGGTGAGGGCCGTCATGAGAGACCAAAGCACCACGATGCGCGTGATCATCAGGCGCGGACCAAAGCGGTCGGCCATCCAGCCGCTGGGGATTTCAAAAAGCGCATACGCGAAGGTGAACGCGCTGAAAATGTAGCCCATTTGGGAATCCGTGAGGGCAAGCGCAGCCTTGATCGCCGGTTTCGCCGCCGAGATGCAGACGCGGTCGAGATAGGCAATGGCCGTTAAGGTGAGAACAAACCCGAGCAAAATCTTGCGGGCCTGAGTCGGCGGGGTGGGGGAGCTAGACACCCGTGCAGTGTGTCTGCAAGTGCCGGCGATGAACAAGTGCCGGCGATGAACATTGGGAAAACTCTCGCGCTCGATGCCTGGACGACGCCAACGGCGCCTCCAATGCCCCGCACGGTGGCGCGCCCCATACACGCCTCCAACCCTCAGTCACCAAGGCAAAGCCCCGAATCGCCCTAAGGGTTGAGGCAGTCCAGAATCAGTTTTCCACAGGCTCCGCGTTGGGTCTGGACAACGTGCGCCTCCTCCGCCTGCCCGAGCGCAAAGGCCCGCCGCACCACCGGGCGGATGCTCCCGTCCGCCATCCCTGAAAATAAATCGCCGTGGATCTGCGCCAAAACTCCCTGAGGAGCATTCGCCAGCATGACTCCGCGGATGTCGGCTTCCCGGCTCATTAACTCCCGAGGCTGAACTTGCACGGGGCCGCGACTCCCAATCACACTCACCACTCCCCCCGCAGCGAGCAACGGCAAATCTCGGCCCAGATTCGCATGCGCCGCCATCTCGAGGATCACGTTCACTCCCAACCCGCCGGTGAAAGAGAGAATGGCCTCCTCATAACCGACCTCATGATGGTTAAAAACCGCCTCCGCTCCCTGCTCGATTAACAAATCGCGCCCGGCCTCAGTTCCATAGGTCGCCAAAACGCGCAGCCCCGCCCGGCGCCCCAGTTGGAGAGCGGCCAGACCAACGCCCCCGGTCGCTCCGTGAACCAGCACCGTCTGTCCACGCCGCGTCTTCGCGCGGTGAAACAGCGCATAGCTTGCCGTGGCGTAGGGAATTCCCAAACAAGCCCCCCCCTCGTAGGTCCCCTGACGGGGCAGGGGATGAATCTGCGTTGGCAGACACAAACACGCCTCAGCATAAGTCCCCGTTAGGCTCCCCGAGACATACACCCGCAGCCCCTTGGTCAGCCCCCTCACACTCGCTCCGCATGCCACAATCACCCCAGCGCCATCAAACCCCGGCGTGTATGGCAAAGCTGGGAGACGTCCGTAGGCGCCGGAGCGGATGTAGGTGTCCACCGGGTTCACTCCGCAAGCGTGCAACTGCACCAACACCTGATTGGGACCGGGCGCCAAATCGTCGACTTTGGCGAGGCGCAGCACCTCCGGACCTCCAAAACTCTCAACAACAACAGCTTTCATAATCAGATTGGAAAATCGGTGGAACGGCAGCCTCAGACCGATAACATTCCTCCCACCATGGCTACGTCCACCAACGACACCCAGTCGAAATTAGAGACTCCGAAGGGCGTCCAGCACCCGGGAGTCATCGATTTTCTCGCCTACCGGACTCAGTCCGGGGAGGTCCTCCTCAAAATGTTTGAGTCGAGGCCCTGGGGCACCAGCAAAGAACAAATGTTCCAGCTTCAGGACAAGCTGAACGCCTATTTCTCCTTCATCCTGGATGGCGAGATGGCGGACACCTACCCACAGTTCAAGGATAAGCCCGTAAGAATCACCTTGGAATGCGCCACGCCACCCGAAGGTCAGGTGCTCCAGTTTTTACAGACCGTCTATGACCAAGCGAACCTCCAGGGGATTTCCTTTGAGGTAGACGTAGTCGGCGGCGGTTGCGCCTGCGGATCACCAGAAAACGGGTGCGGTAATGCGACGCAAAACCCGTGCACCAGCGCTTAAAGCGTCCCCAACATCACCCCCGGCAACAATCACGCCGTGGGCGAGCGATTCGTCTTTTTATACCCAAAAAGCTCTCTCTCTTTGACAATAGCGACGGTCTCTACAGGAACCATTTTTTCCCAAGCATCCGTCCCTTCGGCTATTGATTTTAGAACATCCCTCGGATAGATCCCGAGTAAATCCGGTTTGTAATTATCCAATTCCACAAACGAACCGCGATCCGACAAATACTCGTACAGCTTCTTCAAGCTGGGAGGAACTTCCAGGTTTTGCACGGTCGTAATTTCACCGGTTTGCGCATTTTGGGAGGGGTAAACAAACAGCTTTAAATCTCCCTTAAACAAGCGACCAAACGATTCCAAGATTCCACCCGCCAACCCGGTGTAGTAAGACTCGTCAAACAAATTCAATAAACGAGTCACACCCAAGGCGACGCCAATCGGCTCCTGGGTCAGGTGGGATAAAAACGCCGAAAGACGGTAGTATTCCGAAAAATCGGATACTAACACCGGGATTCCAAAAGCTCCCAGCAGATCAGCCCGAGCCAGAAAATCTTTTGGATCTACATCCTGCTGCTCCGACAAGAGGTTTCGCATCGTAATCTCAAACACCTCCACGACCTCCTTTCCCTGAACTGAAGGTTGGGCGCGGAATTTTTCAGCAGCACAACGCAGGATGTCTTGATGAACCCGAGTCACCGGGTGAAAAGCCCCGCGCTCCACCAGAATCGCTTTTTTATAAAAGACCGAGGACGGCTGCAAAACCTCGCCGTTGGGTCCAAAAATGGCCGCCGCCGACAGCTTGAGTTGAATGAGCCGCAGGCTCATGAGCCGGTTGTCGACCCCCTTGAATGCCGCTCCACTGAATTCGACCATGTCGATTTCGATCCGCCCCACAGAGAGCGAATCCAGCAGCGATCTCAGGAGCGCCTCGGGCTCTTTGTGGAGATAAAAGGCCCCGTAGACGAGATTTACCCCCACAATTCCAAGCGCCTCCTGCTGCGCGGAAGCCTCCTGGTCCAGCATCCGCACATGGATAATGATGCGGCTGGGCTCCGCCTTCGGACGGTGCTGAAAGGTGATTCCCATCCAGCCATGGCACTCCGTGCCACCGCGAAAGGAGCGTGCAGCCACGGTGTCCGCGAAGGCGAAGAAACAAGTGCTCTCGCCACGCTTCAGGCTGAGCCTTCGGATATTGAGCTCAAACTCGAGTCCAAGCATCGAGTCTAAACGCATCCGGGACACGTACCGGTCACTGTAACCGTAAATCGCGTCAGAGACCGTCATGTCGTAGGCGGAGATACTCTTCGCGACGGTTCCGGCAGCTCCTCCGACTCGAAAAAACCAGCGGACTACTTCTTGGCCGGCGCCGATTTCGGCGAAGGTCCCGTAAAAAGTAGGGTCCAAATTCACCTGGAGAGCTTTCTGGCGGGTATCGAGGATTGGGTCAGCCATAGAGGGAAAAGCGGGAAAAGTGTTCGCAATGAATCGGCGCAGCGTTGGGGAGCCGGCGGGTACCGCCTCCCAAATTGCGACCCGAGCGTGGAGCAGGATTGATGCGAGTGAAAAGCCGGATCCGGACTGTTCACAAGTTATTCACAGCACCCAAATTCATTCACATTGAGCGTCTTATTTGTAACCCAATACAATGTATGTCATATGGAGTGATGCTGCCCTCGGGTTCATTGGGGGTTGTCTGGGCTCTTTCTCATTGAAAAAACCAGATCCGTTCCGGGTTCCATCCCGAAGAACCCTTGCGCCCGCAAGAAACCCCTCCCTACACTCGCCCCCATGTTGCCTTCCGCCACGGTGCCGCATCCGCCCGCACAGGGCTCCGTCTGGGCGCCCGATTTTATCGAAACCTTCAGGCGCGCTTATCGCTGGATGTTCCTTGCGCGCTCCGCAGAGGAAAAAATTGCCAGCTTGTACCGCGCGGGAAAGATCACCGGAGGTGTCTTTTTGGGCAAAGGTCAGGAGGCCGTCAGTGTTGCCACCGGAATCGCTCTCCGAGATGGTGATGTCTTCGCCCCTTTGATTCGCGATCAAGCCGGACGCTTGGCCTTCGGGGAGAGCCTGCTCGATTTTACGCTCACTTATATGGGCGCGAGATCCGGTCCGATGCGCGGCCGCGACGGAAATGTGCACCGAGGAAGGCCCAGGGAGGGTCTGCTCCCGATGATTTCCCACTTGGGAGCCATGGTATCTGTTGTGAGCGGGATTCTGCTTGCTCACCGTTTCCAGGGCCGCCGGGGCACGGTCGGTGCCGCTAGCCTCGGCGAAGGCGCGACTTCCACGGGTTCTTTCCACGAGGCGCTCAATCAGGCTGCCGTCGAAAAACTCCCCCTCGTCCTCGTTGTCACGAATAATCAGTACGCGTATTCCACCCCGAATTCCCGCCAGTTTGCCTGTCCCGATTTGCTGGATAAAGCGGTGGGTTATGGAGTTCAGGGGCATGCGGTGGACGGCACGGATTTGGCCCAATGCCTCTCAGTGATTGGCTCGGCCGTCGAGTTGGCCCGAGCCGGCGGGGGCCCACAACTGGTGGTCGCCACGACGCTTCGCTTGGTCGGACACGGCGAACACGACGACAGCCATTATGTCTCGCCACACCTGAGAGATATGCCGCTCGGAAGAGACTGCCTCGCTGTGGCTGAATCTCGAATTCTTGCGGAGGGCTGGGCAGACGTCTCGACTCTCGATGCGTGGCATAGAGATGCGATCCATCAGGTGGAGGAGGCTGTTGCTTTTAGCACTCGCGAGGCAGCGCCGGACCCTGCGGAAGAAGAATGGATAGCGCTTGCCTCGAGGAACCTTGTGGAGGGGCTTTTGTAGGCGCCCGGTCGAAATGGTTGATCAATAAAACCCGAAACTTTTCCGAACTTGATTACCTACCTCGAAGCGATCCGCGAAGCTCAGTGTAAGGCACTGGAGAATGATCCCCGCGTCTATATTTACGGACAGGATGTGGGTTTTTTTGGGGGAGCTTTTAAGGCGACAAAAGGACTAGCTCAGCGATTCCCCGGTCGCGTCTTGGACTCTCCCATTAGTGAAGATGCGATGGTTGGTTCGGCGATAGGTGCTGCAATTCAGGGAATGAGGCCTATCATCGAGATGCAATTTGCCGACTTTTCAACGGTCGGCTTTAACCAAATTGTAAACCAAGCGGCGACCCTGTTTTGGAGAACTCAGGTTCCCTGCCCAATCACGATCCGTTTGCCCTGCGGCGGAACCTCCGGAAGCGGTCCTTTTCACTCCCAAAGTTTGGAAGGGATTTACGCGCAGTATCCCGGGCTAATTGTTCTTACTCCCGCCACTGTGGAGGATGCTTATTCTCTTCTACTGGCAGCCGTAGCCTGTGACGACCCCGTTATTTTCTGCGAGCACAAGTATCTTTATTACCACTTGAAAGCCGATGATCTTCCGAACGAGGCCTTGCCCATAGGCAAGGCACGTATTAGCCGCGCAGGAAGAGATGCTACGGTTGTGACTTACAGCGCTATGTTGCACGAATCTCTTCGGGCTGCGGAGGAATTGGCGGCAGAGGGATGGGAAATTGAGGTGATCGACCTCCGATCGGTGAAGCCACTGGATACCGATACCATCCTCGCGTCGGTTGCAAGAACTGGGCGTGTTCTCGCCGTGGGAGAGGCTTGGCCGTGGGGGGGAGTGACCTCGGAGGTTCTGGCTCGGATTGCTTCGGAAGGCTTCAATTTGCTGGATGCTCCGCCGATGCGTCTGAATGCCAAGGACACCCCCGTTCCGTTTCACCCCAACCTTTGGGGCACCCACCGTCCTACAGCCAAAACCATAGGCGACTCTCTGCGCGCGCTGCTCCGGGTTTAACTCCGGGGCCACACAAACTTCACACTCTCCTTCTCCATGCCGCTCATTCCGATTGTTATGCCCCAGCTTGGGGAGTCTATCGCCGAGGCTACCATTGTCAGCATTCCCTTTCCCGTCGGCGCCAGTGTGGAGTGCGACCAAGACATCGTGGAGGTCGAAACTCAAAAGGCAACCATGGGCGTCACCGCACCCTGCTCGGGCTCGCTCACCGATTGGTCGATCGAAGTCGGGCAGAGTTACCCGGTGGGAGCCACCCTGGGCTACATCCTGTGTTCGGATGAGGAGGCCAAACGTCTCGGACTGGATTCGCCGGTTCAAACAGAAGACGGGAATGGATCTCTTCCTCACGGGTTCTCCCCTGGGGACGCGGAGGCGACGGGGATCAAGTCCTACCCGAGTGCCCAGCGCGGGGTTGAACCCACGGTTCATGGGCTTCCCGTGCCCGCTCATGCATCGGGAGCAGGCTTTTTGTCCCCCCGAATGAAAGCGCGGATGGCGGAGTTGGGGCTCCATGCGGCGGATCTTTCCGGGGTTGCAGGCAGTGGTGCAGCCGGGCGACTCACGATTGAGGACCTTGAGAAGTTCTTGGCTCAGCTGGAGGATCACCAACTTTCACAAGCCTCCACGATGCGGGTCGCGGTGGCGGATGCGATGCGCCGGTCTTGGACGAGGCCGCTCGCGACGGTGGGGATGCCAATCGTGATAGATCCCCTGCTCTTGCACCGGAAACAAAGCAACCCAAAGCCCGGCCCTGCGCTCTATGCTCTCAGAGCTTTGGCGATTGCTCTCGGGGAAAACTCCGCAGTGGCGGGGAGGCTGGTCGGCGACAAAATAGTGCATCCTCGCTCGATTGACGTGGGTTTCGCCGTAGAAGCCGAAGATGGGGTGCTCGTACCGGTTTTGCGACATGCGGAACGAACTCCTTTGGCGGCGCTCCTCACCCGCTACAATGATCTGGTGGATTTGGCGCGTCGACGGCGTCTACCCCCAAATGCCACCGGCGGCTCCATCGCAACCGTGACCAATTTTGGAACTTTCGGGCTCGAATGGGCCACGCCCATTCCGCTGCCTGAGCAGAGCCTCGTCTTGGGAATGGGGGCCGGGCGTATGGTCCCGCGTTGGGAAGCCTCTCTCAACAACTTTCAGCCAGCAACAGAGGCCCACTTCACCCTCTCCTTCGATCACCGCGTCCTCGATGGGGGAGGTGCCGGTCGTCTCCTGGCGCGGATCGCCGAATTGCTCTCGGAGCCGGGCAATCTGTAGCGGTTCCTCTGCCGACTGGATCCCGCTTTGAGTGGCAAAAGCGAAATCCAGCGGGTGTTTGTTTTGCGCCACAGACTGCCGTCGTTAAGTTCCGAAACCATGCAGCTTTCTCACCAACACGTTCACTTCATTGGTATCTGCGGCACAGCGATGGGGGCCGTGGCCTCCGCCATGGCTGCTCAGGGATTTACGGTGACGGGGTCCGACAACGATGTCTATCCGCCGATGAGCACCTTTCTGGAAGGGAAAGGAATCGCCCTCTGCCGTGGTTACGCCGCCCAAAACCTTCCTGAATCGGCAGGCCTGATCGTGGTCGGAAATGCAATTTCTCGTGGAAACCCAGAACTGGAGGCGGTTCTCAACCGTAAACTCCCCTATCTTTCGCTGCCCGAAACCCTCAAACATTTCTTCCTTCAAGGTCGAACCAACCTTGTGGTGTCCGGGACGCATGGAAAAACCACCACCTCTTCTCTGCTTGCTTGGATTTTGAAGTCAGCCGGTCTCGATCCGGCTTACATGATCGGGGGGATCGCCAAAAATCTCGGCCAAGGCTGTTCCCTCCATCCCTCCAAACAAGTCGTCTTGGAGGGAGACGAGTACGACACCGCATTCTTCGACAAGCGCTCAAAATTCCTCCACTACCTTCCTGAAATCGTCCTCATCAACAACCTTGAGTTTGATCACGCCGACATCTTCAGGGATCTCGATGAAATCAAGACGAGCTTTCGAAGGCTCTTGAATCTGGTGCCCGAGAATGGCGCCGTCTTCGCCAACTCGGATGACCCCAACGTCCTCGACGTAATTCAAAGCTCCCGGGCTCCCGTCTCACTCGTCGGTTTCTCGTCAAACGCATCCTTTCCCATCCTCCACCCCGTCTACGGATCTGGAGCCCGGTTCACGCTTCTTGAAACGCCGTTTGAACTCCAAATCCCCGGCGAGTTTAATGTCCGCAACGCGGCGATGGCCATCTGCGCGGCGCACTTTTGTGGCGTTCCCATCCCCCAGATCCAATCTGCAGTGGCTGCTTTTGAAGGCGTAGTCCGCCGACAGCAGATTCGGGGAAGTGTCCGCGGAATCACCGTGGTGGACGATTTTGGCCATCATCCGACCGCCATCGCCCAGACAATTCAGGCCATGCGGTTTCAATACCCAGGGAAACGTCTTTGGGCCATCTTTGAGCCTCGATCCAACACGACGCGACGCGCCGTGTTTCAAGATTCGCTTCCTGCTGCGCTCGCTCTGGCCGACGGCGTGATTCTCTCCCAAGTGGCCCGTCTGGAGCAACTGCCCCCCGACAACCGCCTGGACCCAATTCGCGTGGTGGAAACAATCGCCGGCCAGGGGAAACCAGCATTCTACGAGCCCGGAGTTTCTGAGATTATTCAGAGACTGAGGCCTCTCGTGACGGAGGGGGATTTGCTCGTCGTGTTTTCCAATGGCGGTTTTGGAAACATTCACGAGCGATTGCTAGCAGAACTCTAAAAGCCCGGATGGACCGAGCTGGAAATGCGGCCAGCGCCAGCTGCCCGCACTCGCCTCCGAGTACTCCCCGGGTGGTGCCCCTCCGCCCTCCCGGGCCGCCTCGGTGGTGACCCGCTCGAGCGGGGCTCCACAGTGCCTCAGCCGGAGTCCGGAGTCACGGCTCTTCGGTAGTTCCGAACGGCTTCTACCATTCCCAAAGCCATTTCCTGTCGGTAGCGCGGGGAGGCGATCTGGCGTAACTCCTCGGGGTTGGACAAAAAGCCGCCCTCGACAAGCACGCTCGGCACCAACGCCTCTCGGATGACCAAAAAACGGGCCCGCTTGATTCCGCGATCCGGCAGCTTGGAGCGCGCCACCACCGCGGCGTGCATCGCCGTGGCCAAGGCCATGTTTTCCGCATCCCTCGCATTGCCGGGACACTCGACAAGGTCGGTGACTAGGGGGCCGTCTGCAGCCATCGAGGGCACCCCCCTCGGCGCAAGCGTGTAGGTCTCGACGCCGGATCCCTTCCCGGAGGAATTGAAGTGGACCGAGATCAAGAGAGCCCGATCGAACTGGTTGGCGAGGCGCACCCGATCCTCGAGGGACACAAATTCATCGCGCACGCGAGTCATGTGCACCTGATATCCGGCGCCCAGAAATTGTTCGCGAGCCCTCAAGGCCACGTCCAAAGTCCACACCTTCTCCTCCCCTGTACGCCCCCCGGCTCCCGCGTCGCTCCCACCATGACCGGGATCGAGTACAATCGTGTCGACCCGCTTCGGCGCGATAATTTTTCCCGGGCGCAACACCGGATCCACCAATTTGACCAGATCCATGCGGGACATACACAACTCCCCCTCAAGCTCCCGGATCGGGTAACTGAGGATAAATTTGAGGTGACTGATAAAAAACTCCTGCGAATCCGTCGTCCCCCGCAGAGCCGTATTACCGAGAGAAATCCGAAACTGCCCCTGGGACCGCTCCAACGGGCCCAGGTTGTAGAATGCTCCAATTTCCCTCAGGGGGAGGTAATCGCGCCCTGCATAATGCAAAAGGGTCCATCCCCCGTGGTTGGCCGCGCCCGCTGAGTTTCGAGTCGTGGCAACCGGTGGTGGCCCCAGCGCCCCGCGGCGCGGGCCGCCGGATTCACCGTCAAAGCGCCCGCCAGAATCCCGGGCGCAAAGTCTTCCCAAAAAGCCAAGGCCACGTTCCCCCAAAAAAGCGGCACTACCCAACATGCCCCTCCCCAACCCCCTCAAAACACGGCGGCGTGTGCATTGAGCCTGAAAGAGCCCGGATCCCATAGCACCCTCATTTTCGCCCAGAAGGTCCCGCGTTGCAACGGAATGGCGAGGGAATCAGGAAAAGGAGAGTCGAAAAATCGGGGACTTCGTTTGAAACCGGAGCGCATCGGTTGGAAAATCTCACCCACCGGAGCAAAGATTGCGCAGGGACTCCCCGCAAGCGGAGGCCGTCGCATCGGCTTTCTTCGCCCAATCAAGATTCAGCGTTTTGAAAAGAGGGCTCCCCCGATCCTCACCTTGCTCCCCGCATCGCACATCTTATCTTTGCTTACTGCCATGGCCGCACCTTCCCTTCCCTCGCTGCCCCCCACCCTTTTTGATCTGTCCGAGCGCACCCGAATCCGTGTCTCCGGTCCTGATTGCCTCCGCTATCTGCATGGACAAGTCTCCCAGGACTTGCGCCACATCGCGCCCTTTTCTGCTCTGCCCGCCTGCCTCACCAACGCGAAGGGGCGCCTGCAAGCCGAACTTTGGATCAGTCGGATCGAACCATCCTTCGTAGTAGACTCCGAGCCAGGACTCGCCGAATCCATTCTCTCCCGGCTCGATCGCTACCTCATCTCTGACGACGTGACCCTGGAGGATATTTCCGGAAAAGAAGTACTCCTTCATTGCTGCGCTGAAAAGGAATCAGACCTTCCGACCGTCCTGCTTCCATTCCCCCGAGTGCGAGCCGAGCGACTGAAGGCCCCCGGTTGGGATCTGATTCTCCCGCTTGAGTCCAAAGATGCGGTCTTGGGCGCCTGTTCTCTTCCTCTCGCATCGGCAACAGATTGGGCGACGCTGCACGTCCAGCGCGGGATACCGCGTTGGGGGAAGGAACTTAATGAAGACACGCTTCCCCCAGAGGCGGGTCTTGAGGCAACCCACATTAACTATCACAAGGGCTGCTATATTGGGCAGGAGGTGATCTCCCGTCTGCGAAGCGTCGGACACGTCAACCGTAGTCTGATCCGTTTGCTCGCCTGGGAAGCGAGCGCCGTTCCCGAGACAGGTACTGAATTACGGATTCCTGCAAGCTCGAGGGGCCCGGGTGCTTTGGAGGTGGCAGGCAAAATTACGAGCGCCGCGCGACTCGCCGACGGAAAGGTGGTGGCCCTCGCGTATTTGAAGCGCGGAGTGGAAGGTGAGCACTTTGAGACGGAATCCGGTATCCAGTGGACTCGAGTTTAGCGGGGCGGCGTTCTGTTGCCGGCGCGGGCAGTTTCGGGCCTGCCCCCCGGGGTACTGGGGAAGAATTGTGCGCGAACACCTCTGGCTTTGCGGGAATTGGGTCCGCCGCTAGGGTGGCGCTGGAAACTCCACCCTCTCGATCCCGCACCCCTGTCTGACATGAAATCCTGCACGCTCCTTTTGTGTGTTCTCGCCCTGAGTTCCCCCCTCGCTTCAGCGGCTTCCGAGGTCGCTCTTCTCCAATTTGAACGCAATGGCGCCCTTCTGGATCCGATTGCGCTCGAGCTTTTTGAAAACGACGCCCCACAGCATGTGGCAAACTTCAAAAAGCTGATCCAAAAGGGCTTTTACAATGGGCTGCGCATTCACCGGGTCCTCCCGGAAACCCTCGTGCAATTCGGGGATCCGCTCAGCCGCGGTAAGGACCGAACCGATCTCGGAACGGGCGGCCCAGGCTACACACTCCCTCCCGAGATTCGCCGACGCCACGGGGCGGGGGCGGTGGGCATGGGGCGATTGGCGGATACGGTCAATCCGGGGCGTCTCTCCAATGGAAGCCAGTTTTACGTGACCTTAAAGCCGCTCCCCACTCTGGATGGAAAGCATACCGTTTTTGGACAGGTGATTGAAGGGAATGCAGTTTTGGAGGTGCTTGGAAATGTTGCGACGGACACTTCCGACGCCCCGGTGCAGCCGATCACTCTGAGACGGAGTGCCTTGGTATCCCGGGAAGATGTCGGTGCCCAGATTCGGATTTTTCAGGAAAAAGCGCAGCAGGCGAAACGGCCTTGGTGGAAAAGGTGGATTTGTCCCTGGCGGAAGTCTGAGTGAACGCTGAATAGCGCCAAAGAGCCGAGCCCTCGGATGCTTGTATCGGTGAGAGTCACTGAAAAAGCTTTCTTTACCCATCCCATGAAGCGTTTTGACCTGAACCCGACTGGTTGGTTTCTTGCCCTTAGCGTGGCTGCGGGCGTTTCCGCCTTTGCATCCCCTCACTTTGAGGCGGTGCGTGTCCCGGGCAACATGCTCGAGAACAATCCCTTGGGGGATCCTGTTGAAAGACGCGTGGCGGTGTTCACGCCGGAGTTGCCGCGCTTTTCTTCAAAACTGATTACCTGCTATTATTTGCCGGGATATGGAGGGTCCTCGGAGGATTTTCTGGGCCCGAATGGCGAGCAGTTTGCAGCAATTTTTCAGCAACTCGCCAACAAAGGAATGGCATTCCGGATGGTGGTCGTGGACTGCCGGAATCGGTGGGGCGGAAGCCAATATCTGAACTCTCCTGCTCAGGGAAACTACGCCGATTACCTGCTCGATGACGTGATTCCCGCCTTGGAGAAAAAGTACGGAACACCGGCGACTCCGAGGGACCGGATTATTGCCGGGCATTCCAGCGGTGGCTTCGGCGCTTTGCGCACCGCGATGAAGGCGCCGGAGCGTTTTGGAACCGTCATCGCCTTGTCGCCAGACACGGATTTTGACGTGACGCACCGTCCTTTGGCGCAGGCTGAGGTGGTGCGGAGTGTAACGCCAAGACAGCTCGAAGCCTACACAGCGCCTCCAGAACGAATGACGCGGCCTGGAAATAATCTTGTCCAAATTATGCTGGGATTATCGGCGGCTTATGCGCCGAAGGGCCCAAATGAACCGGGAGAATTTCATTGGTTGTACAATTCCGAGGGTTCTTGGATTGAGGAAGTTTGGCAGAACTGGCTAGAGGAGGATCCCGTCGTGATTGCTCGGCGCAATGCGCACGTGTTTATGCCCTATCACCGAGTGTATCTCGATGGCGCCGAGCACGACGAGTTCGGTGCCCAGAAGGGGGCCAAAGTCCTGTATCAGCTCATCAACTCGAATAGTCAGGCCACGTATTACGAGTCCCCGGAGGGGCATGCAGACCACATCGAGGAACGGCTCGCCAGGGGGCTGGAATGGGCCTTTGGAAAAACGCCGCGCAAAATCCGCAAGGGCGGCCACCCTTAGTCCACGAAGTTCCTTTATGATTCCCCTTTGGACGACCTCAGGCTCCCGGTTGGTGGGCGGCATGGCTTCGATTTGTATCGTTTCGATTTCGAGCAAAGGCTTGGCTCAGTCGGATTTGGCCTCTCTGTGGAACTTGGTAATTGCGCTCGATGCAGGTCCCAAACAGGTGCCGAAAACTCCGGAGGAGGCAAAGTCCATCTACGCCAAACATGTTGAACTGCAGGAGCGTTCGCTGCGCCGTTTTCTCGGAGTGGCCGGAAATGACTCCCGAGTCTTTGAAGCGCGACTGAGACTTGCGCGAGCACTGACGATTCGAGCGGAGCTGGAGGGACGCGTTGAGTTTCAAAATGAATCGTCCGCGCTTCTCGATGCGCTGGAGAGCCAGGGCTCCCGGGAGCAGAAAGCGGAGGTCGCATTCACCCGCATCAGTCAGTGGATGAGACGCAACCGTTTTCCTGACGCCGCCCAGAGGTCTGAACTCTTGGCAGCGGTCCGCGAGTTTCGGGAGAGTTTTCCCGCGGATCGCCGTCTGGCGCGGCTTTTGGTGGAGGTCGCCACCCGATTTGACCGTGAACCGTCGGTGAAAGCCGAGCTTTTGGGGGCCGCCGCGCGGATCAATCAAGATCCCGGGCTGCGGAAGCGGATTGCCGATGACCAGACGCGCTTGGACATTTTGGGAAAACCGCTTCCGCTGCGTTTCCAGGATTTGAATGGGCGTCCGTTCCGGATGGAGGATTGCCGAGGCAAGAGGGTGGTTGTGCTGTATTTTTCGGAAAGTTCATCGCCCTCGTTGGATGCGTGGAAGAGGGTGAACGAGGCCTTGAGGGCATATCCGGAGGTGGTGCGGGTGGGGATCAGCCTCGATGAGGATCGGGTGGCGATGGAGAGGGCGCGCAAGGTGTTTGGGGAACGCTGGATCATCGGGTGGGATGGGCGCGGCTGGATGAGTTCTTTGGCACGGCGTTGGGGGGTGAACACGCTGCCCACAGTGTGGTTGGTGAACCCCAGCGGCGTCTGCATTTCGCTGGATGCTCTCCCTGACTTGAGCGAACAGCTTCAGCGTGGCGAAAGCTCCGAAGTGTCCCCATCGGCACCGCGCTGAAGCGATCGACAGAGGGGCCATACCATGGCCCAGGCAATCAGGGCATGAAGGAGGACCAAGAGGTCAAACGTCCGCCATTGCCCGGGCAGAAAACCGAGTGGCCCTGAGGGCAAAGCGTCTTTAAGGCAACCAGCCCCCACTGCCCCAAGCGCGCCGCCCATCCCAACGATGCTCCAATGCACCGCCATGGCGACGGTGCGCCCTTCGGATGCCGTGTAAACCTGCGTCAGACGAAACTGGCAGAGCATGGCTCCCGTATAAATTGCTCCCTGAAGGAGGGCCGCGATGGAGATCCAAACAATGGCCTTAGGAAAAATGATCCCTCCCCATTGCGCTTCCCCGGGAGCACCGAGCCACCACCCTGCCATACTCAAGGGGCCGAGCCACACCAGTCGTGTCAGGACCCTCGCTGCCCCTGCCCTATCCATCCATGGCCCGAGCCAGGGCGTAAAAAAAGCGGCACCCAAAGCGGCAGAAATGAAGACCAAAGAGGCCTGCAAATAGTTTGCTCCAAACGCCTCGCGCAGGTGCACCATGCTGAAAAAGCCAGGCAGTGCCATCGTGTACCCGACTACGGCCTGAGCTCCCACCCAAGCCGCCATCGCAAAAGTCAGCAGACCAAAACCGCGCTTTTGAAACGGTTGAATCAGGCGTTTCCCTAAGCCTTTCCTGGTTACCGATCTTCGGTGTGCAGGTTCCTCTACAAAACAGTGCAAAACCACATCCAGCACCCCCATCGCCGCGCACAGTAAAAATACCTGCTGAAATCCAGAGTAGGGTCTCTCAACCACCCCTCGCGAGGCGTGATCCAGCATCCAGCCGTACAGGGCAGTGGCACCCACGAGGCCAAAAGAGAGCACCAACTGACGCACAGACCAAAAACGTCCGGCCGACTCCGGGGGCACCAAGTCCGCCATCCAACTCTGCCACGAGGCTGTACCCGCATTTGCAAGCAAGTTGCTCAAACCCAACGCAGCAATCAGCACCACGGGCCAAAGTTTCGGGGAGGCGGGAAGCAACCAGGGCAAAAGTGCGGGCGTCGCCCAGAGAATCCGATGCACAATGCAGGTCGTTGCCCAAAACGGTTTGCGTCTGTCCATGGTCTCGGCGAACAGAGAAGCCGGGATTTGGGCGAGCATCGCCAACTGCCATGCCGCCGACAAAAGTCCCAGTTGCGTGGCACTGGCATCTACGGCCTGCATCAAAAGGGGAAGCGGGGCGCCCAAGGGCGCACACAACCAAAACATCCCGAAGGCCCCGGCGACGACATTCAAACGCAGCGAACCATTCATGAAAGTGGGTGCACCCTAACCCAAACGTCCCTCGGGGCGATTCCCTCATTTGTGGGATTTTGCGCTCCCCATATTCCTGAAGTCCCAGCCCCCCCCAGCGGGTACCTCCCTGATTAATCCAAGTGATCCGGTTCCACATCCTCCCCGGAGCTCATCGGCTGCGAGGAGGGTTCTTCTCCGCCAAGGAGGGCAAATCGATACCCTACCCCGTACTCTGTTTGAATGAGGGAAGGGCGCGCCGGGTCCGGCTCAATCTTCTTGCGCAGATGGTTGATGTACACCCGCAGATACAATCGGTGTTCCTCTGCATTGGGCCCCCAAACCGATCGCAGAATTTGTCGGTGCGTCAAAACCCGGCCCGCATAACGCACGAGAAGACGCAGGAGCGCATACTCCACCGGCGTCAGTCGGATTTCTTTCCCCGCCCGCAGAACGCGGCGCAGGGCGAGATTCACCGTCAAATCCCCAATCACGAGCAAAGGCTCCTCATCCAGTGAGCGCACCTTGCGCTGGGCTGCCCGAATCCGCGCCATCAATTCCGCCATGCTGAAGGGTTTGCTCACATAATCCTCCGCCCCAGCATCCAGCGCATCCACCTTGTCACGATCGCTGTTGCGCACCGACACAACCACAATCGGCGTCTCACTCCATTCCCTGAGATGCTTGAGCACCTCCATGCCATCGCCATCCGAGAGTTTCATATCCAGGAGGATCACGTCCGGGCGCACGTGAGCGGCTTCCGTAATGCCCGCTTGACCGCTGTCAGCCTCAAAAACCGTGTATCCCGCACTCTCGAGCGCCACCCGCAGCAGGCGCCGGATTTGCAACTCGTCGTCGATAATCAAAGCACGCGGATTCATGGTGTTATCTCCCGTGGAAAAGAAACTCCCCGGGGCACTGGCAGGGAAATCATAAAAAGTGCCCCGCCCTCTCGACGGTTCTCCATCGATACCGTCCCCCCATGGGACTCCACCAACTGGCGAGCGATCGAGAGCCCCAGTCCCAGCCCTCCCGGAGGCGTTCCGGGACAGCGGTAAAATCTTTCAAAAACCCGCTCCTCCAACCCGGTTGGCACCCCCGGTCCCCGATCTCTAATCTGGAGATGAACCGTCGTGGCACCGGAATCAGCCCCCCTGACTTCGACCTCTATTTCCACGGGTTCGTGCGCAGGACTATAGGCGAGGGCGTTGGAGATCAAAGTCGAGAGAGCCTGCGAAATCAGCCGTCCGTCCACGAGAACAAGGGGCGTTTGTTCCGGAATCGCGACCCTGACCTCGCGGCGCCCCGGGGCTGAAATTTGGAGAGCCTCCTGGACCAACTCCGCCACCTCGCACCACTCGCGGCGCAATTCTGCACCCAAAGAATCGAGTCGGGCCGAATCCAGCAAGTGTTCCACTGTCCGTCGAAGCCGTTCCGCCGCTTGCTTCAACGCACCCCACTCTGGCTGGGCAGCCTCCAGACCTGCCACCAAGATCGCCACCGGCCCCTTGAGTTCATGTGCAAGCGCCTCCATCAGGCATCCTTGTAATCCCTCCGCCACACTCAAATCCTTCCGGTTTTCGGTCTCAGCCCTTGTGTCGGACTCTTTTTCCGGTGCCCTCCTTTTACGTTCCCGCATGTTCCACCTCCCCACCCAATAAGCCCCCATCACCTGCGCAGTCCGCGCGCGCAGGACTTCTAGATTTTCCCGCTCAAAAAGCGCGTTTCCCCACCGCTCCCGCAGTGCGCAAAACCGCTCTGGAAACTCTTCCATCCGGCTCCGCAACTGCCAGGGCGGCATATCCACCCAACGCATCTCCCCCAAATAATCGGCAAACAACCCCTCAATGGCCGTTTCCAAAAACGCCCCTCGCTGTCCTGACCTGCCGCCCTTCGAGGATAGGATTCCAAAAATGTTTGCCGTGCAGAAAACCTCGAATCCCGCCCCCAAGCATCGACGTAGCTCCTCCATAGACCCCGAACTTGCGCGGAGGTTTCCCACCGGGCGAACGGCCTCCCCCAAATCCCCCCAGATCAAGAGCGAGCGGTGTGAGCGGTCGCCTTCCCCGATTTTGCGAGGAATTGCGCCCTCCCAGCCATTCCAGACCGGAAACTCGTCCACAGGGAATGTTTCCGATGGGTAGAAAAGTGCTTCGGCCATCCGCGCGGACTGAAACACTTCGACTCCAGCGCGCCGCTTCGCGAGGGCTGCCTCTCGAAGCGCATTCGTTTTTCCAACCCCGGGACACATTCCCAGAAACACGCTGAGTGAGCCGATCGCCTCCAACGGTTTCGGCGACACCTCATCCAAAACCTGACTTGGAAGGTCCCAAGTTTGTCGGTGACGGTCGTTATTCACGCCCTTGGATCGCACCCCCCAAAAATCAGGGACACCCGCCCTTCCCGGCGCTTGCCCCGAAGCACAGAGTTGACCTCCCTCCCTCCCCCTACGACCCACCAATCCTGTCCCGGGGATGTGCTCCGGTGAGGGGCGCGAAGCGTGGCGAACGCCACGCGGGGAGCGGCAGCCTCCGGAAAATCAGGGGGAGACCCGAGGAGGAGCTCCCAGGAGAGAGAATGGCCCAGTTTCATTCCCTCAACATCCAATGAAATTTGGAAAGGTGTTAATTAACGGAGTGCGAGCCGTGATTAAAAACTGGTTAACGCAACCGGTTGCTGCGCGCTGTAAAGCAGCCTTTCCGTACCTCGCCCCTCGTAGCGCCTCTCACCAAGGCGCGATCCGAAAAAATCCCGTTGCATCCGGGCTTTTGCGCACGACTTTTTGTCATGACGCGCTG
>JBANFR010000047.1:0-23759 GCA_037975925.1 Verrucomicrobiota bacterium
GTCCGGGGTGGCGAGCCCGTCGAGGAATCCGGAGTGAACGGCCAGGCCGTCGCCGGTGAACCCGCGCCAGTCTTCGTGCGCCGGGGGTTGCACCACCTGGCGGATGGGCAGCTCAAATTTGCTGGCGAATTCAAAGTCGCGCGTGTCGTGGGCCGGGACCGCCATGATTGCGCCTGTGCCGTAGCCGGGCAGCACGTAGTCGGCGATCCAGATCGGGATGAGTTCGCCGTTGACGGGGTTGATGGCGCATGCGCCGGTGGCGACGCCGGATTTTTCTTTGGCCAGTTCGGTGCGCTCGAGATCGCTCTTGGAGCGGCAGGCTTGCTGATAGAGCTCCACCGCGGCCCGCTGGGATTCCGTGGTGATCTCGCCAACGAGGGCGTGTTCGGGCGCGAGTACAAGGTAGGTCGCACCAAACAAGGTGTCCGGCCGTGTGGTGAACACGCGCACTACATGCTTGGATTCGGCCACCACAAACTCCACCTCAGCCCCCTCGGAACGGCCAATCCAGTTGCGTTGCAGCAGCTTGATGGATTCCGGCCAGTCCAGCCCGTCCAGCTCCGAGATGAGCCGGTCGGCGTAGGCGGTAATGCGCAGCATCCACTGGCGCATCGGGCGTCTTTCGACGGGATGGCCACCCACCTCACTCTTGCCATCGATGACTTCCTCGTTGGCGAGGACGGTTCCGAGCGCCGGACACCAATTCACGGGGACTTCTGCCACGTAGGCGAGGCGGACGTCGTCCGGGTTCGGGCCCGTGTAGGTGCTGATGGGTTCGGCCCGGCGGGTGATTGGGTTGAACCAGGAGTGGTACAATTTGAGGAAAATGGACTGGGTCCACCGGAAGTATTTCGGGTCGGTGGTGTTGATCTCGCGCTGCCAGTCGTAGGCGAAGCCGATGCGTTTGAGCTGGCTGCGGAACATGTCGACGTTGCGCGCGGTGGTGACGGCGGGATGTTGGCCGGTTTTGATCGCATACTGCTCGGCTGGAAGACCGAAGGCGTCCCAACCCATGGGGTGCAGGACGTTGTAGCCGCACATGCGTTTGAAGCGGCTGAGAATGTCGGTGGCGGTGTAGCCCTCGGGATGGCCGACGTGCAGACCCGCACCGCTCGGGTAGGGGAACATGTCGAGGACGTAGTACTTGGGTTTGGAGGCGACAAAGCCGGGGTCGCCGGGGTTGGGGGCGTGGAAGGTGGCGTGGGTGTCCCAGTACTGTTGCCACTTGGCCTCAATGCGATCGAAGGGGTAGGGCTTGCGGCGCTCGGTGCTCATGAATTTAGGAGGAAAAAGGGGCTGCGAGGTAAGCAGAGGCCACGCTCTGGTTCTAGCGTAGAGAAGCGCCGGCCCCGGGGAAAACAGGCTCCTTCGGTCTGTTGTGGTGCCCCGGGGTGTGCGAGGGTTGACCGATGCCTCAGCTGCTTATCGCGACCAAAAACGCCCACAAAACTCGGGAAATCGCGTCCATCCTCGGCTCTTCCTGGGAGGTGTCCGACCTGGCTTCCCGGGCCGATATTCCCGCTCCCGAGGAGACGGGCACCACTTTCCCGCAGAACGCCACTCTCAAGGCGCTCGAGGCGTCGAGACGTTTTCAGGAAGGCTGGGTGCTCGCCGACGACTCCGGTCTTTGTGTGGATGCGTTGGGCGGGGCGCCCGGCGTCGTTTCCGCACGGTATGCGGGGCCCGACGCGTCGGACGCGCAAAACAGGGCGCTGCTTTTGAGGGAGATGGCCGGCTTTCCTGAAGCTTTTCAGCGGGCGGCGCGATTTGAGTGCGTGATGGTGTTGGCGCGGGCAGGTGAGGTCCGGGCTCTTTTCCATGGGATCGTGGAAGGGACCCTCCTCACTGGGGAACAGGGAGAAGGCGGATTTGGGTACGACCCTTTGTTTGTCCCGCAGGGGCACTCGGATTCCTTCGGGGTTTTGCCTTCGGAAATCAAAAACGCCATCAGCCATCGGTCTCGGGCTCTCGGCGCTTTCCGCGACTGGGTGCAGTCTAATGCTTCCCTCTTTTGAGGAGCCCCGCCATTTTGCGCCCATGTTTACTGGACTGGTTGAAGAAACGGGGGAGGTGGTCTCGCTCGAAAAAACTGCCTCGGGGGGTGTCCGGCTCGGAATTGCCGCCCCCCTGATCGGTCCCACGGCGCACCTCGGTGACAGCATTGCGGTCAATGGGTGCTGCCTGACGGTCTCTGCCCTGGACGGGAACCGGTTGGAGTTTGATTTGCTGCAGGAAACGCTGGCCCGCACGAGTCTCGGAATGGTGCGGCCCGGTTCCCTCGTGAATCTGGAAAGGGCGCTGGCTGCCGGGGCCCGCCTGGGTGGGCACTTCGTGCAGGGGCACGTGGATGGCACGGCGGAAATTCTGCGGCTGGAGCCTTCAGGAGCCGACGTTCGCCTCCAGATTGCCTTGCCGCCGGAAGGAGCCCGCTACCTTGTGGAAAAGGGGTCTATCGCTGTAGACGGCATGAGCCTCACGGTGGCCGAGGTGGGCGAGGACAGTTTCACCATCTGGATTATTCCTCACACGATGGAGGTGACGCATCTGCGTTCGCGTCGTGCCGGTGACCGCGTCAATTTGGAGTATGATTTACTCGCGAAATACGTGGAGCGCATGCTGGAGCGCCGGGGTCTGTGAAAAATGATGGCCGCGGCCGCCGTTATGGTCGGTGGCCGTGGGGGCTTCGGCCGCGAGGCTCCGCATCCCAGACGATGGTCCCCGGGGTTAGGCGGGGCTTTCCGGGAGGGTAAATTCAATCCCCTCGGCCCTGAGCACCTCGAACACGTGCTGGAGGACGCTCCGGTAGTGCTGTTGCACGACGAGATCCTTCGCGGCCTCCTCGAGGGCTTTGAAGTCCTCGAAGTCGTCCTTGAGTTTGAATGCGAGCAGGGTGCGCAGCTGAGCGTCCGGCGTGGGCGCCGGGGAATCCGTGGTGAGTCCGAGGCTTGCGGCGCGATCTTCGGCGTCGAGGGTGAGCTCGGCGATTTGCGCGGCCAGCTCGTTGTTGCGTGACTCCAGCTGGAGGTTGAGCCGCGCCAATTCTTCAGGGGAGGGTTCGCCCGGGATGATCGGCCCGGTTTGACGGTCAAATTTTCGCCGCCGGGAGTCGTCCTCGCGAAGTTTGAGTTGTCTTTGGGCGGCTTGCAGCTCGCTGCGGAGCCCCTGGGCGTACTGCTCGATCTGCCGGAGACTTTCCTGAAGGTTAAACGGTGCGGGCGCCCCGCTGCGGCGGCCTTGATCGCGCCCCATATTGCCGTTTTGAGGCAGCGTCTTGGAAACGTACACCGGGCGCTCCTGGCGTTCCCGTCCAGCGTGACGCGATTTGGTTTCCTCCAAATCTTCCTCGTCTTCCTCCTCCTCGAGGTCTTCGTCGTGGTCCTCCTCCTTTTCGGAAGAGTCCGGTTCTGGCTCGGCATGGTCCCCTGGCGCTGCGGTGGGGATTGGGGAGGCTTCTTCGGTTTCCTCCTCCCTTCTTTGGGAATCAGAGTCCTCTGGATTGTTCGGGCGCGCTCGTGGAGTTTCTTCCTGAGCGTTGAAGGGTTTGAAAAGCTCGAGCCAGGAGGGCGGAAGCGATTCGACCTCTTTTTTGAGGGCCGCCTGCCACTTGGCGCTCCATCGGCTGATACTTTTTGCAGCCATTTGGTCGAGGGCTTCGGGAAGATTGGCGAGTCTGCCGAGGCTTGCGGCCCAGCGCAAAATACTCAACTGGGAGATGGGCGCTTGCGGGGCATAGAAGGCTCCGTGCAAGGCCGAGTGGACCAGCAAATCGATCTCAGCCGGCTTCAAATCCGCCGTGGGAAGTTGGAGAGCCCACGCTTTCCCGCGCCCGATCAGGACGTTGGCAAACAGGGGGGCGCCTTTCCCTGAGAGGAGGCCGGTTTGTTTGTCTCTCAGGACCTTGAGGGTCAAAAGAATCAGCTTCATGGCCGCGGCGGCATCCACCTTGAAGAGGCCGCGGGCGAGGCTCAGTCGGACCCGGGGCGCGTTTTCGCCCTGAGCTCTGGCCAGTCCTGCCAACAGCTGGCTTCGGAAAGAGGGTTTCATTTCCGGCCAGGCGGCGGCGGTTCCCTGAACGGTGACGATCCACGGCAGCGTGGGAATGACGGAAACGGCACGGGCGACCTCCGCGCGGCCTCCAAGGAGAATGGACCTCAGCAATTCGGAGGCTTGGGCTTCCTGATCCGCCGGGAGGCGACTTTTCTGAGAGCGCGCGGCGAAATCCTCCAGAGAGCCCGGCTCGGGGGCGGGTGCCGTAAGTTCAGCAGAGCTCTCTAAAGAGGATGCCTCGGGGGAGGAAGCTTCGGAAGGGACCTCTGTCTCTGCGGCAGGCTGCTCGTCCGAAGGCGCGGCTTCGGATTCAGCAGCGGAATCGGCTGTGGGGGAAAGGGGGGCGGGCGGGAGTTCCGCTTCCGCAGCGGAAGAGGGGACGTCTGGCGTTGAGGGCGTGGGCGCGGACTCCGGCTCCAAGGGAAGAAGGTTCTCCATGTGTCAAATGATCGCATGACTGAAGCGTTCGGACTCAACAGAGAGCGAGCAAAAAGCTTCGGGCCGAACCTAGAGTTGGCGCGGGGACGGAAAATTTCCTCGCCCAGAGCGGCTCTGCGAGCATCCTCTGCGGCCTCATGCGTGCGATTCTTGCCCTGGAAGACGGCCGGTATTTTGTGGGTGAAGGCTTCGGAGCGACCGGAACTTCGGTCGGGGAGGTCTGTTTCAACACGTCAATGACCGGGTATCAGGAGGTGTTAACGGACCCCTCGTATCGGGGGCAGATGGTGGCCATGACTTACCCCGAGATTGGCAATTATGGGGTGAACGCCTTGGATGCTGAGAGTTCCCAGCCTCACGTGCGGGGATTCATCATCGAAGAGTTGAGTCCGGTGGCGAGCAACTGGCGCTCGGAGGAGACGCTGGATGCCTATTTGAAGCGCTGGAACATCTTCGGGATTCAGGGGGTGGACACGCGCGCTCTCACGCGTCATTTGCGCGACAAGGGGGCCATGAAGGGCTGCCTGACTTCGGAGCCGCTTTCGCCAGAGGAGGCCATTCGACGCGCGAAGGAAGGGGTGGGAGTGGTCGGCCAGGATTTTGTCCGCGAGGTGACATCGAAGGAGCCCTACGCCTGGGATCCCGAGGGACTCGAATCGCGTCAGTGGACCACGGTGATTCGCGAGGGGGTGGCGGTGGATTCGCTGGGCCAGGGCTTTTTGCCATTGCCCCCGGTGAAACATCGGATTGTGGCTTTCGATTTTGGAATCAAAAGGAACATCCTGCGGCGGTTGCGTCAGGAGGGGTTTGCGGTGCAGGTGGTTCCGGCCGACACCTCGGCGGCTGAAGTGCTGGGGCTGAAGCCCGACGGAATCTTTCTTTCCAACGGTCCCGGCGATCCGTCGGCTCTGGGTTACGTCCATCGCACGATCCGTGAGCTCATGGGGCGTGCGCCGATTTTCGGGATCTGCCTTGGACATCAAATGCTGGGGTACGCGTATGGAGGAAAAACCTTCAAATTGAAGTTTGGTCATCGCGGTGGAAATCAGCCTGTAAAGGATCTGCGGACGGGAAAGGTGGCGATTACCGCCCAGAATCACGGGTTTGCCGTGGACCCCGATTCCCTTCCCCCCGAGGTGGAAGTGACGCATCTGAACCTCAACGATCACACCGTGGAAGGCATGGCCCACCGCTCGCTCCCCATTTTTAGTGTTCAATATCACCCCGAGGCAGCGCCCGGACCGAACGACGCCAGCTATTTCTTCCAACAGTTTGCTGACCTGATTGAGCGTTCGCGTTAAGCTCTCTCGCGAATTTCTCCCCCCCCGAAACATGGCCTACGCGAAACTCACCCTCCAACTTCCTGACGGCTCTTCCACCCCCTACGATCTCACGGCTCCCTCGGTAACCTTGGGGCGCGGTCTTTCGAATACGGTGATTGTCCCCCACGAGTCGGTGGCAGAGTGCCATTTGGATCTCATGTTGGATACATCGGGATACCTGATCCGCGATTTGGTCGGGGGAGGTGCGACCTTGCTGAATGGTCACGCGTTGGAAAAGGGGATGCAGTACCAGCTGGATTCCGGCTCGACGATTCGTCTGGGGGAAGTGGATGCCCTCTATGAAGCCGAGGCCCTGAGCATTGTGATGCGTCATGCGGTTGCGGTGGATTTTCCGAAACCGGGATCCTTTGCCCGTCCCAAGCACCCGGCGGGATTGTTTGTTCCTCTGAAAAAGAAGCGTCAACCGTTGGCGGTGATGGCGATTACCCTTGCGATTCTGGCATGTCTGGCGGCGGTGCTGGTGGTGCTCAGGGATTCCAATTTGGCGCTGCTGGGCTAAGGCGCGTCCGCTCTGCATGCGTCCGGTGCCTACTTTGGAGTGTCGCCGTGCGGAGTTGGTTCCGCTCCAGGCGGACCCCGGGGCGCCGTGCTGGGGACAATCAGCGGGTGCCGAATTGTCTCTGGTTCTTGATGGGGCGTCTCCGCAGCAGGGAACGCAGGTGCGGGCTGTGTGGAATGACTTGGAGCTGCGTTTGTTGTGGGTGGTGGAGGACACGCATCCGTGGGCAACCCTGACCGAGCACGACGCGCCCTTGTATACGGAGGAAGTGGTGGAGGTGTTCCTCGACCCGGTAGGCGATGCGGAAGCCTATTTTGAGATCGAGGTGAACCCCAACAATGCCGTTCTGGATGCCTGCATGCGGAGAATCCGGAGCGGATACCGGAAGGATTTCCGTTGGCACTGCGAGGGGTTTCAGAGTGTGGTCCGGCGCGTCCCAGCCGGCTGGATTGTGGAGATGGCGATCCCTTTTCCGAGTGTATCCCATGGGGCGCCTCAAATCGGTGATCGGTGGCGGGTGAATTTTACAAGGATCGATCGTCCGCCGGGTTTACCTCGGGAGTTGAGCGCCTGGTCGCCCACGGGATTGGCCCAATTTCATGTCCCGGGGCGGTTTGGAGTCCTGGTATTTGGGGCGTGATCCACGCCCTTTGATTCGCTAAACTCCAAGGCGTGAACGCTTCCCCCAGCATCCTCGCGCTTTGGTTCATTGCACCGTCCCTTCTCGCTTCTGACTGGCCCCAATGGCGGGGACCGGACCGGACCGGGGTTCTCAAGGACCCGACGGTTCGGATCGAAAAAATTTCGGCCAATCCCAAGGTGCTCTGGCAGGTGGACGTGGGCCCGGGCCAGGCATCGCCGGTGGTTTCCGGGGGAGTGCTGGTGCTCATGGATGGCGTGGATGGTCAGGAGACGGTGCACGCGCTGGATGCATCGACGGGGAAGGAAAAGTGGCGGGCGGTTGTGGGCCCGATGGTGGAATTTCAGAATGCTTATGGAGAAGGGCCGCGCTGCACCCCGCTCGTGGATGGTGACCGGGTGTATGTTCAGTCGTGTGGGGGGGAGTTTCGCTGTCTGTCTCTGGCGGATGGCAAGGTGCTGTGGGGGTTCAGTTTTGAGAAGCAGTACGGGGCCGTTTGGTTCGGGAACAAGAGCCCCGATCCGGGTTCCAAGGAAACGGCTTCCCGGAGACACGGAAACAATGGGAGTGCTGTGGTGGACGGCGACCGGATTTTTGTCCCGGTGGGAAGCCCGACCAAGGGAACGCTGGTGGCGTTTGACAAAAAGACGGGCAAGGAGCTTTGGGCGGCGGGTAGTGATAACACTGCCTATTCCAGTCTGATGGTGGGAACGCTGGGGGGTGTGAGGCAAGTCGTTCACTTCACGGCGGATGCCTTGATGGGGGTGGACGCAGCCTCGGGAAAAGTCCTTTGGCGCGAACCCCTTCGGACCGGAGCCAAACGTCATGTGGCGACTCCCCTCCTCGATGGCGATACGGTGACGGTGGCTTCGACCAGTATCGGAACGATCCGGTTCCGCATTGCCCAGAAGGCTGGGGAGTGGAAGGCGGAGAGGTTGTGGGAAAATTTGGCGATGAAGACGGTGATCGGCACGCCCACCCAGGTGGGGCCGAACCTGTTTACCATCGGACCGGGTTCGAAGTGCGACCTCGTCTGCTTAGACGCCGCCTCGGGTGTCGAAAAATGGAAGGAGAGCGGCTTGGGCGACTATGCCAGCCTGACCGCGATCAACGATTCACTGCTCGTGCTGGATTCGACGGGCGAGCTCCGCGTGGTCCGGGTCAGTGATTCAAAATACGAGGAGCTGGGGCGCGCCCATTTTGCCGGCAAAACCTGGGCCTCGCCCGCGTATGCCGCAGGGCGTCTTTTTGTCAAAGACGGCTCCAAGTTGACGGCGGTGCAGCTCTTACCCTGAGAGTGGCGAAGGGGGGTAAAGGGGCGGCGAATATGAGTCGTCCCTCTAACTAACTCCAGTCTACCGAAACGCTTCTGCGGTTCTGGAACTTGTCCACGTACTGGAGTTCTTTGTGTGCTGCTCCGTGTTCGTGCACGAGCTTGGTGCATTTGACGTCAAAACAGCAGTACTCGGCGATTTCCATCAACTTGCCCTCCCGCCACCAGCGGATGGCGTCGAGTCCATCGCCGGTTTTGCCGACGCCGAGGGTGGCGGTGGCGATGGAATCGAGGCTGAGGCGGTGGCCCAGTTTTTTTTCGACTTCGACCATGAGGTCGAGAGTGCGGGCGGTGTGGGCGAGGTCGAGGATGGTGTAACCGGCCAGGACTTCGTAGTCGAAGTTGAGGATGTTGAAACCGACGACCAAGTCGGCGCGCACGAGTTGGTCGACCAATTCGTGCACCTCTTTTTCCGGGTAAATCCGGTACTCTTCACGGGCGGTGGAGTAGGTGACGGCGAGGGACATTCCCATGTCGCGTTTGCGGTCCCACCCGCCGGCGTCGTTGGCGGTGCGCTGGGTTTCGAGGTCGAAATAGACGATGTCTTTGGCCATGAGAGCGGTGGGTCAGTGGGCAAAATACTGCGGCTCATTGCCGGGTTTCCACTTGATGTTGCACCCGATGCTGGGGCGCTGGTCGGCGCTGGGAGCGTGGCCGGCGAGAACGGCATCGATGGCGCGACGGAGGTCTTCGCCATTGAGGGCGCCGGAGCCGGGGCGGTCGATTCCCCGGTTGGGGCGTGAGGCATCGAGTTGGCCGCGGTAGGCGAGCCGATGGGAGGCATCGAAGAGGAAAAAGTCGGGAGTGCACGCTGCGGAGTAAGCCTTCGCAACAGCCTGATTTTCATCAAATAAGATGGGGAACGAGAATCCCTGTTCGGCGGCGAATCGGGCGGTGGGTTCGGGGGCGTCCTGGGGATAGGCCTCCGTGTCATTGGCGGTGATCCCCACGATGCCGAGAGGTTGGCCGGCGTAGTCCCGGGCGATGCGCGCGAGTTCCGGGGCCACATGAACGACGTAGGGGCAGTGGGCGCACAGAAACACGACGAGGAGCGCGCGCTGTCCGGCAAAGTCTTCGAGGCGCACGATGCGGCCCGAGACGACCTCGGGCAGGGCGAAAGCGGGCGCGGGAGTGCCTAGTTCGAGCATGGTGGATTGAGTAGCGGCCATAGGCGGGAACTGCATCCGAGGTTGGGCGGAAAATCCACCAGTTTCCCAGGGTTCCAACCCGGGTTGCTCCTTGGGAATTGGCTTCCCCCGGAGGCCGGCGCTTGGGAGAAGCAAGGGAATGGCCATCACCCTCCTGAAGCTGTCCTGCCCTGACCGAGTCGGGTTGCTCGCAAAGATCTCCAATTTTATCGCCGGACATGGCGGCAACCTCGCGGAGGTTCACCAGTTTACGGACGCTGCGGAGGGATGGTTTTTTGCCCGATTGGCGGTGGAGACCCGCACCCTGCAGACGGATTTGGAGGGGGTGCGCGCCACTTTTGCGCCGCTGGCGGAGGAGCTCGGCGCAGAGTGGTCGATCCGCTCCGTCCAATCCAAACCGCGGGTGGTGTTGATGGTCAGCAAACAGGGGCATTGTCTCGCGGATCTGCTCTGGCGTTGGCGCTCGGGAGAGTTGAGTTTCGAGATCCCTTGCGTGATTTCGAACCACGACACTTTTCGCGATTTGGTGGAACGCGAGGGGCTGCCTTTTCACCACATCCCGGTGACGCCGGAGAACAAGCCCGCAGCGTTTGAAACGATGAATCGTCTGTGGCGGGAGGTGTGCGCCGACCTGGTGGTGCTGGCGCGTTACATGCAGGTGGTTCCCGCGGAGATCTGCGCGCAATGGCCGAACCAGATCATGAACATCCACCACAGCTTTTTACCGTCTTTTGTTGGCGCAAATCCCTATCAGCGCGCCCACCAGCGGGGGGTCAAACTCATCGGCGCCACCTGCCATTACGCGACCGAAAGCCTCGATGAGGGGCCCATCATCGAACAGGAGGTGACTCGCGTGGAACACTTTCATTCCGAGGCGGATTTGCTCCGACTCGGACGCGACTGCGAGCGCCTGGCGCTGGCGAGGGGGCTGCGCTACCACCTCGCGGATCGGGTCCTGGTCCGGGGAAATCGGACGATTGTGTTCCGAGACTGAGGTTTCCTGGTGCCCCCTGAGTGGGGGCTGCGCAGGGGACGCCGGGTTTAGAAGCGCCGCATTTTGTGGCCGCTCAGATTCCCGAGGCCGTCATAGCACGCGTATTTGTACAAGTCGTGCAAAGTCGGGTAGTTAAAGACCGTGCCAATCACGTCGTGCAGGGTTTTTCTGTCGGTCACCAGCGTCTGGCCGAAGTGAATGATTTCGGCAGAGAGCGGACCGATCAGGTGGCAACCGACGATGATGAGCGAATCCTTGAGAAACACGATTTTGAGGAAGCCGGAATCCAGCCCCATGATGCGTCCCCGGTGGGTTCGCGCGTGGTGCGCCACGCCCACCGCGACCTCGAGTCCCTGTTCCCGCGCCTGGTCCTCGGTGAGGCCCACCATGGAAACCTCTGGGATCGTGTAAATTCCGTACGGAAACACCTTGGGTAGCCTGTCCAGGTCGTGCAGGTCGTACATGTGCGAAATGGCGACGCGCGCCTGATCCATGCTCGTAGCCGCCAGCGCCGGAAACCCGATCACGTCGCCGACCGCAAAAATGTGCGGCACATTGGTGCGGTAGTGTTCGTCGACGACAATGGCCTGGCGTTTGCCCAGTGCGACCCCGGCATTTTCGAGTCCTAGCCCGAGGGTGCTTCCATTGCGTCCGGCGGCGTACAGAAAGGCGTCCGTTTCCAAGACCGAGCCGTTTTGCAGGACAGTACGCACGGTGGGGCCGTCCTGCCCCGGGATGCGTGAGACCTCGGACGGGTTGGTGTCGAATAGGATGGAAACGCCCGCTTTGCGCATTTCCTCCACGAGGGCCTCGGCCACTTCCGAATCGAGAAATCCGAGCACCTTGGAGGTGTTGTTCACCAAATGGACCTGCGTGCCCATCGTGGCGAAGATGGTCGCGTATTCGCACCCGATAACGCCCGCGCCCACGATGACCATCGACTTCGGAATGGAACGCAGCCGCAGGATGGTGTCCGAGTCAAAAACGGCCTCGCCGTCGAAGGGGATGTTTTCCGGGTGGAAGGGGTAGGAGCCCGTGGCGATGACGAAGTGCTTGGCGCGCAGTGTGAAAAGGGTGCCGTCTGCCTGGCGGACAGCGAGTTCGTGTGGGCTCGTGAAATGGGCGAATCCGCGAATGAGTTCTACGCCATGGTCGCCGATATTGCGTAACACCTCGGACTCGACCTCGCTGCGGACGAGTTCTTCGCGGTAGAGGAAGTCTTCGGCGCGGGTCTCCTTCTCGAGCACTTTTTCCGCACGGTATAAGCCCTTCTCGTAACGGCCTGAGAAGAAGATGGCGGTTTCTTTGAGGGTCTTCGAGGGGAGTGTGCCGGTGTTGACGCCGGCGCCGCCGACCACCGGTTCTTTCTCAATGAGCGCGACTTTGTGGTTGAAGTAGGCGGCCTTGGCTGCGGCCTTTTCCCCGGCGGGACCGGAACCGATGACGATCAAATCGAACTCTTGGAGCATGGCATTGGGGGAGGGGAGCACGCGGTATGCCCGCAGAGTGGGAGAGCCCTCTGTGGAATTGCTGCCGCGACTCGATGGGAAGGGGGATGCCCCCGGTGACGGAAATTGCGTGGGAGGCGGATTTGGCGACTGGGTTTTAGCTCCGGATCGGTTCAAAATTGGGAGTGTTCAAAGCGAAGTTGTCTCCCGAGATGAGAGCCGGGTTGCCGGGCCGGATTTTTCCACGGTTGCCCCTGACGGGGTTACGCTTGCTGGGGTGGATGCTCTTTTTTGTGTTGGGGTGGGCCTGTGTCGTTTCGCAGGCCCGGGCGGTTCTGACCGAGATTTCCCAAATTCAGGAGTTAACTCCCGAGCAGCTACGTACACGACCAGAGGTGCATCTGCGTGGGATCGTTGTGTACGCTCCATTCGGACTGGAGCGCAGCTTTGGCTTTTTGGCGGGTGAACGCGTCATCTGGGTATCGGCGAGGGCCGCCAGTGGGTTTGGCATCCACACGCAGGTTGAGGGGAACTGCGATTCGGTTGCGCCGGGAACGCGGCTTGAAATTCATGGAGTAGCGACGGAGGGCATGTACGCGCCGATCGTGCTTCCGGATCGGATCGTCTGCGGTGAAAAAGGGGTCCTTCCGGAGCCGGAACCACTTCGGGCCGAGGAGTATTTCCACGCTAATGGACCTCGCTATCGTTCGCTGGAGGGAATTGTGCAGGCTGTGCGTCGAGAGGGAAGTCCGAAGCGGATGGTCCTCGATGTCTACACACCGCTCGGGTTCGTGGAGGCGAAGGTTTATGATGGGAGCAGCCTTCTGGATTCCTTGCCTCTCGATTCCCGCGTCCGCGTCCGGGGTCTCACGAGTGTGCGGGTGGACCATCGCGGGGCCTTCCTGTCGCTGATTATTCGCCTCTCAAACACCTCGGATGTGGAGGTTTTGGAGTGGGGAAATCCGGATCCTTTTTCAGGGAACCTGGTGGCGATCCAGGATTGGGGAAAGTGGGTGGTGCCGGACAGGGCGGGACGCCGTCAGAGAACGGATGGAGTGGTAACCCATGTAGATCCGGATGAGGGGCTTGTGATTCAGGAGGGGGATCGTGCCCTGCGGGTGAATTGCCGGAACAGCAGCGACATCGAGTTGGGGGACCGGGTGGAGGTGTGCGGTTTTGCAAAAAGTGGCAGTGTCATGAACGCGGTGGTTCGGAAAATCGGGAGGGCGGATCTCCCACAGCCGGAGCGCATCAGTTTGGAACGCCTTCGCGAGTCTCTGCGTCCGGTGATCACTGGCTTACCCAACACAGGGATCGAGTATGACCACCTTCTGTCGGAGGCGGAGGGCACGGTGCTGAAAGTTTCGGAGGGGTTGGATGGGAACTGGGAGTGCCTTTTGGAGTCCGAAAAGGAATTGTTCAGGGCCGTGTTCACCATCCCGAAGGACACCTCATTGCGCTTTGCAAACCGTCGATTGGAGCCGGGGAGTAAAGTGCGCGTGCGTGGCATCGCGATGCTTTCCTTTAAGGAAGGAAGAGAGGAGGGAAATCCACGGGTGGTAACGGGTTATATGATTCGTTTGCGGCAAGTCGCGGATTTGACCCTGATTCAACGTGCACCGTTTTTCAGCGGACAGCGTCTGTGGATCGCTGCGGAGGTGGCTCTTGTGGGGGCGCTGGCGGTATTGCTTTGGAACATCATGCTTCGCCGGAGGGCGCGAACCCTGGCGAGCGATCTGGCACAAGAAATCCACCGCCGGGAGGCCAAGGACCTCGAGTTTCATGCCACGATCCGGGAGCGTAACCGCCTGGCGGCCGATCTGCATGACAGCGCCATTCAAACCATCCATGGAATCGGTCTTCAAATGGACGCATGCGGTTTGGCCAGTCGCCGGGGAGGCGAAAATTTGAGCGAGCTGCTTTCGGTGGCCCGTCGCATGGTGGGACACGCGGAGCAGGAACTGAGGGAGTCTGTGTGGGCGCTTCAGTTCATCCCGATGCGCGAGCAGACTCTGGAGGAGGCGGTTCGCAGCATGGGGGGCAAGATGGCTGCAGCTCAAGGGGTGGACCTGCAGATCCGGATCGATCCGGCGGTGGAGCAGGCCTCGGAGGTCGTACGCAGCAATGCCGCGCTGATTGTTCAGGAAGCCATCCGCAATGCGCTGCGACATGCGCGTGCCGCCCGGATTGACGTGACACTGGAAGCGATCGCGCAGGCTCAACCCGGAATCAAAATTTCGGTGGTCGACAACGGAATCGGGTTTGAGCAAGGCCGCGTGGAGGGTCCTCAGACAGGGCATTTCGGACTGGTGGGTATGCGCGACCGCGCTCAGCGCTGCGGGGGCGAATTCCGTCTGCGAAGCATTCCCGGTCAGGGGACCGAGATTGTCTGCGAACTCAGGGGGTGAAGGTGGAACGCCTCTGGCATTCTCCGGGCAAAGGATTAAGATTCGGGAGCGATGACGGCCGACTCCCCTCCTGTCCGAGTCCTTCTCCTCGACGACCACCCGATGATGCGGGTTGGCCTGATGAATTGCCTCAAGCAGGATCCCCGAATCCAGGTTGCCGCCGAGGCGGAGACTTGCGAGGAGGCGCTGCGGCTCTGGAGGGATTTGTGTCCGGATGTCGGAGTGTTTGATATCCGATTGGTGGGCCCGACAGGAATCGAGGCCATTCGCCGGGTTCGGGAAGAGTTTGGGCAGGCTCGGATTCTGGTACTGAGTGCCTCCGAGGCCATTCACGAGGTGCATCTGGCAATCGAAGCCGGCGCCTCGGGCTTTCTGCGGAAATCGAGCGGCGCGATGGAGATCGCCGAGGCCATCCTGTGCGTTGCGCGAGGGGAGGAGTGGATCGCCGGACCGATTCGGGCCGCCCTTGAGGAGGTTCGTTCCCAAAAAAGTCTGACTCCAAGGGAGCTCGAGGTTTTGGGCTTGGTCCCCACGGGATACACCAACCTGGAAATTGCGGGCCTGATGGGCATCTCAGAGCGGACGGTGCGCGCCCACCTCGAGGCGATCTTTGCGAAGCTGAACGTTCCCGACCGGTCCTCGGCGGTGGCTAGGGGATACGAACTTGGATTGCTGAAACTGGGTGAGGGCAAGTCCCGCGAAGGGGAGTAGGGCTGCCAACGGGGGCAGGCTGGGAGTGTCAAAAGGGTTGTCCCCGGCTGGTTACGGCTTTTTGGTCCGTCTATTTCCGTGAGCCCTCGCCGCTTTTGGAATTCCAATCGCCGTAAGCCATCGATTTGCAGATTCTGCCGAGATAGTTTTCGAAGAGGTTACGATCATCCGGAGCCATAAGTTGTTTGGTTGCGAGGTAGTGCTGTGCAACCTTTGTTGTAAAGATGGCTCTTGCAGAGTGGATGCTTTGTAATAATGAGTCGAAGGCGGGCGAGACGTAATCAAGTAAAGCTTGATAATGTTGTTCGAGCTCCAAGAGTTCCTGTCTTTCGCTGGGATCGCGATAATCGAATGCTTGAGTGGAAAGAAAGAGGCTCTCGAGTTTTTCGGTATTCACCATCACGAAGGATGGGGGAAGCCATGTCTGGAGAATCCCGGCGCGCCAAAGGGCCTCGATGGCGGGGTTGTCTTGTTCCCTTTTGAGCCTTTCTTTCCAAAAAGCATAAGCCGCTTTGTGACTGAGGGTCTCTTTTTTGTATTCGTTTCTAAAAAAAACAATGTGCTCTCTCCATTGGGGGTCTGTTTGGAGGCTCAAAAATCTGCGGACATCCTTCCGAAGATCCCGGGTGGATCGATTTTGTCGCAGATCGGAGGCTGCTCCTTCCCCAAGACGAGGCTGAAATACGAGGAGTGATTCGTGGAAACTCCCGCTCTCCCAGGCTTCTCCCAGCATTTCAAACAGGACTGCGATGGCCGAACGATTGGCGGCTCGCCAGCCTGTTTGGTTACACAGTGCCAGGAGATCCGTCTTCTGATGGCTGCTGATGTTTCGTGCGCTCAAGACCGCCCTCAAGCCGGCAATCGAAGCGGCGATCTCCTCTCCGGAGCGGAAATCATGCGAATCGGGATTCTGTGCAGGAGGCGCTTCGCCTGCCCGCAAAATGGAAAACGTGAGAAGAAAAACGGAGGGGATGAGCAGGAAGGAGAAGGTCACGGAGAAAATCGATCGATGCATGGAATGCGGTTTTGGCGGGAAAATGAGGAGTCTGTGGGAGCTTAGGGACAGGCGTATTGATGGATTTGCCCAAAATATTGCTCTAACAACCTGCGATCTCCGGGGGCGGCATCGAATTTGAGCGTGTGATAATGGAGAGATATCTTCGCTGCAAAGGTGGATTGAGCGCGGTTTACCTTATGAACCAGCGTGTCAAATTCGGTAGATATATGTCCGATGAGATCCTCGTAAAAGGATTCGAGTTCCTTTAATTTCTGGATGTTGACTTGCGATGGCGCGGAAAAGAAGTTTTCTCCCCCTTGGGCCTCTTTGAAAAGAAGCTCCAGCTTCTCCGTATTCAGAATCACACCCGATGGGTGGTCCCACTTTTCAAGAATTTCCGCGCTCCACAATTGTTTGAGGCGCGGATTGGCATCAATGTGCTGTATTTTGTTTCTCCACACCGCACACGCTCTTTCTATCGCGTTCTGCTTTGTTTGATTTGCGAGAATTAACCCGGATGAAAATAGCCGGTTTGAGATAAATAACTTCGCCAACCGTATGGCGTCTTTCCGGAGAGCATCCGGATCCGCTTGGGACTGCTTGAAGGTTTGCTTTTGATCGCCTCCCTGGCCGTGTTTTTGCAAGTGATTCCAGAGATAATCCGAAGCCTTATCGAGAGACTCCGCATAATGGTGTCGTTTTGTTTCTGAAATCCTGGGCAGGGTTTCGTCGGGACGCACTTCCTGATCCGGGGCTAACGGGCCCCGGATTTTTCCCCATGCCTTGACCAGCAATTCCGCAAACCAACCGATGGCGGGTTGATGGGGAGCCGGCCCGTTCTCCAAGGCATCAAAAAAGGGCCGTCGAGCACTCCGAGTGTGCTGGCTCACCGCGCGCGAGCGGAAGGTCGCCCTGAGTGCGAGCACCGAGGCCATGATCTCGTCGGCGTTTCGATGCTCATTCACGCTCCGATACTCACGCGCAGAGCGGGTTGCGGCGACGATCGCGGAGTTAATGACCTTGGGTCGGAGAATATTCATGAAGAGCGGATTTCGAAGACTGATCAGTCAGAGCACACAGAGAGGGGTTCGGGCGTGTCGTGAGAGGCAGCACCGCCCGAACGCTCCGCTTTCTTGAAAAGGGTCACGAAGAAGAAGACCTCCCAGTGGTCGCAATCCCGTGCTCTCTCCTCCCGAAAGCATCCCGAGGGTCGCAGATTTGCCGGGGAACTGCCTATTGGCGGATCCGCCAGTGATGCCCGGGGCTTGGGCCGCGCACTCCAGACTGGAGGATTTCGGGCTCCGACATTTAGATCCCCAACCTTGGGGCCTGCGGCCCTTTCCTGAAATCGATCCCCTTACCTCCCATGTCCTCCGTCTCTTCCTCTCGCCGTTCCTTTATTGCCAGCCTCGGCTCGTTCGTGGCCTCACCCCTCCTTGCTCGGGATTTCGGAGCCGGAGCGCCGCCGGTGCGTTATCCGGAGCCGGACGTCCTGGTGCACGATAAGAGTTTCGCGAAGTACAAGATCGGGATGGCGCCTATCGAGCGCCTGCATACGGGGATGTATTGGGCGGAGGGTCCGGCATGGAGCGGCGTGGGCGCTTACCTGATGTGGAGCGATATCCCCAACGACGTGCAGCTGCGCTATCTGAGCGACGATGGCCATGTCAGCGTCCTTCGGCAGCCTGCGAACTTTTCCAATGGCAACACCTTTGACCGCGAGGGGCGCCAGGTTTCATTCGAACACGGCGCCCGGCGCGTGGTCCGCTACGAGGTGGACGGCTCGGTGACGGTGCTGGCCGATCAATATGGCGGCAAGCCCCTCAATGCGCCCAACGACGGGGTGGTGCACCCCGACGGCAGCATTTGGTTTACGGACCCAGGGTACGGGAGCCTCGTGAACTTTGAAGGACACAAGGGCGAGCTGCACCTCAAGGAGGCCGTGTACCGCATCGACCCACAATCGGGCCGGGTTGACAAGGTCACCGATGAGATCTTCAAACCCAACGGGCTGTGTTTTTCCCCCGACTACAAAAAACTCTACATCTGCGACACGGGGGCCTCGCATTACCCGGAGGCTCCGAAGGTCATCAAGGTGTGGGACGTGGTGGATGGAAAGCTGAAGAATGGCCGGGTGTTCGCCTCGCTGGCGATGGAGGTTCGGGGCAAGACCGTTGCGGGGCTGGCGGATGGCATCCGTTGTGACAAGGACGGGAATATTTGGGCTGGAATGGGTTGGGTGGGAGAGGGGTATGACGGCGTGCACATTTTTTCACCCGAGGGACAGCGCATTGGGCAGATCGTGCTGCCGGAGATCTGCAGCAACGTGTGCTTTGGCGGGCGCCGCCGCAACCGCCTGTTTATGACGGCGAGTCGCAGCCTGTACGCGGTGTACACGGAAGCGATTGGCGCGCACTGGTGCTGAGCGCGCGACGCGGTTTAGCGGGTTGCGCGTAGGAATTCTCCCGGGCCCGTCTTCAGATACCAGGAGGGCCCGCCTACTTCGCCGTTCCCGTTGGCTCTTTCGCTGGGAACATAGAGTGGGTACCTCGGGGCCTCGGTTTCACCTACCCGCACCATGCGGGATTCCGGCATGGGGTCGGGAGTTTCGGAGGAGAGAACAAGGGGTTCCCCGGCGAAGCGGAGTTTGAGAGTGCCGCGTTCGGCCAGAGGGAAATAGAGCTTGTCGCCCACCGAGGTTTTCTCGCGGAGGGTCTCCAGCTCCCGGCGGTGTGCCCGGTCCCTCACCGCCGAGCCTGCGGCGATGGCGATCCCCAACACCAGAGCGCTCATCCAGCCGATGGCGGCTTTTGAAAACGGATGGGGCTCGGTGGTGTCAGGGGTCACAGGATTCATGGCGGTGGCCTAGTCTTCGTTGGCGCTCAACTTTGCAAGGATCGAGAGATCCTCCAAGGTGGTGGTATCGCCGGTGACGGTATTGCCGCTGGCGATCTGTTTGAGGAGACGCCGCATGATTTTGCCAGAACGCGTCTTGGGCAGCGCATCCGCAAAACGAATGTCGTCGGGCGTCGCCACCGGGCCGATCACGTGGCGGACGTGTTTGCGCAAGTCATCACGCAGTTGTTCGGTGACGGTGACGTCCATTTTGAGGGTGACGAAGCAAACAACGGCCTGGCCCTTGAGTTCGTCGGGGCGACCGACGACGGCGGCTTCTGCGACGACAGGGTGAGATCCCAGTGCGCTTTCAACTTCGTTGGTCCCGATGCGGTGGCCCGCGACGTTGAGGACGTCGTCGATACGGCCTTCGATCCAGAAATAGCCGTCTTTGTCGCGGCGGGCGCCGTCTCCGGCGAGGTAGGCTCCGGGGATGTCGCTCCAGTAGGTTTTTTTGTAACGGGCCTTGTCTCCGTGGATATTGCGGAGCATGGAGGGCCACGGTTTGCGGATGACCAGCTTTCCACCCGCGTTGGCGGCGACTTCCTTTCCGTCGTCATCGACGATGGCGGCATCGACGCCAAAGAAGGGGAGTCCCGCAGAGCCGGGTTTAGCGGAGGCCGCGCCGGGCAGAGTGGTGATCATGATGGAGCCCGTTTCGGTCTGCCACCAGGTGTCGACGATGGGGCAGCGTCCCCCGCCGATGGTGTCGTAGTACCAGGACCAAGCATCCGGGCTGATGGGTTCGCCGACGGTCCCGAGCAAACGCAGGCTGGAGAGGTCGTGTTTTTGGATCCATTGGTCGCCCCAGCGGATGAAGGCGCGGATGGCGGTGGGAGCCGTGTAGAAGATGGTGACTCGGTAATCCTCGATGATTTTCCAGAACCGATCGTTTTCGGGCCAGTTGGGCGCGCCCTCGTACATGAGGGAAGTGGCGCCGTTGGCGAGGGGGCCGTAGACGAGGTAGCTATGACCGGTGACCCATCCGATGTCGGCGGTGCACCAGTAGACGTCTTCGTCGCGCAGGTCGAAGATGTACTTGGAGCTGACATAAGCCCCGGTGAGGTAGCCGCCTGTGGTGTGGAGGATTCCCTTGGGTTTACCGGTGGAGCCAGAGGTGTAGAGGATGAAGAGGGGGTGTTCGCTATCGAGCGGAACTGCGGGGCAGTGGGCGTCCACCTTTTCGATTTCCTCGTGCCACCACACATCGCGTCCGGGTTGCATGGCGATTTCCTGGCCGGTGCGCTTGTAGACGATCACGTTGCGGATACTGAGGGCGCCCTCTTTGAGAGCCTCGTCCACGTTGCGTTTGAGGCCCACCACGCTGCCCCGGCGGTAGCCACCGTCACAGGTGATGATGAGGACGGCTTGGGAGTCGGCGATGCGGTCGCGGATGGCCTCGGCGCTGAAGCCGCCGAAGACGACGGAGTGCGTGGCTCCGATGCGCGCGCAGGCGAGCATGGCGATGGCAGCCTCCGGGACCATCGGCATGTAGATGAGAACGCGGTCGCCCTTTTTGACCTTGTGCGCCTTGAGCACGTTGGCGAAGCGGCACACTTCGCGGTGCAACTGCTGGTAGGTGAGGGTGCGTTTGTCGCCGGGTTCACCCTCCCACAAAAGAGCGGCCTTGTTCTGGCGCGGAGTGCCGAGGTGACGGTCCAGGCAGTTTTCGGAAACATTCAACTTACCTCCGAGGAACCATTTGGCGAAGGGCTCTTTCCACTCGAGCACCTTGCTCCACTTGGATTGCCACACCAATTCCGACGCTTCCCGGGCCCAGAACTTGTCAGGTCTCTGGACCGACTCCTGCCACAGCTCCTGATACTCCTTGAGCGTGCCGATCCGCGCCTTTTTGGAAAATTCGCGGGAGGGTTTGAGGACTTGTTTTTCGGGTTTGGGGGTGGGCTGCACTTTCTTTTTGCTCATCGGAGTAAGGGTGAAAATGGGGGTCCGGAAAATCGGGGGCTTCGCGTGCGGAACTAAAACACCCCGAGTCTAATCTAAAAAGCGGATCACTTTGTCGAGGCTTCCAGCATGCGGATCCGCTGATCGCGCAGAGGCAGCCGGATGCTGAATTCGAGTCCCCGGCCCTCGTGGGAGATGAGGTCGATCTCGCCGCCGTGTTCCCGAACAATTCTGCGGACGATGAGCAGTCCCAGGCCGGAGCCCCCGGCCTTGGTGGTGAAGTAGGGCTCAAAAATTTTGCTCATTTCCTTCGCCGGGATGCCTCCCCCCGTGTCCGTGAAGATGATCTTGAGAAAATCCTCGTCCAGAGCCGTTTCCACCCGGAGATGGCCGCCGGTCCGCATCGCCTGGAAGGCGTTTTTGATGACGTTGTAAAAGGCCTGTTTGATCTGCGTCGGGTCGACCTGGGCGAGGGGGAGGTCCGCCCTCAGCTTTTTTTCTACCTGGATGTGGCGGTCTTCGAGTTCGGGTTGGAGGAAGGCGAGGCTCTCCTCCACCAGCGTGTTCAGGTTCTGAAGGCTCACTTGCAATTGGGCGGGACGTACGGCCCCCAAAAACTGCTGCACAATCGCATCCAAACGCTGGATTTCGCCTTTGGCCACCTCGAGGGCATTCTGGAGTTCGGGCCGGATCTTGTCGGGAACCTTCCGGAGCTTCCGCTCCAAAAGCTGCAAATGAATGTGCAGCGAGTTGAGCGGATTGCCGATCTCGTGTGCCACTCCCGCAGCCAGCAGTGTGAGCGCGGAAAGACGCTCGCTATGAATGGTTTCCTCCGTGGATCGGCGGTTCTCCGTGATGTCCCTCAGGATCACCGCGTACCCGACGGCTTCCCGTTCAAAATCCTCGCTCACCCGGCGGGCGGAGGGTTTTTCCAGGGCCAGCGGTTCCACGTAAAAATTCAGGTAACGGTGTTGCGGGTAAAAAACCTCCATGTCGCGCGAGACCACTTTTCCGGCCTCCATGAGTTTCTCCCATTCGACTCCGCGCAGGCACTCTCGAAGGGGGCGTGCCATGCATTCTTCCCGTTGGAGTCCGAACAATTCGCAGGCGGCCCGGTTGAGATAATTCACCCGAGCCGACAGATCCGTGACGATCACGCCTTCGTGAATGGCGTTGAAGATCGTTTCCAAGAAACCTTTCTCATCCGCCAAACGGAGCAGGTAAGACTCCACGTCTTCTGCGCGGACTCTGCCGATGCGTTCGATGAGTTTGTCGAGGAACCCCGAGTTCATGGCTGGCAAGTTACTCCGAATTGTCGGCTCGAAAAGGGTGGGGATCGTCTGAACCTCCCCCGAGGAAGACTCCTGGTCGCCCCATCGACCGATTCCCTGCCCGGACGCCATCCCGAGCCCGGGGTTCACTCCCGTCCAAAAAACTGTTCCTCCTGCGGAAGCGCGCGCACGGGCCACGACGGCGGGAAAAAGCGCACGATGCGACGGGGGCGGTATCCTTCGAGCATCATCCCCACCTTGACCCGGATTTGAACGCCGCTGCTGCCGGGGGGCGCCGGAGTCTTTGTGAGATCGAGAAGCCTGGCCGTTTTGCTGTCGTTGACGGGGTCGTAAGTCATGAGGGATTCCCGGGCCACGGCGAGCCGCCCCTGTGCCTCGGGTGGCGGAGGGCTCCCCTCTTTGGGCGGCTGCGCCGGCAGAGGCGCGAGCTGGATTTCCTCCAGGAGCGCGGGATCCACGTTTCCAAACAAATGAACGGTGACCCATTCCTGCTCGTCGTCGACAGCGGTGACCCATCCGGGGAGTCCCCGTTCGCGGGTGTGGATCCGGTGTTTTTCCAACTGCTGCGCGGTGGCGAGGGAGCGTGCCGTCTGGTCGAGCCAGACCTCCGTGATCCGGCCGGGGCCATAGAGCGTGGCCCACGTGAGGTTCAGGAGCACCTGCATGCCCGGTTGGATCGCCTTGAGTTCTGCGAAGCTCCGGCCCTCGAACACTTGGGTGCTCGTCAGCAAATCGAACGTCTGCGGTGGCGCACTTGGAAGAGATGCCGTGAGTTTCATCGCGGCCCAATCCACCCGCTGAATCGTCCACAGCTGCTGCATCCGGGAGCGGGCGCTGAAGTCGTCCTCCAGTTGGAGGCAGCGCCCGAAGGTCCCCTCGGGGGATTTTCGTCCAAAAGCGGTTCCGAGTTCCGGCGGTTTGTCGCCGGGCCGTTGTTCGTAAAAGAGGCCGTGCAGGTGGGTGTGGAGGGGAATGTCCTCCAGCGCCGCCGGCGCCCCCCGGTACCAGATCGCTCCGTAGGGCAGCATCGCGGCGGGCAGCGGAATATCCCACACGCCCCGGTCCTGGCTGTCGTTGCGATCCACGCGGAGATGGAAGGTCCGCTCCAGGTGATCCACGCGAATCAACTCGCCGGAGATTCGGTGAGCGGAGCCCTCGGGCGGGAATTGTCCCTCGACCAGTTGGAACCAGGGTAGCGGCTTTCCCTCGCGCAAAACCTTCTTCACGACGGGGCCGTCGGCATCGGTGCGGTAGGGGAGAGGCTCCTCGGCGTGAACGAGGGCGAGGGACAACAGAAAAGGCAGGAGCGGGCGCATGGATAGGAGATGTGCGGAGGCTGCCTTGGGCGGGCTCTCCAGGGAGACCGCCCGAGGCGCGTGTCAGGCAAGGATCTGCGAGATGACGCCGAGGCTGTCCTGGAACCGGTCGGTCTCGACGCCAGCCCGCTGCAGCATCGTCAGCAGCAGGTTGCTCAGGCGTGCGTCGCCGTCCACGGGGCGGCTGCAGATTTGGTAATGGCTTTGGGCCTCGGCGAGGGCGTAGTGGCCGATTTTGGGCAGGTTGAAATCCACGTGTGTGCCGTGCCGGTAGCCGAGCGCCTTGCCGCCTGCGAGCAGGGTGGGAAGGTTCGCGTTGCCGTGACTGTGGCCATAGGCCATGCC
>JBANFR010000048.1:0-23182 GCA_037975925.1 Verrucomicrobiota bacterium
TGGTGCGGTAACGGGCCGCTGGGGCGGCGCGCTCCCGTTGCTCCCGGTACCCAAGGAAGCGACGCGGGAAGGGTTTCAGCCTAAGCTTCCTCCTCCAACCCCCACCGCGATTCCGCAGGGGACAGGCCCTTCCTTCCCTTCCTGCTCTTTGTCCTATTTTGGGAAAACGGGGTGAGAGCCCTCTGTTCGGTGGGGGGCGCGCCGATCGCGGATCGATGTGTGCTCTGATCGGGGCCCTTCATTCTCCTGCAAGCACGTCCCTCTCCCTGCACATCACCCAAATGGGTGACCAAGTTTGGGCTTTCTTCACGATTAACTCCCCATGCGATTGATTCCCCTCCTGATTGGCTCCGGGCTCAGCGTGTTGGCGTCCAGCCTCATTGCGCAGATGGAGTTCGCCAATGGCGACACGGTGTTGTTTTACGGAAACTCTCTGGTGGAGCGTTTGTGCGAACACGGGGAAATGGAGGCGTGGGTCCAGTTGGCGCATCCCGACAAACGGCTGCACTTCCGGAGTCTGGCGTGGACGGGGGATGAGGCGGGGTATCGCCTGCGCCCCGAGGGGTATGTGGAGCACCTCAAGAATCTCCTCGAAAAATGGCCAGCCCGAGTGGTGGTCACCGGGTTTGGGATGAACGAGTCGTTCGCGGGCGCGGAAGGCCTGGCGGAGTTCGAGTCGCAACTGGGATTTTTCTTAAAAGAACTCCAGCGGCTGCATCCGGGAGCGCAGAGGGTTCTGCTCACGCCGACCGCAGTGGACGCCAGGGTCTGTCCCCAAGGAGTGGACGCGGCCAAGCGCAACGCCGATCTCGCGCTCTACGCCGCGGCGGTCCGGCGCGTTGCGCAGCTCCATTCGGTGCGGGTCTTCGATCTTTTTGAACACAGTCTCAGTGCGTACGCCGAATCACCCGAGCCGCTCACTTCCAACGGACTGCACCTCAATGACGCCGGGAACCGCTGGGTGGGGCGTTGGATTGCCCAACAATTGGTGGGCGAACCGCGCCTGGCGAAGGTGGAGGTCGGGCGCGTTCTGGAAGTGGCCCAAGCGGCCGCGCGCAAGCATGGCTACGTCGCGGATTTGGTGCGCCCCAAAAATGCCGTGGTCTATTTCGGCGTTCGCAAGCGTCCCGACGAGTATGCGGAGGAAATCCCGCGCTATCATCAGCTCCTGGATGCGGCCGAGGCCTCCCTGCACGCACTGGTGGAAAAGCCGGAGAGCCGTTTTGCGAATTATCCGGTCCCGACGCTGCCGCCCTTGCCCCCGGGGCGTTCGAAGCCCGCGGCTGCGCTGGGCGTGATCAAGCCGCCAGCTGAACAACAGAAGGACATCACGGTGGCCGACGGGTTTGAACTGAACCTGTTTGCCTCCGAGGAGCAGTTTCCGCTGCTCAAGAATCCGGTGCAGGTGGCCTTCGACGCCCGGGGCCGTCTCTGGGTGGTGACCATGCCCTCCTTTCCACACACCCTCCCCGGGGAGCTGCCGCAGGACAAAATTCTCATTCTTGAAGACACCGATCGGGATGGCAAAGCGGACAAGTGCACCGTCTTCGCCGAGGGATTCGATGCTCTGGACGGGATCGCCTTTCACGAGGAGGGCGTGGTCGTTTCCGCTCAGCCGAGGTTGTGGCTCTTTCAGGATACGGACGGCGATGGGCGAGCCGACACGCGCCGTGAGTGGCTCCGGGGCATTGACGTGACGGACTCGCATCATGGCGGGATGATTGCGGCCGATCCGATGGGGCATGTTCTTTTCTGTGACGGTGTGTTTCACCGCTCGCAGTTGGAGACTCCCTTTGGCGTGGTCCGGGGCATCGACGCGACAACCTACCTGCTCGACCCCCGGACGGGTCGGGTGTCGACGGAGTGGCAAAGCCAGACCCCAAATCCGTGGCGGGTGACTTTTAACCGTCAGGGAACTCCATTTCAGATGTATGGCGACGGCATTGTGCTGGATAGCACGCTGCTCACGTGGACGCCGCTCGGGGCGTATCATCCCTTCGGGCGCGCGAAGGTTTTGGGTTACGGCAAGGGCTCCGGGGCGCAGACGATTTCGAGTCCCAATTTTCCGGAGGAATACCAGCAGGGAATGGCGTCTGCCACGCTGCTGGGGCGTTACTTCGTCGCGATTTCGAAAATGAACGCGGATGCGGGGCCCTTTACGGCAACGGACAGGCTGGACCTGCTGCGTTCGGACAACCCGGCTTTCCGTCCAGTGGACCTGGCCTTCGGAATGGACGGTGCGCTGTACGTGTCGGATTTTTGCAGCAAGATCATCGGGCACGCGCAGCATCCGATGCGGGATCCACTGTGGAATCATGAGTATGGGCGGATTTGGCGGGTGGTTTCCAAGCAGAAGCCGCCGGTGAAAGAGTGGCCTAGGATTGAGGGGGCGAGTGTCCCGGAATTGCTGGCGTTGTTGCAGCACCCGCAGGATCTCGTGCGCGAACATGCGCGGATTGCGCTCCGCAAGGCGGACGCCACATCGGCCGTGGAGCAATGGGCGGCGGGGCTCGACCGGCGGAGTCCCGCGTTTGGGCAATCGGCTCTGGAGGCGCTCTGGATTCTCGAATCGAAGGGGTTGGCGCGTGCCTCCTTGCTCGAGGAGGTGCTGCGGGACGGTGATCCGCTCGCGCGCGCGGCGGGGGTGTTGCTCATTCGTTTTCAACAGGATCGGTTGCCGGAGGCGGTGCGACTGCTGAGCGCGATGGCGCAGGATGCGCATCCTCGCGTCCGGATGGCGGTGGTGAATGTCGTGGCCCAGCTGCGGCGGGAGCATCCCGAATTTGCGCATGTGCTGCACGGTCTCGAGGCGTCGCCCGAAGCTGCGGTGAAGCAAATGCTGGAGGATTTGCGCTATGGGGTGCGTCCCTTAAAGGGGCGCAGCGTTCCGGTATTAGCGGTGGATCGCACGTCGCAGCTGCGTTTTTGGGAGAAGGAAGGAAGAGATGGCCAGGTGCTGGATACCAAGGCGAAGTGGCCGGAGAAGACCGACGGGAATGCGCGCTACAGCACGCTGGTTTCACTCGAAGAAGCGCAGTCGGCGATTCTGAGCGTCCGGCACGGCTTTTTGGACGTGTCTGTCAACGGGGTGCAGATCCTTTCGACCGACACGATGTGGGCGAGTGAACAGCAGGCCCAGGTTGATTTGGTGAAGGGACTCAACCGTATCGAGGTCACCTTCCGCAAACTCAAGGCCGGGCCGCCCCCCGTTTACTTGTACGACACCGTCGGCCAAAAACTGGAGCGGGCGCAATTGCCGGAGACGGCCGAAGGGTTGGCCCAGCTTGCCGAGCAGTGGAAACGCGCACACGCGGCGGAGGCTGGGGTGCTGCGGGTGCAGGCTGTGCCGAATCAGATGCAGTTTGCCCCGAAGGAACTCCGGGTCCGGGCGGGACAACCGGTGCGGCTGGTTTTTGAAAACCCGGATCTGATGTTGCACAATCTGGTGCTGGCTCGCCCGGGGAGCCTGGAGGAGGTGGGGCAGCTCGCGGACAAACTTGCCACCCAGCCGGACGGTCTAACCAAGGGGTACGTGCCGGAAAGTAAGCAGGTTTTGTTTGCGACACCGCTGGTCGAGCCGAATGGAAAAACCGAGCTCAAGTTTGACGCCCCGCGTGAGCCCGGGCGTTACCCTTACCTCTGCACTTTTCCGGGGCACTGGCGAATCATGAAGGGCGAGCTCATTGTGGAGGCGCCCTGAGGTCCGGGCACTCGACCCGTCCCGCATTTTTCCCATTACTCCCCTATGCCCTCATTTTTCCACTCGTGGCGTCACGGCGTTTTGGTGGCCGTCTGTGTCTTCTTTGCGGCCTCTCCAGCGGCGCGGGCGGCGCAAGGCGGCGTGCCTCCGTTTCAAGCGGGAGACCGCGTTTGTTTTGTCGGGGACAGCATCACTGCCGGGGGGGTGTACGCCTCCTTTTTGAAGATGTTTTACGCCACGCGTTACCCCGAGCGGGACATCGAGTTTTTGAACTGCGGCAAATCCGGAGGGAGCGCCAAGGACGCGCTCACGCGGGTTTCATGGGATGTCTTGGAGCATCGTCCGACTTCGGCGCTGGTGGCGTTTGGGATGAACGACATGACCCGGCTATTTCTTGCGGCGAGTGGATCGCAGGAGGCGCTGGACCGGGACATCGAGGAGCGTTTGAGGGTGGTGGAGGAGAGGTATGAGCGGTTGCTCGAGGTGCTCGAGGGGGCTGCGGTGTGCCTCACGCTGGTGGGGCCCTCGCCGTATGACGAAACCTTGCAGGTGGACACCAAAATTGAGCGCTCGAATTGGGCCATGACCCGGTGGACGGAGCGGTTGGGGCAGATGGCTGCGCGCCGTGGGGCTGCATTTGTGGATTTGGGGGCGGTGATGAACCCGCTGAATGCGCGCCTTCAAAAGGTGGATCCGGCCGCCAGTATCGTGGGGAAGGATCGAGTGCATCCCGGTCTCGCGGGGCATTTGCTGATGGCGTACACGATTCTGAAGGCCCAAAACGTGGAGCCGGACGTGGCGATAATCCGATTGGACGCCAAAGGGTTGAAGGTGGGCGAACTGGTGAACTGTTCGGTGGAGGGGCTTCGCTCCCATGGCCAGGGAGTGGAGTTTGGGTGTTTGGAAAAAGCGTTGCCCTTTGTCCTGCCGCAGGAGGGGGGAATGCAGGGGCCGAAGTTTTGGGGAATTGCGGCACGAGCGGCCGCGCAGCTGGAAGCCGAGCAGGGGAGCGCACTCATCCCATTCCAGGACGAATTGAACCGCGAAATTTTGCAGGTCACGGGCCTTGAGGCGGGTCAGTACGAAGTGCGGATTGATGACGTTGCGGTGGGGGTGTTCGGGGCGGACGCGTTGTCGGCGGGGATTTCGCTGGGGGACAATCCGAAGACGCCCCAGTACGCGCAGGCGCTTGAATTGGCCAAAGCCTTCGAGGCGTATCGCGTGCTCGACGCGTCCTTTTTCCGGCTGATTGCTCATGTGCGCTCCAGCATTTTGGAGCCCGAAGGCGTGGACGTCCGGGACGCTGAGGCGGTCGAGCGCTGCCTGAAGGAGGCGCTTGTGAAGCGGAAGCCGGAGGATTACGCGCGGGGGATGGCGGAGCGCTATCTGAAGACGGTACCCGGCCAGAGGGAGCTGAAGTTGCAGGAGCGCGATGCGTTCACCTTGAAGATTCAACAATTGAAGCGTCCCGTGCCGCACCGGTACCGCGTGGCGAGGATTGCGGATTCCGGAGTCCAGTGATGAGTGGCGGCGAGGGACGATGCTCGAGACGTCGGGGCGTTGCGCATCCGGAGCCTCGCTTGCCCTGAAAAAAACTCGGGCTAACCTCTGGCGACATGGACACTTCTCCCGGTCTTGGTCCCGATTTTTCGCGGCGGCTGTTTTTGCAGAGAGCCGGTCGTGCGGGTGCGCTGGGGCTGCTGGCCCCCTGGCGTCTCGGGGCGGAGGAGACGGTCACCCTGCCCTTTGAGAACGGGCAAAGACCTCTGGTGCGCTATCCACAAAAGCGGCCGCTCATTCGTCTCACTTCGCGTCCGCCTCAGCTGGAAACGCCGTTTGCCGTCTTTAATGAGGGCGTTCTGACGCCGAATGACGCGTTTTTTGTCCGGTACCACCTTCCGAATTTTCCGACGGAGATTGATCCGGAGACCTTTCGTTTGGAGGTGCAGGGGAAGGTAGCGGCGCCGCTGCGATTGTCGCTGGAGGATTTGAAGAAGGGGTTTGAGACGGTGGAGGTGGTGGCGGTCAACCAATGCTCCGGGAACAGTCGGGGATTTTTTAAGCCGCGGGTCCCCGGGGGCCAGCTTGGCAATGGCGCGATGGGCAATGCGCGCTGGCGCGGGGTACGGCTCAAGGATGTGCTGGAGAAGGCCGGGGTGTCGGCCGGAGCGAAGCAGGTCACCTTTAATGGGCTCGATTTGCCTGCGGTGTCCCAGACGCCCGATTTTGTGAAGGCGCTCTCGGTGGACCATGCCCTGGATGGCGAGGTGATTCTGGCCTACGGCATGAATGGAGAGGATTTGCCGCTGCTCAACGGTTATCCGCTGCGTCTGGTGGTCCCGGGGTATTACGGAACCTACTGGGTCAAACACCTGAACGAAATCACCGTCATTGAGGAGGCCTTCACCGGCTTTTGGATGGGAACGGCTTATCGTATTCCCGAGACCCCGGGGGCCTGTTTGCCTCCCGGCACCTCGGCCAAGTCCACGGTCCCCATCGGCCGGTTTAACGTGCGCTCTTTTATCACCAGCCACGCCGATGCTGCGACCCTCCCCGTGGGCCGCGATACGCTGGTGCGGGGAATTGCCTTCGACGGCGGTGCGGGAATCTCCGAGGTGCTTTTTTCGGCGGACGGCGGTCGTTCGTGGCGGGCGGCGATTTTGGGGGAGGATTACGGAAAATACTCGTTTCGCGAATGGACCATTGCTTTCAGGCCGGAGGCACCGGGCCCTCTGGAGTGGAAGGTGAAAGCCACCAATCGGCTCGGCGAATCCCAGCCGATGGAACCCCTGTGGAACCCGTCGGGTTACATGCGCAATGTGGTGGAAACAGTGAAGGTCCAGGCGGTGGTCTGAATCGGATTTTTATGAAAAAGCGCATTCTCGGAATCTTACTGGCCTGTGTGGCGTCGGGGGGCGCGTTGGCGTCGCCGCTTCGGATCGAGTTACCGGCCGAAACGGCGTTTTTTAAGAAAGCCTCGGGTTCGGAACTGGTTTCGAGCCAATGTCTGACGTGCCACTCGGCGGAGTACATCACGACCCAGCCTCCCCTTTCGGTCACGGCATGGCAGGGGAACGTGGAGAAGATGCAGAAAAAATTTGGGGCTTCTTGGACGCCCGAACAGGTGAAGGCGATGGTGGATTACCTGACCCAAAACTATGGGATTTCTCCCTCGCCGAAGGAGGGGCCCAAGTAGGGGCGGCCGCACAGCGGCGTCGCCTGAGGCGCGTGCAAAGCCAAGGGGCGCGAGGAAAACCCGCGCCCGCCCATTCAGGGGGCTTCGAAGGCAGGGGGGGTGTCGGGACTGGCTGCTATTTCGGGGGATGCGAGGCGGAGAAGCAGGGTTTCGGTCGATCCGTAACGCTTGCGCCGGAGGCATTCCCAACCGGGGGCCGGCGGCATTTTCCAGCCCGCCATGACTTCAAGGATCAGAAGGCCGCCGGGGGCAAGCGCCTTCGGGAGGGCGCTGGAGTCCAGCATTTCGGCTGCAAAATCGCGGGTCCCCGGGAGTTTGGAGTAGGGGGGATCGGCAAAAATCAGGTGCGCTCCTCCGGGCGGGCATCGCGTTTCGAGGAAGCGGAACACGTCCGCTTGCAAGACCTCCCCTCGGAGCCGGGTTTTGGCGAGATTTTGGGAGATCACCTCGCAGGCCTTGCGGTCGGACTCGACGAAGGTGACCGCGGCGGCCCCGCGACTGAGAGCCTCGATCCCGATGGAGCCGCTTCCGGCAAAGAGATCCAGGACCCTGGCCCCGACGACCGCCTCCGAGAGGCTGGAAAAGAGGGCGCCTCGCACCATATCCATCGTGGGGCGGAGGTCGGTTTTGGGGAGATTCAGAACGATGCCGCCCGCGCTTCCGGAGATCACTCGCATAAGGCTGGAAATCAGGGGTTGGAGCCCGCGGGGGGGGCGGCGGGTTTGTCGCTTTTTTTGGGCTTGAGGAAAGTGCCCATGAGCTGATCGAGGACACCGCCCAGGCTGCCGCCGACGAGGCTTTCGAGCAGGTTGGTTTTGGGGCGATCGGTGGTGCCCGTGACCGAAAAGGCGATGGAGCGGAGGCCCGCCGCATCGGGTGGGGAAAAGCGGTCGCGGAACATTTGCAGAACCTTTCCCGAAAGAAGGCGTTCGGGCAGGGAAATCTGGGCTTGGAGTTGGAGTTGGTGATCAAACCCAATGTCCCCCGGGGCCGACAGGGTGAGATCGTTTCCCTGGAGGACGAGTTCCTGGAGGGAAATTTTGCGGTGGGCGATGGTGAACCGGCTTCGGGCTTCCTGCACACGGAGCCGGGCCAGCTCTGAGATGTGAAAAACCTCTCCGATGGCCTGGAGGGTTCCAAAGCCCTTCAGAGTCCCATTTTCGAGAGAAAGCTGGCCGCTTCCCTGGAGCGAATCGGGCTGGAGAAGCAGGCCGGAGAGTTCGACGCGGCCGGCGGCTTTGCCGGTGGCATGACGCGGGGCGTTCGGTTCGGAAAAGGTGCTCAGGTCAATGTCGCGGGCATCCGCTCGGAGTTGAAAGGGGAGCTGGGGGGCGGAGGTTTCAATCGAGGCGGTGGCCTCCACGACGCCCGCGCCGCAGGTGGCGCGCAAAGCGGGCAGGCGGCAGTGGCTGGCCGTGATCTGGACAGGGGAATCCAGGTGCTGGAAGGGGAGCAGTTCGTAGAGTTTCCCCTGGGCAATGCGTAGGGTGCCTTCGCCTGATTCGGGTCCGATATTCACAAGCTCCAGGTGGATGCCCTCGAGCTGTGCGCGGGCTTTACCGGAGGCGTCGAAGCATTCAAAGGCGCTGTTCTCAATTTTGAAGCGCCGGATAGCGAGGCGGGGCCTGCCGCGGTGCACCAAAGCGGTCTGTGTTTTGTCATCGGCTTCCGACTGCGCCGGGGTTTTGGGGTGCTCGACCAGAATGAGGCGGGCCCCGGCGATCCGGATTTCCGAGAGCACGCATTGTCCTCGCAGAAGGGATAGAAGCCGGGGGCGCACGTAAACCTCCTTGGCGCAAAGGCTCGAGCCGCCGTCCCGGGAGGCTTTGAGTCCAGTCAGCAGGCTGCCCTTGAAAACGGTGGGGCGCAGACTCTCGAATCGGACGTCCATGCGGAGTGCCTGGGAGAGCGACTCCTGCAGGGCTTTTCGGGTGGCTTCGGAGCGGAGGGTGGTCTGGAGAAGGAACGCGACGAGGAGGAGTCCTCCGGCAATCAGGACTATTCCCCCGAGAATTCCCTTGGAAAGGCGGTTCACGCCTCCCAGTTTACGGTGGGTTTTGGTGAAGAAAAGACCCGTCCCATGGACGATTGCTGCATTGTTTTGAATCCAAATGCCCGGGCGGTCTCCCGGTTGAATCTGCATGAACCGTTGGTTCGGGCGGCGTGTGGGGCGGTGGTCCGTTGCACAACCGCCCCTGGCGAGGCGGAGTCCTTGGCGAGGGAGGCGGTGCGGGAAGGGTTTCGCACGGTCGTGGCGGCCGGAGGTGACGGGACGGTGAACGAGGTTTTACGGGGGATCGTGGGTACTTCTGCGAGGCTGGGCGTGTTGCCGGTGGGTACGGTGAACGTGTTTGCGCGGGAAATGGGCATCCCCCTCGATTGGGAGGATGCGCTTTTGCGGATCTCCCAGGGGCGCGAACAGCTGGTGGATGTGGGCTGGGCCAACGGGTCTCCCTTTGTCCAACTCGCAGGCGTGGGTTGGGACGCGCAGGTGGTTCAAGCGGTTTGCCCGGAGGCCAAGCGGGTGTGGGGAGCGGGGGCCTACCTCTGGTCGGCCCTGGGAGAGATGGGCAATCCGATGCCTCCACTCAGGGTTGAAGCCGATGGATTGCCTCCGGTCGAGGGGTGTTGGGTGTTGGTCGGGCTAGGGCGTTATTATGGGGGACCCCTCCCCGTGTTCCCTTTGGCGAGCCAGACGGACGGGATGCTGGATGTGTTGGTCGTAAAAGAGATGGGGTGGGGACTGGGCATCCGTTCGCTTCTGACGTTGCCGTGGGGTTGGCACACCCGCCTGGAAGGGGTTACCTATTTTCAAAGCGCCCGTTTCCGGGTGATTGGAGACGCGTCGTATCAGTTGGATGGGGAGGTTCGTGGAGGAGGGCCGGTGGAGTTTGGTGCGAGTTTCCGGCATTTGCGCGTTTTGGTGTAGAGAGGCCACGGGGGGAGTGCCGCGCGCGACCGCCCGGCGAAGAGCCGCCGACCTTCCGGGTTGGAGGAGCCATGGCCTCCCGATGTTTCTTCAAAGCCTTCCTGTTGCTCACGCCCGTTCATCCACCGGACGTTGGGTTTGTTACAGTGTATCGCCGCGTTCGGAGTGCAGGGAGTCGGACGGTGGATGCTGTTTGCAAACGAGACCCACGCGGGGTGTCGCCCGAACGTGCGACAGGCGCTCGTAGATGCGTTGTGCCATCCTCCGCACCGTTCCTCACCAGACGCACTGCGGAGTGTCCGAGGCGCATAATTTCCGATGCCCAGAAAGCAACTTGTCCTCCTTACGCTTCTGATTGTGCTTCCAGCGCTCGCGCTCGCCTTGGTCAGCCTCGCCTCGCTGCGAACCCAGGCGGAGGACGCGGAAAGGGAGCGCGAAAAGCTTGCGGAAAAACTGGCCCGCGGTGTTTCCGAACAATTCGAACGTCTTTTCTCCGAGGTCGAATCCGCATGCCGCGCCGCCGCAAAAGGCCTTCAGGCCGCAGAAGGTCCTGCAAACTCCCTTGCCTCCCCTCTGGTCGAGGCGGTTTGGATCATGGCGAAAGAGGGAACGCTTCATCTGCCGCGCTCCCCGTGGAAATCGTCACAGGGAGTCCAAGTTGATCCCAAACTTCAAAATGCGTTGGAGGAAGCGGAGGCCCTCGAGATTCGTGGGGAATTTCCGCGAGCCGTTGTCCGCTATGAAACGCTGATGGCCTCGGCGTCCCAGCGCGAGGCGGAGGCCGTTTTGCTCAATGCGCTGGCACGTTGCCGCAGAAAGATGGGCCAGCTGTCGGACGCACTCGCTCTCTACGGACGGCTGTTGATGCAGCACCCCGCGACGGTCTCGGCGAACGGGATGCCACTCGCGGCAGTGGCCGCTTTGGAGACGATCTCCATCGAGTCGGAACTTCAGCGGCCCGAGTGTGCATTCCAGGTAGGGCGTGATTTTTTACAGAAATTGCTGGGTGGCGTCATTCCGGCATCCCGGGAGCAAGCAGCCTATTTTTGCGCGGAAATGTCGGCTCTGTGGAAGACGGAGGTGTCTGGCGGAGGGGGCGCGAGGGAGGAGTGCGAGCGCACCCTGGCGATCCTGCGCAATGCCTTGGCCGCGGAGGATGCCGCCGAGGCCCTTCAAAAGCTCGGCGGAATCGACGATACGTCCCATTCCCATTGGACGGTTCGGACGCTGGCTTCCGGCAAGATGGTCGGAATTGGCGCTCCAGATTCAGCGGGGCTGCGCGTGCTGGCTTGTCTTCGGACCGATGCCCTCAAAACCCAATGCCGGACGGACATCGAGCAGCTGCTGCGTTACGCGGGGCACTTCGATTACGAGATTCGCGACGCCCAGCAGGCGGTTTGGATCGCCGCCAAAGACGGGCCTTTGCAACCGCCCGTGGTACGCCTTTCGAGTGCGCGCCCGGCCGACTGGGGAATCGCCGTGAGCGTCCCGGAGTCTCCCGCGATTCGTTCCGGAGCACGTCTGCGGACTCTCGCCGCCGGGGGCATGATTCTGCTGCTGCTACTCACCCTTGGGGCGAGCCTGTACTTCCTCAACGCCACCGTGCGGCGCACTGCGGAGTTGTCGGCGCTCAAAACGGATTTTGTGTCGGCGGTTTCGCATGAGATGCGCACGCCGCTGGCCACCATCCGCATGATCACCGAGATGTTCCAACTCGGGCGTGTCACCGACCCGCAGATGAGCGAGGAGTACATGGAAACCGTCAACAGCGAGGCCGAACGCCTCACGCGCCTGATCAACAAGGTGCTCGATTTTTCACGGATGGACGCTGGCCGCAAACCGGACTCCTTCGCAGTGGTGGGGCTGGGGGGCATCGTGCGGGACGCCGTGAAAAAATTCGAAATGGGACTCGCTGAGCATCGGGAGATCCGGGTCGAGGTGGAACCGGATCTCCCGGAAGTGAGGGTCGACGAGGACGCCATGGTGCAGGCGTTGCTGAACTTGCTGGAGAACGCGGTGAAGTATTCCGCCGCACCTGCACCGATTGAAGTGAGTCTGCGAAGCGTGGGGCGGGAGGTTCTCCTGGTGGTAGCCGACGAGGGGATCGGTATTGATCCCTCGCAATTGGGAAAGATTTTTGAGCGCTTTTACCGGTGCGAAGACGAGCTGACGCGGAAGACCACGGGCACTGGGATCGGGTTGTCGATTGTGAAACATATCGTTGAAGCGCACCGGGGGCGGATTGAGGTGCGCAGCACACCGGCGGAGGGGAGCGTGTTCACGATTCATCTCCCGCTGCCTTCAGAAAACGGGTTGTACCCGACAAGCCATTCGCAAACTGCATGATGAAACGTGTTCTGGTAGTGGAGGATGAGGCCAAGCTCCGGCGGGTGCTCGTTGATTTCCTGAAAAGTGAAGGCTACCAGGTGCTGGTGGCCACCGACGGCAGGGCCGGGCTGGAAATGGCCTGCGCCGAAAAGCCCGATGTGATTCTTTTGGATGTCATGCTTCCGGGCATGAATGGATTCGACGTGTGCCGTTCGCTGCGCGATCGCGGGGTCAAAACGCCGCTGCTGTTAATCACGGCCAAGGGAGAGGAAACGGACAAGGTGCTCGGACTTGAGCTCGGTGCGGACGATTATCTGACGAAGCCTTTTGGATTGAGGGAGCTTCACGCGAGAGTCCGGGCGCGACTGCGGCGTAGCGAGGCGGTGCCGGATCGGGTGTGGGAGCAGTATTCCCTCGGGGCTGTGGTGATCGACTTCAAGCAGCACTGCGTTCTTCGCGAGGGGGGCTCAGTTTCTCTCTCAGCAATGGAAGTTTCAATGCTCAAACACTTTATAGGCCACCATGGAGAGGTGGTGAGCCGTGGGGAACTTTTGAACAAGGTGTGGGGTTACGACAGCTTTCCCTCGACCCGCACCATCGACACACACGTGCTGAACCTGCGGAAAAAAATCGAAGAGCGTCCCGAGCAACCCAAGCATCTGCTCACTGTCCACGGTGTCGGCTACAAGCTCGTGGGTGGGAGTCGTGAACTTTGCAAACATTTGGCTGTGTTTTGACACCTGCCTGACAAATCCCGAACGCCCTATCGGTAGGGTTCGTCGTCGTGAGGGAAGCGCTGGGTTTCCCCGAAAAACCACTCGTGATTGATGAATAAACTTCTTGGAGCAATAGTGTTCAGTGCGGTGATCGGAGCGGCTGCCGGTGCGGAGCCCGACAATGTGGATCTGCTGTATCAGCGGGCGTTGTATATGGAGACGGCAAAAGCGGACTACGACGCGGCCATTCCCATCTACGCCACCATCATCAGCCAACACGCGCAAAATACCGCCCTGGTGGCGAAGGCCCTCTACCGTCAGGGTGTCTGTTACGAAAAGACCGGACGCACAGACTTGGCCCGGGATTGTGCGAAGCGGCTCAACACCGAGTTCCAGTCAGCGATGCGTGCGGACACGGAGATAAGTCGTTGGGCGGATCGCCCGGGAGTGACGGCGGTTGCGGGCGGTGAGCTGAAATTTCAGCTTCCCGAGAACCCGAGTAAGGAGCAGGTGCGTGCCTACATCGCGGCGGTTCTCGACGCTGAAAAAGCGGCGGTGCGCGGCATCGCTGTGTCTTGGGACGCCTCTGCGCTGTCTACTTGCAGCCGCTTGCTCAAGCGGGTGGGTCCGGCAAATCTCGACCTTCTGATCGAGGCCCTCGCGACGACTCGAGGCGTGGCCGATTGGCATTTGCATAAAGCGGTCGAAGCAGTGGCCAACGAAAGCAGTCAAAAGCTGATTCTGGAGAACCTCGATGCCTACCCGGGCTTCGTCCGAATTGTGTTGAAACAGGGTTGGGTGCAACCCGCCCGAGAAGTCCTTCTCCGGGAGTTGAAGAACCAGACCGAGGGTCTCCCTGGCGAATGGATGCAGGCTGTCATCGCCCTCAACGATCCATCCACCTATCCCCTGCTGCGCAACTACTTTATCAAGTGCGCGAATCGCACGCAGACCTTCGAGTACATCAAAAAGCTGCCGATCCCAAATTTGTCGGGAGCCGTACGGGAGGCTTGGGAGGCCAGTCGCAACAGCCCCTCGCGCTCGAGCATGGCCTGTATTGCCGCGGGGTACGGCCTTTTTGATGCCCTGGAAGTGCTGATGGAACGGCTCACAGAGCCTGGTCTTGAATGGAGGGAGCAAGGGGATGTCGGGGCACTTCGGGTGGCGGTTGCCAAGGCCACTGGCGTGTCGGGCTCCAAGGAGGAACTGACTCGGTGGTGGAAAACGAATCGTGGTCATTTGAGGTTCGATAGGGCCACAGGGCAGTTTATGAGCGCCGTCGCACCCGTTGTCCCGCCGGTCTCGAGTGAGCAATCGGCAGCACCGGCTCCCAGCGAGAGGAAACCCGTGCCTGCGCAGCTTGCCACCGCCAACGCGTCCACTCCGCCCGCATCGCCCGCATCGCCCGCATCGCCCCAGTCGGCGGCTGCGGAATCTCGGCGCGCGCTCGTTCGAACGGAACTCCCGCCCCAACCCACCAAGGAGCAGGTACGCCGTTATATCTCGGAAATCTGCTCGCTCTCTCAATCGGCAAGGCAGGGCCCCGGAATGTCCTCTGCGGACCCGGCGGTGCAGAAGCTGAAGGAAGTCGGCCCAGAGAACGCTGAACTCCTCATCGAGGCCCTCGATCGTTTTCCATCCAACCACAACTACATCGAATGGGCCATTGGCGGGATCGCTCATGAGCGGAGCAAAAAGGCCATTTTGGAGGGGCTCCCGCTTCATCCTAATGCATTGCTGGATGTGATCCTTGCAAAAAGCTGGGAAGAAGCGGCCAAGCCAATCCTGGAAAAAATGCTCAAAGATGCCGGGAACCAGAGCGTCAGCCCCAAGCTGATCCGCGCGATCGCCAATCTCAGGGATCCGGCCCTGTATCCACAGCTCCGGAAATACTTTGTATCGGGGATCAACAGCTCGGACACCTACGAGGTCATCAAGGATCTCCCCATCGAAAATATGGAGGGGGCGGTCGCTGAGGCGTGGAAGGCCACCCCCGCGGATACATTTGGTTATAGAAGGTTTTTCATGGCTGAAATCGCCGCCCAGTACGGCCATCTCGATGCCCTGGAAGTGTTAGCGGAAACTGTTGAAACGACGAATGCAGCCGAATATTTGACCAAAAAAGCGCGTGAGGCGTTTTACCGGTTCACCGAATTTGTGGGGGATAAGAAGGAGGTGTTCTCCTGGTTCTGGGCCAATCGCACGCGGCTCAGGTTTGATCCTGCGAAGAGGAAATTTGTGGTCGCGGCGGACCAACCGGCAAACCAGAGCCCCGCTCCCGACCCTGCAGTGACCCCGGCCAAAACTCCCTAGCCACCCGGGGCACCGCTGCCATTTCTTTCCGCCGAAGAGTCCGTTGGAGTCGAGTGCCGGAAACACTCTTTCGGGGCTTCCGGTAGGAATGGATCCACTCTTTCACTGCGTCTCCGGCTGCTCGAGCCCGTGCTGTGCAGCACCACCTCGCACCACACGGGCTCAGCGCATTTTCCACACCCGGACGTTGTCGAGGGTCACCCCTTTACCCTCCTCCCCCTGACAGCGCAGAATGGGAGCACCTTTGGGATCATTCGGATTTTTTGCGTGGCCCCGAATCGTCTGCCCGTTGCTGAGTTGGACGCAGACTTCGTTCCCTCGAACTTCCAGGAGGATGCGGTACCACTTCCCGGGTTCCAACGTCACCGGGATCTTTCCGAGACAGGGGAAGGGCTCGACGCTGTTGTCCTCGACGACCCATTCGCGAGGCTTTTGGGGATCCGAAGGCTGCCGGAAAGCAATCGTCAGACAGTGCGGTGCGACCTCCCAATGTTTTCCGTCGGCAGCTTTTCTGGCGAGGCCGGGCAGCCGGTTGAGTCCGAACTGGAAGTTTTTCGCGCCATTCCATTGGAAGTCGGCTTGCATGAGGAAATCGGTGAGGGGCTCGGTGCGGCCTGCGCTTCCGAGTCGGTACAGCGACACCGCCGCCTGATGATGATCCGCCTGGCGCTCTTCAAGGCGCAGTGCACCGCCGACGACCTCGCATTTGCCCAGTTTGGTCTCCGGCGGCATTGCATCCGGGGAATCAAAATCGGCGGTGTGAATCAAATCGCCGTGCTGTCCCAGAACCGGACTCAACTCCGGCAGTTGGGAGTAAGCAAACCACGGACAGAGGAAAAGTAAGGGGATATGACGTGGGTTCATGTTCGAATTTGAGGCCGGGGATGGTCAGGCGATGATGCCGTTCACAATTTTCCCGAAGTTGTCGGTGAGCCGGAAATCACGCCCATTGTGCCGGTAGGTGAGTTGGGTGTGATCGAAGCCAAGCAGGCGAAGAATGGTGGCGTGCAGGTCGTGAAGGTGTACCGGATCTCTGGCGGGTTCGGCTCCGAGTTCGTCACTTTCGCCGTAGGAAATGCCGGGTTTCACTCCGCCCCCCGCCATCCAGCAGCAGTACACCTTGCTCCAATGATCGCGCCCACTTTCAGCACTGATGCGCCCTGACGTGTTCGGCGGGCGTCCAAACTCGCCGCCCCAAAGGACCAGGGTCTCATCCAGAAGCCCCTTTTGTTTGAGGTCCGAAATCAGCGCCGCTGCAGGCTGATCCACGGCAAGCGCGGTCTTTTTGATCGCCGTTGCGAGGTTGCCGTGATGATCCCAGCCGCTTGCATCCACCTGCACGAATCGCACGCCGCGTTCGACCAGCCTTCGAGCGCACAACAGCTTCGCTGCGAGATCGCCTTTGCCATAAGCCTCCCGAACCTGCGCCGGTTCCCGACTCACGTCGAAGGCGTCCGTCGCTGCCGATTGCATTTGGAAGGCGAGTTCAAACGACTCGATTCTCGCCTCCAGTTGTTCGTCGCGCTGGACGTTTTGCAGATGGCGCTCGTTGATCTGACGGACGTAATCCAGTTGTGCCCGCTGCTGGTCGAGAGACGAAAATTCGCTGCGCAGGTTGCTCAAAACGCGGTCGACCGTGGCGCCTGCTTTGAACTCGGTTTTTGCGCCCTGGTATAAACTGGGCAAAAACGCTGACTGACGTGCTTCCGGGTCGCCCCCGAGGGCCACAAACCCCGGAAGGTTCTGGTTCTCAGTGCCTAGCCCGTAGAGGAGCCATGACCCAAGGGATGGACGTGTGAGCACGGCTGAGCCCGTATTCATGTACTTATAGGCCGGACCGTGTGCCGGAATTTCGCTGTGCAGCGAACGCACAAGGCACATTTCATCTGCTACTTTTTGGAGGTGTGGGAACAGTTCGCTGATCTCCAGACCCGACTGCCCGCTTCGGTGAAAAGCAAAGGGAGAAGGCCACAGGACACCGCCGAATCCGCTGGCAGTCTGACCACGAAATTTCTCCAGCGTCGGCTTCGAGTCGAACGTGTCAATTTGGGAGGGCGCTCCCCCTGCGAAGATGTGGATGACGCGCTTGGCCTTGCATGGAAGAGGAGGCTGCCTTGCCGCGAGTGCACCGGCGGCGCGTGCCTCGTCAGTGACCATGGTTCCGAGTGCGAGTGCGCCGAGACTCATACCCGTGCGCTGTAGAAACTCGCGACGAGTCGTCGCGAGCGGGAGTCGATTTAGACAGAGGGATTGCATATTTCGAAATGGGGGAAATCAGTTCACATAGACGAACTCGTTCGAGCAGAGCATCGCCTGCACGAGGAGTTCCCACGGGGTCAGCGGCGCTCGAGCAACGGGTTCCCCGTGATTTTGAAGGACTGCTTTTTTGGCATCCAAGCCACTGAGTGGTCGTTTCGCTGCCGCCGTGGCTCTCTGTTCTTTCGGCACCGGAATGCTCATTGCCTTGCTCAAAAACCGTTCCCCCAATTGGATTTCTGTCTCGCTCGGCGAACGCTGATACAGAATCCGATACAAAGCACTCAACCTCTCGCGATCATTCCGTGCGGTTCTGCATTCCACACGTGCGAGGACGTTCCGTGCGACATCCACGGTGAGCGGGTTGTTCATAAAGAAGAGCGCCTGCTGCGGAACAATCGTGCTGATACGGCGGCTCGAGGGCGTCATCGGATCGGCAAAGTCAAACTGTGTGGGGAGATCGCTCAGGAATAGTCGGTCCACGTACCCGTAAAGGCTCCGGCGGTAGGTGAATGGCTCGTCGGTGATGTTCGCCGGCTTTCCACCCACGGACCGATCGAGCTTGCCTGTGAGGAAAAGAAGCGAATCGCGGATACTCTCAAAATCGAGCCGGCGCAGATTGGCACGCCACATCAAGCGGTTATCGGCATCGGTCCTTTCGGCGCTTTCGAAAGCCGAATGGAGACGTGGATCCGCACTTTGTTGGTAGGTCGCGCTCAGGAGAATGAGTTTGTGCACCTTCTTCAGGCTCCACTGGTTTTCCATGAAGAAGGTGCTGAGGTAATCTAGCAGCTCCGGGTGGCTCGGCTTTTCGCTCATATTGCCCAGATCGTCTGGCGTCCGGACAAAGCCCTCGCCGAAGTGCCCCTGCCAGATGCGGTTCACTGCCACGCGCGCCGTCAGCGGGTTATCCCGTGAGGCGATGAGCTTCGCCAATTCGTACCGACCGCTCCCCGTCCGGAACGGCTCCCGCTTTTGGGGGCTGAGACAGTCCAGAAATTGCCGCGGTGCCACGGGACCCAGTTTGTGCGCGTCCCCGCGAATAAAAACACGGCTGTCGCGAGGGTTGGGTACATCCCTGACCACCATGGCGCAGCCCGGAGCGCCCGGGTGGGTGAGGCGGAGTTCATTGATTTTTAGAAAGAAGAAACTGTCCGCCGTGACTCCGGTGAGCTGCATCTTCTGGTAAAGAGCCATGAGCCGTTCCGTGGTGGAAATCTCATCCGCCGGTGGCATGGGCCATATGCTCTCACAAATCTGCACGGTGGCATTGTCCAGTCCATGGGCCGCCCCCTGGCGGCGAGCTGCGAGTAATGCGTGGAAATGCGGGTTCATGCGCCGCAGCAGGGTCGCGTAGGCACGTCCTACATCGTCGATTGTTTGTGGTTCAAGCGATGCCAACGCGCTAGAAACGAGTGAATTGACGCCGGACACTGCGAGGGCCCTGCGCAGCTCTGTGGTGGCCTCCTTCGCAAATTCCCGGGGAGCGCCCTGCCAAAGACGCGCGAGCTTGTTGAATGGTCCCCACACGGGATGCCCCGTGTGATTGGGGATATTGAAATCAATCTCCGGGGCAAACTCGATCCCCCATTTTTTGAGCCCGTCGAACACTTCGGGGGAGCGGAAGCCGAAGGCCACGATGGGTCCGTGTAAAAGGACGTGGGCTTCTAGCTCTTTACTAAACTGATCTAGCCGGGCCTGCACCACCTGATAAAAATGCTCCCGGTTTTTCCGCTCCAAGTCCTCAAGTTTCGCCTGATAGTCCGCCGTATCTTTCGCACTCGAGTAGCTCTTGAGCTCGGGCTTTTCGTAGGTCTCCTCGATGGACGCAAATACCCCGTGCAGCGAGTAGTAGTCCGCGATGGGGATCGGATCAAATTTGTGATCGTGGCAGCGTGCACAGCTCACCGTGAGACCGAGAAAGGCCTTGGTGGTCGTGTCAATCTGCTCATCGATGACGTCATGGGGATTGTCGAACTTTTTGCCCACCGTGAGAAAACCGAGTGCTGCAAGCCGCTCATCGTGGGGGCGAATATCCGGCAACTGGTCGGCCGCAATTTGTTCGATCACAAATTGGTCGTAGGGCTTGTCCGTGTTGAGTGCTCTCACGACGTAATCGCGGTACGTCCACGCGTACATGTAACGGTAGTCTTCGAAGCGGTATTTCGAAGCGATACTGACCAGGCCGCGCGTGTCCGAGTAACGAGCCGTATCCAGCCAGTGCCGTCCCCAGCGTTCGCCATAGTGGGGGTTTTTTAAGAGACCATCAATCACCCCCTCCAGAAGGGCGCGCCTCTGCGCGGGATGAGACACGCTGGCGTCCCATTGCTGCGTGAAGGATTCCACTTGCTCGGTGGTCGGCGGCAGTCCCCACATGTCGTAGAACATCCTTCTCAAAAGCGCCTCCGGCGTGGCGGGTTTGTTCGGCGATAATCCGGCGGCTTCCAACTTCGCCAAAACAAAGCGGTCGACTTCGTTCTGGCACCATTTGGGGCTTTTCACCTCAGGGAGCGCAGGCTGGTGCACGGGTTGAAACGCCCAGTGAGCGCGCGCCTCGGGGGTGAGTCCCGTCATCTTTTTGGCCGATCCCTCCCTCGGATCGGGAGCACCCATCGCGACCCATTGCTCCAGTTTTGCAATCGCCTCGGCTGGGAGCTTTCCCCCGTTTTTTTTTGGTGGCATCGACAGATCCGCGTCGGTGTACCGCACTGCTTTCAAGAGCAACGAGCTGTCCACATCCCCTGGAGTGATCGCGGGGCCGGAGTCGCCGCCCTGGGTCCAGCCGCTGCGCGTGTCGAGCACGAGTCCCCCCTTGCTCTGTCCTTTCTCTGCGGAGTGACATTCGTAGCAGTGTTCCTCGAGCAAGGGACGGATGTTTGATTCAAAATAGGCTACGCCGAGAGGGTCCTGCGGCGCCGAGGACAGCGTTGCGGGGAGTGCCAGGAGAAAGAGGAGTGGGAGGCGCATTCCTCCATGGTTTGCCGGTCCGCGCAAAACCTCACAGAAACTCGCGCAAAATCTTGGTGTGAGATTTTGGAGATTCCGGCAAACCTCAAAAAAAGACTGACCACGGATGGCCGAATTCTTTGATCTTGATGCAGTGCTGGATGCTGTGGCGGGCGGAAATTCCGCTGCGTTTATGCAGGTGGTACACGCTTATGGGCTGGTCGTGCGCAGTTATCTCGGCAGCCAGATTTGGAATGCAGCCGATGTCGACGACCTTGCGCAGGACACGTTCATTGCGGCTTTCCGGACGCTCCATACTTTCCGTCGCGGTGATGACTTTGCGGCGTGGCTGCGAGGGATCGCTCGCAACAAAGGGCTCATGTATTTCCGTGGGGCCCAGCGGCGGGTCAACGCATTGGAGAAGTTTCGTGCGGAGATCGCAGTGATTGTGGACGAAGAACTCGATTCCCAAAGCTCAGGCGACAGGCAGGAACAAATCGCCGCGTTACTTCGATGCATTTCCAAGCTGCCGGAGAAGCTGCGGCGCATTGTGCACTCGGGTCTGGATGGGGTGAAGGCAGCGGCCGTTGCGCAGTCGTTCCAAACCTCGACGGCTGCCGTGTATCAACTCCACTATCGGGCAAATCAATTGCTGCGCGATTGCATGACGAGGGAGGTGCAGGATGTCTGAGAGATTACGGGAGTTGGTGGCAGCCTGGCTGGGGGAGGAGACCAGTGAGGAGAGGAGGGCTGAGCTCCTTCGGGCGCTCCGCGAGGATCCTGTTTTGCGGAAGGACTTTGTCGCTGAGATCCGGACCTTTTCGATGTTGCAGGCGGTGCAGTCACCGGAGCCGCGTTGGCTCGCCTTGCAGGACGAATTTGGAATCGGTGATGAGGAGCACGCGTCCTTTGAGCATCGCATGAGCGAGGTGATTGGCGCTCAGCAGCGTCCCTTTGTCTCCTCGTGGTGGCGGCCTTTTGCGGCCCTCGCGGCGTGCCTCGCCGTGTTGTTTGCCGCGCTTTTTCTATGGCGGCCATCCCGCGTCGGCACGTTTGACGGCGGCGAACAAATTGCGGTGGCTGTTTCCGTGGATGGGGTCCATTGGGACGATGCACAGCGGAGGAGTTTGCAGGCGGGGCAACTCGTGCACGCAGGGGGACTTCGTTTTCACAATGGCAAGCTCACGCTCGCCTTCCTGAGTGGCGTCAGTGTCCACGTCGAAGGTCCCGCCGATCTCACCATCATCGGTCCGGACCGGATTGCCTGCCGTCTTGGCAATCTGCGAGCGCTGGTTCCCGATGGCGCGCAGGGTTTCACCGTCGAGACACCCGGTGCGGCGGTTACGGATTTGGGAACTGAGTTCGGAATCAGTGTCGAGGCTGGGGCAAGAGCCCAGGTTGTCGTTTATCAAGGAAGCGCCGAGGCTTCTCTGCTTTCGCCGGACGGCAGCCCGCGGCGCACGCAGTTGATTGCAGCAAAACAATCCGTGGAGATTGATCCCAGAGCGGGCAGCATCCGGAAAATTGAGCCCCGCGAACTGCTCGCCGCCCCCGATCTCAGCATCGCTCCATTAAAGTTGCACAAGGATTATCCCGAACGAGTGATGGCCGCGAAGCCGCTGCACTACTGGCGAACCCCCTCCGCATCTGCCAACCGAATTGAGGATCGTGTGTCCGGCGGGCAAGCCCTGCGGATCGAGGGTCCCATCACTCCGCAGGCGGATGGGAGCCTGGCCTTTTTGAAGACGGATGCGCTGCAGTTTCTTCGAATGGAGGGCCAGTGGACTCCGCCGCCCGAATTTGCAGTCGAGCTGTGGTTTGCGAGCGAGGCATTCCACAGCAGCGTGTTGAGCGTCATGCAAAAGGCTCCCTCCTCCAGCGGGGAGCTCGTGATGCTTGAACTTACCAGTCGCGGTACCAGGAACCCGCTGCGCCCCGGCCGCGCTCGCTTTTTGTACCGGTGGCCGCCCGGAGGAGCCGATGGCGTGAATCTTTACAGCGCACCGCTGTATGTTCCGTATCGCTGGCATCACCTCGTGTGTCAGCGGCGGGGAGACGTGCTCGAGATGTATCTGGACGGTCGCGCAGTGGGTGAGACGAGGATGGAGGGAGTGGCTGACTCAACCGCTTGCACACTGCGATTCGGGCGCCTCAATGAAAACGCTCACTCTCCCAATGCGCGCCAATTCCAAGGTAGCATCGCAGAGCCAGCGATTTATGAGCGGTCGCTGAGTCCTCAGGAAATTGCCGCACACGCGGAAATGCGACTGCTCGCAGACTGAGTCATGAGACTCGGGACGGGTGTCGCGGCATTGGGTGGGGCACGGTTCGCGCATTGGGGAAGTTTTCCCGATCTTCACGGGAACTTTCCGCCGGCGGTGGTGTTGTTCTTCCTGAATGAAATCACCCGTTTTTTCCGCATTCGCCGCTTTCCAGCGGTGGGCCAACCCATCCGCTCTGCTCTGTTCTCTGGGGCTTCTGTTTTCGAGCCCGCTTCTCCCTTCCGCCCTCGCGCAGGCGGCGGAAGCGCGGGCTCCGCAGTATCCTCCGAATATTCCTGAGGCCCAGGCCGAGACCTACCGGCAGGTGGCGGGCTGTGATTTGAAACTGTGGATTTTTCGTTCAAACGACTCCCCCTCCTCGGAGGCCCCCAAGCCTGCCATCGTTTTCTTTTTCGGAGGAGGATGGGTGGGGGGAACGCCTCTGCAGTTTGTTTCGCAAGCCAAGGCCCTGGCGGCCCGAGGGATGGTCGCATGCGTGGCCGACTATCGCGTCGCTACGCGCAACAAGGCGAAGCC
>JBANFR010000049.1:0-22865 GCA_037975925.1 Verrucomicrobiota bacterium
TCCCAGTGCACCGTGATGATTCTCGGGGCGGGTGAGATGAGCGAGTTGATGGCGGGAGCGCTCCAAGCTCGTGGTGTGAAGGCGATTTTTGTCGCGAATCGTTCTCATGATCGGGCCTTGGCGCTGGCCGAGCGCATGAATGGGAAAGCAGTTCATTTTGAAGAGTGGCCCCGCGAATTCGGTGAAGTGGACATCCTCATCGGCTCTACGTCGGCGCCGCATCACGTGCTTACCCGCCTCCAGTTGGAGCCTATTATGGAGCGGCGCCCGGCGCGCCCGCTCTTCTGCATCGATCTTGCTGTGCCCCGCGATATCGATCCGGCCGTGAACTGTCTCGATGGAGTTTACCTCTACGACATCGATTCTTTGCAGGCGATTGCGGACGAGTCTTTGAATGTCCGCCGACGCGAGTTGGGGATCTGTGAAAAAATGATCGACCGTCACGTGCTCGATTTCTCCGGCTGGCTCCAGTCTGGGGGCTCTTTTATCCCGCCTTCCAACCCGTCCGCTCGCCGCGATCCGCCTCCCGGTGGTTCACCCGCTCACGGCATCTGATCCCGCCCCCTATGATGAAGAAGATAATTCTCGGAACCCGCGCCTCGGCTCTGGCCCTCGCTCAGACGGATTTGACCCGGATGGCTTTGCGTAGGGTTTTCCCTTCGCTGGAGGTGGAGGTGGAAAAATTTGTGACGCAAGGAGACAAGAAATTGGATTTGGAGTTGTTGCGTTCGCCGGGAGGAGGCAAAGGGCTTTTCACCAAGGAGCTGGAGATTGCGCTCATGGAGCGACGGATTGATGTGGCGGTGCACAGTCTTAAAGATCTTCCGGGGCAAATGCCTGCCGGATTGGAGCTTTCAGCGGTCCTGGAACGTGCTGCCACGGCAGATGTGCTCGTTTCCAAAAGTCCGGGTGGACTCGATGCTCTGCCCCTCGGGTCGCAATTGGGGACGAGCAGCATCCGGCGCGCCCGGCAGATTCAGTGGTTGCGCCCGGATTTGCAGGTCGTGGAGTGGCGGGGAAACGTGCAGACCCGGCTGCGCAAGCTCGGTCAGTCTTCGGAGACGGCGGCTATTTTACTGGCTCAGGCGGGGCTGGATCGGCTCGGGTTCGACACGGCATCGGGAAGAATCACGTCGGAGGGCTTTGACTTTGAGGTTTCCAGCTTGGAGGGGCGCCTGTTGCCGGCGATCGGTCAAGGTGCAGTGGCGCTTCAGAGTGAAGTGGAGCGTGTGGACGTTCGGACCGTGCTGAAGGAGCTCAATCACGAGCCCACGTGGCAGGCGGTGTTGGCTGAACGCGAGTTGCAGCGTTTGCTGGCAGGGGACTGCACGTTGCCCGTGGGGGTTCGCACCGAACTTGGCAACCAGGGACTGCACATGAAGGCACTGCTGTTTTTGGAGGGCCGCGCCGAGCCCCTCCACGCAAGCGCTTCCGGGCATGACCCGATGGTCGTAGCCGCCGAAGTGGCGCAGGGGCTGACCCGCTGAATAAGCGGGGGGCTGCTGCAGAATACCGCGTGGAGCAGAACGGTAGCTTCACTCCAATTCGACGGAGCCGGCGGAGCACTGAGGCGCCGTGGGAAAACCTGATCTGCGGGCGGGAGCGTCTCCCGAGGGAGTGAGTGCTACGCGCCGGTGTTTTCGTTTCTTGAAACCCACCACACCGAACCCAGTAAAACACCGACGACAACAACAAGAGAGCCGAAGCTAAACATAAAAAGCTGCGCGGATGTTCCCCGGAGCTCGCAGAGAGTCAACGTCTTTCCCTGCGCGTCACTCCAACTCAATTTTTAGCAAGGAGCGAAACGCTCTCGCGTACATCTCACGCTTCATGCTTGGGAGCCATGCGAGAGAGAAATCGCCCGGAAAAATCCAGCGGTACGCCTGAAACTCCGGGTTGGGCAGATCCACGCGAATCGCCTCGGGGCTTCCCGAAAAGTGAACGAGGAAAAAATGCTGATCTTTCCCGTGAAAGCCTTTCACCTTCCTGCCGTCTCCGAACTCGTAGCGAAAGGGGCCCGCTTGAGCGATCGGTCTGCACAAGTCTCTGGTGACGCCGATCTCCTCCTCAATCTCACGCGCGAGCGCCTCTTCCAGCGACTCGCCTGCATCCACCCCGCCTTGGGGAAACTGCCATGCCCCAGGGTTGCCCAGACGCTCACAAATCAGAATGCGGCCCTCCGGGTTGCGGAGAATGGCAGCAACATTGAGGCGGTAGCGCGGTGCTTCGGCGGGCATGGCAAAGGGGGGGCTAGGGGAGAGATTCGGCGGCCGGCTTCGCCCCCTTTGACTTGGGAGCCTTGGGCCTACGCTCCTCAAATTCGAAACCAACTTTTTCTCCATCCAGCTTGAGGAAAGCTGAGAACGGCCTGCCTTTTTTGGAGATAAAACGCCGGAGCAGATCCGTCTTTCCTGCTTCGCACAGCTTTTTGGCCTGATCGGTTGTGATGGGCTGTTGGAGAATGACCTTCCCCATCCGGAATTTGCAGCTGCGCGTCGCGGCATGTTCGCACAGGAACGCCGCATCGGTTTCCACCACCTGGCCCTGTTTGCAGACCGGACACAGGGCGATTCGGGGCGAATCGGACAAATCCATCGTCGCTTCACCGGACTCCGCTTTTTCGAAGTCGAAGCGCTGTTTCCACTCGCTTCCTTCATCCAGGTGCACGTGGGCCGCAAAGGCGCGCCCCAGCTTCGAGCGGAAGCCTTCCAACGGTCCCACCTTCCCGTGTGCAAGAAGTGACTCCACCTCCTCCCGCTCAAATTCCCGAGCCGCCATGGTTTTCCAGACCGTCAGTTTGCAGCCGGTGCACTCGTAGCAGCGAAAACTCTCCTTGAACCCCAGGTTCCCGCACCGGGGGCAATTGACCTCGAGCGGACGAAACTGTCCCGAAACCTCTTTGCCCATTCCGGCGCGAACCTTTTCCACTAGATCGCGGGTGAGAGTCCCGATTTGCGCCATAAAATCAGCCCGCGAGAGCTGACCTCTTTCCATCTGTTTGAGGCGAAACTCCCATTCGCCCGTGAGCTCGGGTTTGGTCAGTGCTTCCGCATGCAAATCCCTCAGGAGCGTGATCAACGACATGCCCTTTGCTGTGGCCACGAGCTCACGGCCTTGTCTCAAAAGATAACCCTCTGCGAGAAGGCCTTCGATGATCTGCGCCCGAGTGGCAGGTGTCCCAAGGCCGCGCTCGCTCATCGCCTCGCGCAGCTCCTCGTCGTCCACCAGTTTGCCCGCCCCTTCCATCGCCGAGAGAAGGGTCGCCTCGTTGAATCGCGCCGGAGGTTTGGTCTCCGACTCCCTGACCTCCACCGTCTCAACTTGGGCCGTCTCGCCAGGGCGAACCGCACAGACCGACTTCTCGGAATCCTCCTCGTTCTCGGCCTGGCGCCCGTAGACCGCCATCCAACCCGGGTCCACGATCACTTTGCCGTCGGTTTTGAAGGCCTCTCCCTCGACGCGCGTGATGCGGGTGGTGACTTCAAATTGTGCGGCGGGAAAGAACACGGCGATGAAGCGGCGTGTCACGAGGTCAAAGATGCGCTGCTCCTTGTCGTCCAGAGTCTTGGGGATGGTTCCCGTGGGAACGATGGCGAAGTGATCGCTCACTTTGGCGTTATTGAAAACCCGTTTGTTGGGCCGAACCCAACCGCTCTCCAACGCTCTAGCGGCATGGCGCGCAAGCGTTGGGTCGGGAATGCTGCCCAATACTGATTTCGCCGTCGCTAAATGATCCTCGGGCAGGAAGCGGGAATCGGTTCGGGGATAAGTCAGCACCTTGTGCTTCTCATAGAGAGCCTGTGCAATTTGAAGCGTCATGCGCGCTGGGAATCCAAAACGCTGGTTTGCCTCCCTTTGCAGCGTGGTCAGGTCGTAAAGGAGCGGTGGTGCCTGAGTCGTCGGTTTCTTTTCCTCTTCCACCTCCCCGGTTTTACCGAGGCATTTGGCCCGAATAGATTCCGCCCTGGCCCGGTCCCAAAGACGCTCTGCCTTTGCGTCTTCGTCAGCGCCCTTTTTTTGAAACGACTCGTCCAGCCAGCGTCCCCGGTAACTGCCAGCAGATACCGAAAAATCTGCAAACACCTCGAAATAGGTCTTCGGAGTAAATGCGCGGATCTTTTCCTCTCGCTCCACCAGAATCGCCAGGGTGGGGGTCTGCACTCTGCCGGCAGGAGTCTTGTGAAAGCCGCCGTCGGCGGAGTTAAATGCGGTGAGCGCCCGGGTCGAATTGATTCCCACCAGCCAGTCAGCCTCCGCTCGACTCATGGCGGCGTCTGCCAGCGGTAGCATTTCCGCGTCAGTGCGCAGCCGGCTGAACGCAGTGCGAATGGCTTCCGGCGTCATCGACTGGAGCCAGAGGCGGCTTTGGGGCTTTTGAATGCCGGAGGCACGCACGACGTTGCGGAAGATCAACTCGCCCTCCCGGCCGGCATCGCACGCGTTGACGATGCGGTCGATGTCCTTGCGTTTGATCAGTTTTTTGAGGACGGCGAGTCTCGCGGCATTTTTCTCAATTGGCACCAAGTCGAAGTGCGAGGGAATGGAGGGGAGGTTTTCGATTTTCCACTTTCCCCGGGCGGGCTCGGAGCCCTCCGGCGGGGCGATTTCCAGCAAATGACCCACTGCAGAGGAAATGACGAGATTCTCGTTCTCGAAGTAGTCTCCTTGACGTTCGAACTTGCCCAGGGCGCGGGCGAGGTCTTGGGCTACGCTGGGTTTCTCGGCGATAACGAGGGATTTGGCCATACAAAGGGATTCGTTCCGGGGCGCTCCGGGGCGGCAGAGGTCGCCATGAAAGATGCAGAGACGCAACCGCGGAATGCGTCAGGGGCTGTGAAATTGGCAAAAACGGGTGCTTTTTGGAAAGTCACTGGTCGGAATCGGTTGGGGTGTGCGTCCGGAGTCGGGCCGCTTTTTCTCGGGCGCGGACGAGGGAAGGGTCCAATTCTGCGGCGGCATCCCACGCTGCCAGCGCTTCGTCGGGTCTTTCGAATTTCTCCAAAACATCCCCGAGGTGATCATAAACCTCCCCCGCTTCCTCTCGGCGCATGGTGCGCAGAGCCCTCCGGAGTTGCTCCTCGGCCTCCTTCCACTGGCCTTTGCGGTAATGCCACCAGCCGAGGCTGTCCAGATAAGCTGGGTGGTCTGGACGCAAAGCGAGCGCGCGTTTGATGAGCTCACCCGCCTCGTCCAGGCGCTGGTTTGCCTCAATCCACATGTACCCCAAATAGTTCAACGCCTCCGCTGCGTTCTGAGGGTCGAGGGCGATGCTTTTTTTCAGAAGCTGCTCGGATTTTTCAAAAAGGCCCGCCCTTTCCGCCGCCGCTCCAAAGCTGAGGTAAAATCCTGCATCAAGAGCCTCCTTTTGAGTGCCGGAGTACTGGCGTTCCGCCTTTTCGAAAGCCTCCACAGCCTCCTGCGGTCGTTTCGCCTCCGAGAGGGCCATCGCCAAAAGCAGCGTGAGATTGGGAGAATCGGGAAACCACTTCTGGACGTACTGAGCCGTTTGAATCGCTTCTGCGGGCCGCCTGAGTTGGAGCTGCAACTGAAGAACCCGCAGTGCGTCGTCCAAATCGCGCGGGTCCATTTCGAGAGCCAATTTCAGGTGGCCGAGGGCTAAAACGAGTTGACCCGTCTGAAGGTAAAGCGATCCCGCAAGTTCCCTCGCTTGAGGAATCAACGGTTGCTCTTGGAACAGATCTTCCAGGACCTCCAGAGCACCATTCAGGTCATTTTCGAGCGCTGCGACCCGTGCCAGTTTTTGGCAGACCCCCGCAGAGTGAGACCGAAAAAGTTCGCGATGCAGGCTGTTTGCCCTTTGGTACAATACCCGCGCCTCTGGCAGGCGGCCGCTGATCGCATAATGGTCGGCTGTTTTTTCCAAACAACGAACGTCACGGGGGGCCAGTTCCAGCGCTTTCGCGAATAGGGAGTCCACTCGTTCCGAAACGGATTTGGGAGGGGCTGGTGAGCGCAAGGCAAACGCATTTCGAAACAGATCTCCGGAGGATAGCCAAAAACCGGGATCCGTATTGGAGAGGGTCAAGGTTCGCTTGAGCGTGTCCTCTACGCGCTGCGAGAGCCGCCCCGCGGCGCAGGTTTCGACGTATACCGACAGCACGGGGTAACGCGCTGGCGCCATTTTGTAAGCCTTCTCAGCGTAAGGAAGCGCGTTGTCGGGTTGGCGCAGGGCATCGAGATAAACACGCGCGATCTCGGCGAACGGCTCTGGACGGTTGGGGCGAGCCTGCGCTGCGTCCTTGAGGAGGCGCAGCGCCTCGGCGTGCTCTTGTTTCTGAACGTGCTCGGAGGCAAGTCGGGAGGCCAGAGCCACATTCCCTGGATCCAGTTGAAGAGATTTTCTCAGAAAATCTGATGCTTTGTCAGTCTCGCCGCGTTCTTCGGCAATAGTCCCCAGCGTAAACCAAAGGAGCGCCTCACTGCGCGTCTCCAGCAATAAACCTCCCAATAGGTCCTCATCCACCGGACCGGGCGGAGACGGGTACGGATCGGCAAACACAAACCGCGCGGACGTTGCAGGCGTCGGCGCGGTGTTGGAAGAAATCGGAGTTTTCGAAACCGAAGACTGGGCTCTGGACCGCAGTGGAGCCCAGAGACACAACCAAACGGACACAGCGCACAAGACGCGCTGTGCGAGGGAACGGACGGTAGCCAGTCGGGTACGGTCCATTCTTGGATCGGCCCTAGCTCTTGTAGCGGAGGCGCTTCTTGTGGCGGTTTTCTTTCATCCGCTTGCGGCGCTTGTGCTTGGCAATCTTCGATTTGCGTCTCTTTTTAAGGGAACCCATGTGTAGTAATTAGCTTGCGTTGAGGGGTGCGGAGCGAATCAGGAATTTCGAGCGACGGCAATGCCTGATTTTGGCCGATCCGCTTTCTTTCGGAAAAAGTTTCGGGAAAAGCGGCTCAGTACACCAGCTTGTTGAGAGGGTATTCAATGATTCCTTCCGCACCCAACTCCTTGAGCTGAGGGATGATTTCTCGAACCACTTTTTCATCAATGACCGTTTCCACCGCGATCCAACCCTTCTGCGCCAGATGAGCTACCGTCGGATTACGGAGCGATGGCAGGGAAGAGAGTAGCGCTTCAAGCTGTGCCTCGGGGAGGTTCATCTTGAGCCCTACTTTGTCCCTGGCCGCGTAAGCGCCTTGCAGCAGAAGCACCAGTTTCTGCAGTTTTTGGCGCTTCCACGGGTCTTGGTAGGCGTCCCGGTTCGCGATCAGCTGTGGCGAAGAGTAAAGGATTGTCTCAAGGATGCGCAGCTTATTTGCCCGCAGCGACGAACCGGTCTCGGTCACGTCGACGATCGCGTCCACAAGGTCGGGAACCTTGACCTCGGTCGCCCCCCAGGAAAATTCAATATTGGCCTCCACTCCACGCTCCGCCAAGAAGCGGCGAGTCAGTTCCACCGCCTCCGTGGCGATCACCTTTCCTTGCAGATCTTCAATGCTGCGAATCGGCGAATCCTCTGGCACCGCGATCACCCACCGGGTGGGCTGGGTGCTGGTTTTTGAAAACGTCATTTCCGCAAGCACTTCGACGTCAGATCCGTTGTTGTAAACCCAGTCGCGTCCGGTCAGTCCGCAATCCAGGAAACCGTGCTCCACATAGCGGCTGATCTCTTGCGCCCGCAGCAGTCGGATGACGAGTTCGGGGTCGTCGACCGAGGGCTTGTAGGAGCGGCTTGCTCCAGAGATCAGGAACCCCGCTTTCGCAAACAGGGTGAAGGTGGGCTCCTGAAGGGAGCCCGTGGGAAGACCGACTCGAAGGACGCGCGGATCGCTCATAAACGGGCGCCGCTTTTAGGGTGCGTGCCCGGCGCGCTGCGAGGAAAAAGGGCGGGGCGAATGCCGGGAGCATTTTGTTTCCGACCGTGCAAGACGTGACAGGAGTGCGCGTTCCGGGTCAGAATGGCCTATTATGCAGAAGTCCGATGGAATGAATTACGCGCCGGTAGGCAAGCCCAGTCCGGTGGTGGAAAAAGGGGAATTCCCTTTCGCTGCAGTGGCTCTCGATCACGGTCACATTTACGGCCAATGCCGCGGATTGACGGAGGCGGGGGCGGAGTTGCGTTACGTTTTTGATCCCGATCCGGCGAAGGTGGAGCGCTTCTTGAGCACCTTCCCGGGGGTCAAGGCATTGCGCAGTGTGGACGAAGTTCTGGATCAAAAGGACATCCGCCTCGTCGCGAGCGCGGCAATTCCTTGCGACCGGGGACCCCTTGGGTTGCGGGTCATGGATTCGGGGAAGGATTACTTCACGGACAAAGCGCCGTTTACCCATCTGGAGCAACTGGAAGCAGCGCGTCAGAAGGTCGCTGCGACGGGGCGTAAATACGCCGTGTACTATGCGGAACGCATCCACACAGAGTGTGGAGTGCGGGCCGGACAACTCATTGAACAGGGGGCCATTGGGAGGGTGGTACAGGTCCTGGGAATGGGGCCACATCGGTCTAATCCGTCCTCCCGTCCCGCATGGTTCTGGGATCCTGAGCGCAATGGCGGCATTTTGTGTGACATTGGCTCCCACCAGTTCGAGCAGTTTCTCACGTACTCCGGCAGCAAAGACGCCACAGTGATCCGCTCTGCGGTAGCGAATTATCATCACAAGGACCATCCCGAGTTTCAGGACTGGGGCGAAGCCAACTTGCTGGGTGACAATGGTTCCACCAACTACGTTCGCTTGGACTGGTTGAACCCGCAGGGGCTGAGGACTTGGGGGGATGGACGGACCTTTGTCCTCGGTACCCGTGGGTACATCGAGATGCGCAAGTATCTCAATGTCGGCGCCGAGCTTGAGGGGGATCATCTGTTCCTCGTGGACGACCAGGGCGAACACCACATGCGTTGCCATGGCGAGGTCGGGTTCCCCTTCTTCGGTCAGCTGATTTTGGACTGTCTTCATCGCACCGAGAACGCGATGACTCAGGAGCATGCGTTTAAGGCTGCGGAGCTTTGTTTGAAAGCGCAGTCTGCGGCGGTCCGAATTGAGTGAGCGGAAGTTTTTTGCACTGAAAATCCGATGAATCCGATGCCACCTGAGGAGCTTTCTGCACTGTGGGCGCCATGGCGTTGCGAGTATTTCAAGCAGCCCGTGCGCGAGGGGTTTCTCGAAGAGGCGGGTCGCGCGCTCGATGAAGCGGCGCACTTGGTTCTCATTCGGCGGCGCTACTGCTTTCTGATGATGAACCGCTATCCCTACGCGGTAGGGCACCTGATGGTTGTTCCCTATCGTAAAGCGGCCGATCTCGCCGACCTCGCTGCCGGCGAAAAGCAGGAGCTGTGGGAGCTCGCTGAGTTGGGGCAGGCAGCTCTGAAGCAAGTAGTTCGAGCTCAGGGCTTCAATATCGGTCTCAACCTCGGAAAATGTGCGGGGGCCGGTGTTGCCGATCATCTTCACTTGCACGTGGTCCCTCGTTGGGAGGGCGATCACAACTTCATGCCCGTGCTCGCAGGAAATACCGTGCTCTCCGAAGCGCTCCAATCCCTCTACGAGCGCTTGAGAACGGTGGTCTCCGCACGTGCGGAATCCCAGTGAACCCATTCCAGTTGGACTCGGGCTGTTTGCTTTCTGGGATCGCGGCTTGGGGAGCATGCCTTGCTGCTGTCGCGGACTTCCCTTCCATCACGACAGTGGCTTTTGAGCTCCCGCCGATCGATGCGCTCTCCGAATCGGCGTTGATGGCCGAGTCTCCTGCGGACCCTGCCACCTTACTCGCCGCAGTTTTTTGGAATACTGACGCGAGATTGCTCAAGAAGTTGGCCGAGGCTTTTCCGGATGTTGCGCCCTTGCAGTGGCTCCGCGTCTGCCGATCCTCCGGGGATATTGAACGGCGGTCTACGATCGCCGCACTCCGCAAGAGTGATTCGACCAACGCTTTAGGGGCGTATCTTAGCGCTGCTGAGAGGATGAAGTCCGGGCATTTCGAGATTGCCCTTCAGGAGCTTGTCGAGGCCGATGGATGTCCGAACTTCTCCTGCTACGAGGGGTCACTGAGGGGTGCGCTCCGAATTGTTTTGGAAAAACGCGGGGTGAGTTTTTCGGGGGTGATCGAGCAGTTCGAGTCACTTCTCGAGAGCGCTTCCCGTCAGCAAAAACTCGATGATTTCGGCCTGCGCCTCATTCCTCAGTTGGCCTCGCACTTCCGAGAGGGGGGCGACGAGCAGGCGGCCTTTGTTGCGCGTGATATGGCTGCGAACCTCGGTCGCCGAATGCAGTCGAGTTCGATTTCTGTCTTGTCGCGAATGGGTTTGGAGGTTGAGCGGGAGACGTTTAGTAGCTTTGGCGTAGATCCGGAAAGTGGCATCCAATCTCAGCGGCACCGCGAGAAACTGGAGTCTGCGTTGGCCGAAATCATGGCGGCGGAGGAGTCGCACCGCGCGTGGAGACAGAGTGCTACCGAATCGGAGTGGGCTGCCTTCGGAAAATTACTCGTGCAGCGCGGCCAAGTGGGTGCACTTCGCGAGATGCACAAGATTTCGCTGGAACGCCGACGAGCTGCACCCTCTGGACGCCGAGGATGAATCCCCGAGGGGCCTCAGGAGATATTGAGCTCCTTGGTGATCCCGAAAATTTCCAGTCGCTTGCGCAGGGTTGCTCTCGTGATCCCCAAGAGTTTTGCGGAGCGGACCTGATTTCCGTTGGTCATTCGCATGGAGTGCAACGTGAACTCTCGCTCCAACCACGGCAGCAGTTGAAGGTTGGGATCAGCTTCGGCCGCTTTCAGAAGTGCCTCAATGGCCATGTCTTTAGTAACAACGCCGGCTAGGCTCGGGTTACTGGTCTGGATCTGCTCTGGTTGCATCACTCCAAGCCCGAGGGGAATGTCTTTCGGAAGAAGCACGTCTGAGGTCGCCAGCACACACGCTCTCTGGATCGTATTTTCCAGCTCTCTGACGTTTCCCGGCCACGAATAACCTTCCAACACCTTCATCGCGTCTTCGGAAAGCTTGAGCTTCGGGAGGTGTAACCTTACCGCCACGCGCTGCAGGAAATACTCCGCCAGCAGTCGAATGTCCTCCATGCGCTGACGAAGCGGGGGAAGCTGAATGCGGACCACATTCAGTCGGTAGAAAAGGTCCTCTCGGAATTTTTTGTCGGCGACCTCTTGCTCCAGGTTTTTGTTGGTTGCCGCAACGATTCGGACGTCCGATTTGAGGGTGGTGGTACCGCCGACGCGCGAGAATTCGCCGTCTTGGAGAACGCGCAAAATCTTGCTTTGAAGCTGGATGGGCATGTCTCCGATTTCATCCAGGAACAGGGTTCCTCCATTGCTCTGCTCGAAACGTCCGGCTCTCTGGCTCACCGCCCCCGTGAAGGCTCCTTTTTCGTGCCCGAACAATTCGCTCTCCAGCAGCTGCTCGGGGATCGCCGCACAATTGATAGCCACGAAGCTCTTGCCATTGCGCTGCGAGTAGTTGTGGACCGCGCGCGCGACCAGTTCTTTACCGGATCCGCTTTCCCCCGTGATCATCACCGGTGCATCGGAGAGAGAAACGCGGCCCACCATCTTAAATACCTGCGCCATCGCTTCCGATTTGCCCACCAGCGAGTCCTGATGCTCCTCTACGGTGAGCTGAGGCTTTGCCGAGGTCGCTGCGCGCATTTCTGCCTGCGCCTTGAGCGCCGCGTCGATGACGGCTCTGAGGTTGAATGGGAGAGTTTCCTTGCGGACGAAATCGAATGCGCCGAGGCGCATGGATTCGATTACGGCCTGAGTCGTTCCAAAAGCACTGGTGAGAACGACGATGGCATTTGAGTCCCGCTGGCGAATACGCGCCATCAGTTCCATTCCCCCGAAAGGCGACAGATGTGTCTCAGCCATCAATACATCTGGCTTCTCTTTCATGAAGATGCGGTATGCATCTTCGGAATTGGATGTCGTGATGACGCGGGTCGAAGAGGAGGAGAGCTGATGGGTGGTCCAGTCGAGGAAGTCGGGATCCGGATCGGCGATGAGGATAGTCTGAAGGCGAGCCATGGGCTAAATGCCGCCATAGCGGCGTTGGCGGCGGTGGAATTCTTGAAATGCTTCTAAAAGATCGGTTTTGCCAAAATCTGGCCACAATTTCGGCGTCACGTATAACTCTGTATAGCTTAACTGCCACAGAAGAAAGTTAGACAAACGCATCTCGCCCGAGGTGCGGATCAGCAAGTCAGGATCCGGCCAGTCCTTTGTGTACAGGTGTTTTCGAAGGTGCTCTTGAGTGAATTGTTCGGGAAGAAGCTTTCCCTCTTTAACTTCCAGACAAACCGCCCTGATCGCGTCTTCGAGTTCGACACGACCGCTGTAGTTCAGTGCGAGAACCAAAGTGAGCCCCGTGTTGGTCCGCGTTTTTTCGATCGCTCTGGAGAGCGCCTCCTGAGCGTTTACAGGCAGTTCGTGGAGACGACCAATTGCCCGCAACTGCACGTTGTTCGCAAGCAGAGTCGGAAGCTCTGCGTCCAAAAAATGTTCGAGAAGCCCGAAAAGCGCGCTGACTTCATGCGCTGGCCTTTTCCAATTTTCAGTCGAGAAGGCGTATACCGTCAGACATTCCACCCCCAGTTCCCCGCAGGCCTCAGTCACCATACGCACGGATTGGGCTCCAGCTTGGTGGCCACTGACTCGGGGAAGTCCTCGCTGTTTTGCCCATCGGCCGTTGCCATCCATGATGATGGCGACGTGCCGAGGAGGAAGTGGGGAGAGGCTGGAGTCTTGGGCGGAATCCACGGGTAGATCGGGCTGGGCAATCATGCAACGCAGCCCGACTCTAGCACCTCGGCTGAAATTTGCAGCGGATGCTTTCCTACAGCTGGATCGTCTGCTCTCGATTCGGCCCGACACTCGCGATCATCAGACGCGCGCCGCACCATTCCGCGAGCTGAACCAGGTAGTCGCGGGCGTTTTTGGGCAAATCCGCCCAGTCGCGAACGCCATCCGTGGGCGTTTGCCAGCCCGGCAGTTCCTTGTAAACCGGCTCGCATGCCGCGAGTTGTGCATAGTCCATCGGCGGCGTTTCAAGGAGTACTCCGTTGAGCCGGTAGTGGGTGCACACTTTGATTGTCGCGAGCGAGTCGAGCCCGTCCAGATTGGTCACCGCCAGCTCATCAATTCCGTTGATCATCCCTGCGTAACGCACCGCCACGGCGTCAAACCACCCACACCGGCGGGCTCGCCCGGTCGTGGCTCCAAACTCCCGTCCCATTCCGTGGAGCATGTCGCTTAAAGGGCCATCCTCGGTGGGGAAGGGTCCCTCTCCCACCCGCGTCGTGTAGGCCTTCATGACGCCAAGAACTCGGTCAATTCGGTGTGGAGGAACCCCGGATCCCGTGCAGGCACCTCCGGCCGTTGTGTTCGAGGATGTTACGTAAGGATACGTGCCGTGGTCGATGTCCAGGAAGGTTCCCTGAGCCCCCTCAAAAAGCATTTCTTTCCCCGATTTTACCGCGTCGTGCAGGAAGACGACAGTGTTACCGATGAACGGGCTGAGTTGTTCAGCGGCGGCCAGCGTCGCGTTGCGGATTTGTTCGAAATCGAGCGGCGCCAGTCCGTACGAGGCCAAAACCTGGTTGTTTTCTGCGACGCGGCTCGCAAGTTTTTCGGAGAACAAGGCAGGGTGCAAAAGGTCTGCAACCCTGAGCCCGACGCGAGCAATCTTGTCTCCGTATGCTGGGCCGATCCCCCTTTTGGTCGTGCCGATTTTTCCGGTTCCTTTCGCCAGTTCGCGGGCTTCGTCCAGAGCTCTGTGGTAAGGCAGCACGAGGTGAGCGGCATCGCTGATGAGCAAATTATCCGGAGTCACCGAGACGCCCTTGGCTCTCAACCCTTCAATTTCGCCAGCCACCGCGACCGGATCGAGTACCACGCCATTGCCGATGACACATTTGGTTCCGGGGCGGAGAATGCCGGAGGGAATGAGGTGGAGAACGTACTTGGTGCCTCCAACGATGACCGTATGGCCGGCATTGTTGCCGCCCTGGCTGCGCACCACAATCTCCGCGCGTTCCGTCAGGAAATCGATGATTTTGCCTTTGCCTTCATCGCCCCACTGGGCGCCTACAAGAATGGTGTTAGCCATGGGTGGTCTATGAAAAGAGGTACAACAAAAGAAGAAGCGAGCGCTGGATCAATCGGGTCAACCATGCGCCTAGCGGCAGGTTGGGGGCGCGAACGCTAGAGAAACCGTGAGCGTGTGCAAAGGAAAAGCGGGTGAGCGTTCCTGAATCCGTCGAACTCTATGCGGTCAGCGGAATCGCTTTTGGAGTGGCGTTCCGTTTTTGCCTTTGCGCTTTTGTCCCGCGAAGAAACAATCGCAGGCTCTTTGACCCTTTGACCCAAAAGACATGAGCATTCCGAAAGTACTTGTAGCCGACCCGATTTCCGAAAGTGGCGTAGCCGAACTCGCCGAAGGCAAACTCCTGCACGTCGACGTGATGACGGGGAAATCCGAGGCCGAGCTCCTGGAGGTGATTGGACAGTACCAGGGATTGGTGGTTCGAAGTCAGACCAAGGTGTCTGCCCGTCTGCTCGAGGCTGCGCAGCAGTTAAAAGTGGTAGGCCGTGCGGGAGTTGGTGTCGACAACGTGGATGTGGACGCAGCTACCAAGCGCGGAGTGATCGTCATGAACACGCCGGGGGGAAATACCGTGTCGACGGCGGAGCATGCGTTTTCTCTCCTCATGTCTACGGCGAGGAATATCCCGCAGGCAGACGCCTCCGTAAAAGCAGGGAAGTGGGAGCGGAAAAAATTCGAAGGGGTTGAGCTCTACGGCAAAACTTTGGCCATTTTGGGTATGGGGCGTATCGGCGCAGAGGTTTCTCAAAGAGCGATCGCTTTCGGGATGCGTGTACTCGCGTATGACCCTTACCTTTCCGCCTCCCGGGCGAATTCGTTGAACGTTGAGTTGGTGGAGCGCCTGGACGATCTGATTCCGCAGGCGGATTTCATCACGGTGCACATGCCCCTGACGCCGGAGACCAAGCACATGATCAATCGTGAGCGTCTCGCCCGAACCAAGAAAGGCGTGCGGATTGTGAATTGTGCACGCGGAGGCCTCATCGAGGAGGCCGCGTTGTATGATGCGCTGAAGAGTCGCCACGTGGCGGCCGCAGCCCTTGATGTTTTTGAAGTCGAGCCGCCACCCGCTGATTTTCCGCTGCGCGAACTCTCCAATATTATCTTCACGCCCCACCTCGGCGCCTCGACGGCTGAGGCCCAGGAGAGCGTCGGAATTGAGGTGGCCCAGCAGATTCGGGCCGCTCTTCTCCAGGGAGAAATTCTCAACGCGGTTAACATGCCGAATGTGGACGCCAAGACGCTCGCACAGATTGGGCCGCACATCAGTCTCGGGGAAAAGCTAGGGCGTTTCCTGTCCCAAATCGTGTCCAAGCGTTGCGACACGCTGAACATCAATTTTCAGGGTAAAATCAACGAGCTCAACACGAAGCCCGTTTCCCGTTCGATCCTTCTCGGCTTTCTCCGTCAGGCCGGAGGTCAGGAAGTGAATGTGGTGAACGCCCTGGGTTTCGCTGAGCAACTCGGCCTCAAAACGAGTCAGTCCAGCGTCTCTACGTCTTCTGATTTCGCCGAATTAATCGAGCTCACCGCCACGGGCGAGGGGGGCTGGGTGTCAGTTGCCGGAACCTTTTTTGGAAGCACTCCGAGGATTGTCAAAATCAACGGCCGCCATGTGGAAGCCAAACCGGAGGGCGTGCTCTTCCTCTTCGAAAACAAGGATCGTCCCGGGATTGTTGGCGAGGTGGGAACTTTGTTCGGTCGCCATGGAGTCAACATCGCGGGTATGTCGCTGTCGCGAAATGAGGTCGGCGGACGGGCTCTCACGGTGCTCAACCTGGATTCAGTCCCTGGTCCTGAACTGATCCAGGAGCTGCTCTCCAATCCGGACATCTTCTCCTGTCAGACGGTAAACCTTGGAGAGTAGCGGACGTGAAGATTCGCGTTGCGACGGACTTTCCGGCGGGGGACTGGGTGTCGATTCGTTTGGTTCCGAAGGATCAACGGGCGAAGCTCACGCCCCCGCCATCGGATTCCGAGTTTTCTGGAGGCGTAGGGGCGCTCTTGATTGAGCGCTCTGAGAAAGTGATTTACGCGGGGCTTGGTGAGCGTTCCCAGTTGGACGCCGCCGCGGTGCGTCAGTCCTCCGCAGCGGCCTCCTTGCATCTGCGCCGGATCAGTGCCCGCAAAGTGGTTCTGTTTCTCGAGGAGTGGGTGGAGTATTCCGGTGCGGCAGTGGAGGGGTTGATTCTGGGGAATTATCGTTTTGAAACATTTCGTCCTTCAAAGACCGAGCCGCTCACCGAAGTGGTGCTGCTTGTTCCCAAGGATGACGTTCAATCCGTGCGCAAGTCCGTCGCGCTGGCGCAACCGATTGCTGAGTCGGTGAACGAGGCGCGGGAAATTGCGAACACCCCTGGAAATTTGCTCTACCCGGAAACCCTGGCGAAAGCAGCGAGAGAACTCGGGGCTCGGCATGGCTTGAAATGCAGGGTGCTGGAGGAAAAGCATCTTTGTTCAGGCGGGTTCGGCGGCATTTTGGCTGTCGGGCAGGGGAGCGCGCGTGGGCCGCGTCTGATCGCACTTGAACACCTGAAGGGAGCAAAAAACGAGCGCCCCTTACTGATTGTTGGAAAGGCAATTACCTTCGACACCGGTGGCATTTCCATCAAACCCGCAGCCGGGATGGAAGAAATGGTGTACGACAAGTGTGGAGGCACCGCAGTGCTTGGCGCGATGCTGGCAATCGCCCGTTTGGGGATCCGCCGAAATGTGATCGGTATTCTCGCAGCGGCTGAAAACATGCCGGGAGCTAATGCCTACCGTCCCGGAGACATTGTGACGATGTACTCCAAAACCACGGTGGAAATTGTGAACACGGATGCCGAGGGGAGGATGGTTCTGGCCGATGCTCTGGCTTGGGGTTGCGAGAAGTGGAAGCCGCGGGCCATCGTGGACTTGGCGACTCTCACAGGCGCCTGCGGTGTGGCCCTCGGAGAGCATGCTGCAGGTCTTTGGAGCAATGACCCCACCTTCCAGTCTTCGGTCCAAAGGGCGGCCTCCAAGACGGGCGAAAGAGTCTGGCCCATGCCGCTTTTCCGCGAGTACACAACGCAGACCGAAAGCCAGGTTGCCAAGTTGAAGAACAGCGGCGGTCGTCTGGGTGGAGCAAACACGGCTGCGGCTTTTCTCCAGGAGTTTGTGGGACAGACACCCTGGGCGCATTTGGACATCGCCCATACCTCGCACCGATCCAAGGACCAGATGGGATTGGCTGCAGGCGCTACGGGCTTTGGCGTCAGGATGTTGGTAGAGTTGGCTCAGCAGGACGAGTTGTCTGCATTGGATTAAATGCTTCTCCCTGAATGAGGTGAATTGGGTGGTGGCGCGCTGCGAAGGGTTCCCCTCCAGGCGCGCCACCTCGCGGAGGAAAAGATCCGGCGCCGCGAGGAACGCTGATCGGGCGGGCGATGCGGGAAAAAAGGTGCGGGACCCGGTGATGAAAAAGAGGAGCCGTAGCTCTAGCTCATTTGTAAAATGAGTCTCACCGAGTCCAGACGCAGCCTTGCGGAGGCGAGGGCACTGCGGATTCCTTCCTTTTGACTGCGTGCAGCCTCGATCTCCTGCGGCCGAACGTGGTCATTGATGGCCTTTAGATCTTCCAGGCGATCGATTTCAGCCTGAAGTTTGCGATCCATCTCGGCAGCAGCTTCGTTTACCAAGGCTGCCATTTTCTCGGCTCCCAGTGCCTGGGCTTTCTCAAGCATGGCAGGCACCAACTTGCGCTTCACCGCCGCCTTGTCCAAGAGCTTCGCGAGGTCACCTTCTTCGAGGACGACGTCGTCCAAGGTTCCCTCATCGCTGAGGTCCGCTAACGCGTGGTCTACGAGCACCCGGATGGGCGTGGGTGGAAGAAAGCGGTCGAGGTGCAGCGCAGGCGAGGCCACACATTCGACCACGAGATAACATTCCAGCAGCAGAGCCTCTTTCCCGGAATGCTTCCAAACTCCGAAGGCTGTGTTCCCGCTGTCCTCGCTCAAGAGCAGATCCATGGCTCCGTGCACCATCGGGTGGTCCTGAGAAAGGAATCCCAAGTCTTCCCTGCTGAGTGCCCGGGCACGCTGGAAGGTAACGGAGAGACCGGTCGGAGGGAGCGCAGGAAAAGATCCTTTGAGGAGGTGTCCGGGTTGCAAAAGATAGCTGCGATTGCCCCCACCAAGGTTTTCGATATTGACCCCATAATGGTCAGCGATCCGGATGAAAAACTGCTCAAATTCCTCGTCGTCATCGACTTGTCTGATTTGTTGGATCACGCTATCGGCTTCGGCTGGCCGACACGAATTGAGTTCGAGCAAGCGGTCGTGCCCGCGCTTGAGCTTCTGGGTCACCGTCGCCCGAAGTTCTCGCGTGCGTGCGAGGAGTGATTTCAGCCGCTTGGCCTCGGGCTCAGCGCACAGGGAATCCAGATCGTCCTTCAGCGCTCGAGCAATCTGCGCGGCACCATGGACGTTTTCTTCGAAGGCGTTGAGCCCCTCATGATACCACTTGGCGAGTATTTCCGATGCGTCTCCCACGACGTAGGGGACGTGAATTTGGATCTGCGCGGTTTGCCCGATCCGGTCCAATCGTCCGATTCGCTGTTCGAGGAGGTCGGGGTCCGCAGGGAGGTCAAAAAGCACGAGGTGATGCGCAAATTGGAAGTTGCGTCCCTCGCTTCCGATCTCCGAGCAGATGAGGATGCGCGCCCCATTTTCCTCGGCGAAATAGGCCGCATTGCGGTCCCTTTGAACGAGGCTTAATCCCTCGTGGAACAGACCACAGGGGATATTGATCCGTTGCAGGAGCTCGGTCTGGATCTGTTCTGCGAGTTGCTGGCTTTTGCAAATCAGCAGGAATTTTTCCTCGGAGGACTCCCTCAGGAGTTTCTCGAGCCAATGGAGTCTGAGTGCAAAAGGGTCCGCAATTTTTCCGGGTTTCAGTCGGTTCAAGAGAGCTTTCCGTTCTGGAAATCCGGAAAGCGCGGCTCGAGTGTTGCGAAACATCACGCGACCGGTGCCGAAAGAATCGAGCAACTCGGAAACAAGCTGTGCCCGCACCTCTTCATTTCCGCGGGCGAGTTCCTCACATTGCTTCCGGATGCGTGCGGACTTTTGCGTGAACAATTTTTTGTCTGCTGCGCTTAAAGCACCTCCCTCCATCAGACGATCCATCGCTTTCGCAACCTGTTCGTAGTGTTCAGCCTCTTTGAGGAAAGTGTCGAGGTGCGTATACCTGTCCGGGTCCAGCAGACGCAGTCGGGCAAAGTGGCTCTCCTGCCCCAGTTGTTGGGGGGTGGCAGTGAGCAAGAGCAAGCCCGGTGTGCGTTCGGAGAGGGATTCCACGAGCGAGTAGGCCGGACTCGGGGCCTCCGGGTGCCATTCGAGGTGATGAGCCTCGTCGACGACCAGCAGGTCCCATCCTGCCGCGTGCGCCTGCGCAGCCCGCTCGGGATGATTGCTCAAAAAGGCGATGCTTGTGATGACCAATTGACTGTCCAAAAACGGGTTCGAACCCGGCTGATTCCGCTCGATGGATTCGCATCGGTCCGCGTCAAACAGGCTAAAGAGAAGATTGAAGCGCCTCCAGAGCTCCACAAACCACTGGTGAACCAGCGGTTCCGGAAGAAGAATCAAGATGCGTTCCGCCCGTCCCGTTAAATGGAGCCTGTGGAGGATGAGTCCGGCTTCGATGGTTTTGCCCAAGCCCACTTCGTCGGCGAGGAGTACCCGTGGAACGAGCCTCTGGGCGACCTGCGTGGTGATGTAAATTTGGTGGGGAATGAGATCGACTCGGCCTCCCAAAAATCCGCGAAGTGGCGATTTGCGGATTTGAGCCCTCCGTTGGAGGGTTTCCGCACGGAGTTCAAAAACGTGATTTTCGTCCACCTGTCCGCCAAGCAAACGGTCCTCGGGCTTGCTGAAACTGATGGTGTCGGAAAGCTGTGCCTCGTTGATTTCGCGGCCCGCAACCGAGTAGTGGAGAATTCCTTTGGACTCGCGAACAGCCTCGACCAGCAGCGTTTCCCCGCTGTGGAGCTTGATTTTATCCCCCTCCTTAAACTGAACGCGGCGCAGGGGAGCGCTTTTGAGGGAGTACACCCGGTGCTCGCCTGCCGCAGGGAAAAAGACCTCCACTCGGGCTGCGTCTGATTTGAGGATGATGCCGAGGCCGAGCTCGGGCTCCGTATCGCTGACCAAGCGCTGTCCGGGAATGGCGTGGAGTATCTCCATGGGAAAAGGGGCAAGCATAGTGCGTGGGTGTGGCCGGGAGAAAGCCAATCTGTTGGTGCGTATGGAGACGGCGTGTGAGCGCCCTCATTGGGTGGCGTCTTGGGGGGGGCTCTCTTCAGGGAGCGTGGATTCAGGGCGGAGTGCTCAGCGGGGGAGCGGAGGGGTGGGACGGCCTCCGGGTGCCTGCCGAAAAGTTTCAGGAAATTTTTGTCCGAAAACGAAGTCTCAGGGCGGAATGCTTATATGCGGATGCTTTGCCGCGCGGTTTTCTGACGTCGTCGTGGTTTGTGCTCCTGTTGCGAGTGGGGCCGGGTGCGACGCGGTTGGGGCCGTGCGGAGGGAGCGTCTTTCACCCCTGCCATTCTCCCCATGCATTTCAACGATCTCACTCGCCGTGGTTTTCTGCGCAGCAGTACCGCATTGATCGCACTTCCTTTTCTGGAATCGCTCGGATTTCGCCGATTCGCGGCGGCTTCGGCGCTGGCCGTGCGGCCGAAGCGGATGATTTTTCTGGGGTTCGGCTGGGGGGTGACGAAGGAGACCTGGTTTCCGGATCCGAAAGAAAGCGGACCTGGTTTCACCCTTCCGGACGGGCTGAAGCCGCTGGAGAGGCATGCGAAGGACATCACGGTGATTCAGAATTTGTCTAACCAGTTCAACAACGAGGCGCACTGGGGGAGCACGTTCTGGCTCACCGGCGCAAACCGTTACGCGGAGCCGGGGCAAAGTTTCCACAACACCATCTCGGCCGACCAAGTGGCAGCGGAGGTACTCGGAAGGGAAACCCGATTCGCGTCGCTACAACTCAGTTGTGAGAAGGGTGAGGAGTCCGGCCATGGTCCAGGTCTCTCGTTGGCATGGAACCGGAAGGGAAAACCGGTCGCGGGAGTTAACAATCCGGTCGTGGCCTTTCATCGCCTTTTCTCAGAGGACAGAACACCGTTGGAGCAGCGCCAGGCGCTCCTGCGCCAAAAGCGCAGCGTGCTGGACACGGTGTTGGATGATGCCCAGGGAGTGGCTCGAGGCTTGAGCCGAGAGGATGGAGAAAAGCTGGACGAGTACCTGCAGAGTATCCGGGAAATCGAAATGCGCCTCAGCAAGGAGGACGAGTGGTTGACGAAGCCGAAGGCCGCGCCGTCGGATCCGCTGAAATTGCCGCAGGGCGAAGTCGCCGGTTATCAGGAGATCCGCTTGATGTACGACCTCATGGTCGCGGCGCTGCAGACGGATGCAACTCGCGTGATCACGTACCGGCAACCCGTGGACACGCTTTTGAAAAGCCTCGGGATCACTTTCAGCGGCCACAATTTAAGCCATTATTCGAAGGGCGCGCGAATGGACGCCAGCCAACTGCGGGACCGTAAACAATCGGAGTTGCTCGCCCATTTGATTGACCGTCTCAAGGCGACAAAAGAGCCCGATGGGAGCAGTTTGTTTGATCACACTTGTCTGAGCTATGGGAGCAACATCCAGAGCATTCACTATCTGACGAACTGTCCGACTCTCGTGACCGGAGGAGGTGCGGGAATCGCTCTCGGACAGCATCTTGTGATGAAGGACAGTAAGACCCCTCTGTGTAATTTGTGGCTCACCTTGTTGCGCGGCGTTGGGATCACTGCCGAGACCCACGGGGACAGCAATGGCGTCATTGCGGAGCTTTCCGCCTAGCACGGGATGGCCTTCACGAGAAATCGTATGATGAAAACGAGTGTTTTCCGGATCGGTTTTGCTTGCTGGATCTGGGCGGTGTCGGCCTTGGGGGCGGAGGTGCAGATGGGGGAACATCAGCGCGTTTTTTTTCAGAAGTACTGCTTGGATTGCCACAATGAGGAGAAACAGAAGGGCAAGGTGCGCCTGGATGATTTGCCCTTGAAGGTGGGGGACGTTGTGACGGCTGAGCGGTGGCAGAAGGTTCTGAACGCTCTCAACTCGGGTGAGATGCCGCCCGAGGAGGAGAAGCAACCTCAGGGCCCCGAAAAGGCGGCATTTTTGGAAAGTCTTTCGGAGTCGATGGTGGTCGTGCGCCGGATGCTGAGCGATTCCGGGGGAGTCATCACCATGCGGCGTCTGAACAAGCGTGAGTATCAGAACACGATGGAGGAACTGCTGGGGGTGGCGGTGAACGCAAAGGATCTCCCGAATGACGGGGGCGGCATGACCTTTGACACGATTGGAAAGTCGCTTTTTTTCTCGAGCGACCAGTTTGAGCAGTATGTGTCGATTGGGAGGCAGGCGATCGAGAGTGCTTTGGGGGGAGCAACACAACCGACACGCAAAGTGCGCGTGGAAGTGGAGGAGGAGGCCAATGCGCGCATCACGCACATCTTGCGGAACTACCAGATGAAGGGGTTCCGAGCCTACAAGCAGTGGAAGGCCTCGAACGGAAAGCCGCCCTCGGATTTTGGGATTGTGGATGAAGGGGAGATGAAATTCAGGCTGAGTGTGTGGGAGCGCAATACCCCGCCGATGATTGACTACCTCACGCGTCCGGAGTCTCGCTCCGGCGCCTTTCTGACGGTGGGAGAACCGAATCCTCAGGTGGGGCTCGCGATTCCCGACGAAATGCCTCCGGGGACCTAC
>JBANFR010000050.1:0-22803 GCA_037975925.1 Verrucomicrobiota bacterium
GCTCAGAATCACATACATCGGACATGAGGGGACGTGGGGGCCAACAACCTCGCGCTTTACAACACCGTTTTGGATCCACTGCGCCTTACCCGGCAACCACAACAAACCGTAGGTGTTCCATGTCCCCTCAAAATCCACATCACTGTTCCCACCGCTGTCCCACAGGATTTCGGGAAAATCGCCATGGCAAAGCCCCAAGTGCATCAATTTCCGGCCCGCATAATACTCCGCAATGTCAAACTCTGGCGGCCACTGGTGACTCTGCGGCATTAACCAGAACGCAGGCCATACCCCTTTTCCACCTGGGAATTTGGCACGAATTTCGATGTAACCATAAGTGAATGCGAATTTATCGTGGGATGAGATCATTCCGGAAGTGTACTCGTAAATCCCCGGAGGATTGTCTCCCTCCACGGAGCGCCGATCGGATCGAAGTCGAAGCATCCCATTTTCCTGAAGTACATCCTCTTCACTGAGGTAGTTGAGGTAACTATCATTGTGATACCGATCGCCCCATCGGCCGAAAACCTTCAGTGATGTGCTCCAAAGGTCTGTATTGAGAGCAGCAGATTGGAAACGGTCCTCCAGAACCAATTGAAACGAGGGAGGAGGGAAGGAGGCGATCTCAGGGGCAACTGAGATGCGATTCACTCGAAGGCGCTCCAAATCTCCCTCTTCTCGGCCTCTTTCCTCCGAATTCGCGACCAAAAACCGATGCTCCTCGCGAGGGTACAGCCTCCCACCTCCAACCGCTGAAGCGAACAAGAACACGCTGACCCAGAGCATCGGCGCTTTCATGCTTCAAGATTAGCCCAAATCGGCGCGCGCGTCAGCTCCGGATTTCTGGTTTGCGAGGAGCCCAGCCGACATCTAAGGTCAACGACCCGACCATTGCCGGGTACGTCGACTCCTCTCATGTCTAACCAGCTCCCGCACCGCCCCGAATCCTGCGACACCCCATGGCGAATCGGCGTCGTATCCAGCCTATACAATCAACTCTGGGTGAATGGATTAGTACTCCACTTTGAGCGGGAAGCCAAGGCAATCTGCCCAAAGTGCGAGCTTAGTTTCGTCCAAGTCCCCGGGTCCTTTGAGCTACCGCTTGGCGCCCAACTTCTGGCCGATTCCGGAACGGTGGATGCTCTCGCGGTGTTTGGGGTTCTTCTCGAGGGCGAAACCGCTCACGCGACGCTTGTGGCTCAGGCCGTGACGCAAGGTCTCATGCAGATCTCCTTAGCCCATCGCATCCCAGTGATTCATGAGGTTCTGCTCGTTAAAAACGTTGAACAGGCGGAAAAGCGGTGTCTAGAGGAAGAAATAAATCGCGGTTTAGAAGCCGCGCGGGCGTGCATTCGAATGCTCAGAAACACTCAGATGATCAATTCTTTATCCAACTCCCGGAAAGCATGAGCGACACGCGAACCAGCTCCCAGCGGCCAAAGTCCGGGCTTCGTCGCGCAGCGCGCGAAGCAGCAGTGCAGTTTCTGTACTTTTGGGATATTCAAGAAGGTGGGGAGCCTTTGCCGGATTCCGACTTTTGGCGGTTACGGTCAGGAGAGCATGATCCCGAGGAGACCTCAGATCCAAAACCACCGCCCCTTCCCCCAAAAGCAAAGGCTTTCGCCGAAGCCCTCATTCAGGGAGTCATGTGCCGACGAGAGGGTGTGGATGAGACCATTATTCGGTACGCGAAAAACTACGAGTTGCATCGCATTGCAGCGGTAGACCGGAACATTTTGAGGCTCGCGGTGTACGAGCTTCTCCACAGCGCAGAAGTGCCACCGGTCGTGGCGATCCACGAAGCGATTGAGATCGCAAAAAAATTTGGAACGGAGGATTCCAGTCGTTTCGTGAACGGAATTTTGGACCGCATTCGCGCCGATCTCACGAATACGTCAAGGCCCCCCGCGACGAAGGCGAACCACGACTCTCGGAAGAGCTAAAATGGCCTTCGGATTCTTTAAAACTCTTCTCCAGAAGTTCACTGGAAAACCCGTCGATTGGGAGGAACTTGAGGAAACATTGATCCGATCGGACCTCGGGGTGCCAATGACCCTGAAAATATTGGGAACTCTTCAGCAAGGCGCCGATAAAGCGAGCGCTGAAAGGGTTGTCTCCGTTGCACGCGAAGAAATTCTCAAAATCTTGCCTCGCGACAATGCGATGCTGCGCCCCTTTCCTTCAAAACCCAAAGTCATTTTGGTCATTGGCGTGAACGGGACTGGGAAGACGACCTCGAGCGCGAAACTTGCCCACTTGTTAAAACGAAAAGGACACAGCGTACTACTCGCTGCTGCCGATACGTTCCGCGCAGCCGCAATAGAGCAGTTGCAAGTTTGGGCCGACCGAATTGGTTGCGATCTTATCAAGGGTCCATACAACGCTGACCCAGCCGCTATTTGCCATGACGCCTATCGGGCAGCGGAAGCTAGAGGTATCGAGTTTTTGATCTGCGATACTGCCGGACGACTCCACAACAAAGCCAACCTGATGCAAGAACTGGCAAAAGTTCGTCGTTCCCTCTCTCGATCTGATGCGACGGCTCCGCACGAAGTCCTCTTGGTCGTTGACGCCACCACCGGAGGAAACGCCCTTGTTCAAGCGCGCGAGTTCAAGGAAATCACAGGCCTCACGGGGGTCATCGTAACGAAACTGGATGGTTCTGGGCGAGGTGGGTGCGTGATTGCGATCCAAGAAGAGCTAAAAGTCCCTACCCGCTTCGTCGGTCACGGAGAACAGTTGGAGGATTTCGATTTTTTTGACTCCCGTCGGTTTGTGGAGAAAATGCTGTAGGGCTGGGACACAGATACCCGCCACTCTCACCGGGGATTATAGAGGCTTTTGATCCCGATTTCCAAATGTCTGTTTGATTCTGTAAGCTTCCCCTCGCGTGAGACAGATCAAAACTAGAGGATGGGGGGAGGAGGGCATCCCCAAACCCGATGAAAAAAAGTCGATTCAGCGAGAGTGAGATCGTGGCGATCCTCAAGGAGGTGGAGGCAGGCCTCAAAGTGGCCGAAGTTTGCCGAAAACACGGCATCAGTCAGCCGACCTACTACAGTTGGAAAAGCAAGTACGGCGGACTCGAGGTCGCCGAACTGCGGCGCATCCGAGAGCTGGAAGCGGAGCATTCCAAGCTCAAGAGGATGTACGCCGACCTGGCGATGGAGAACCATGCGCTCAAGGAGTTGATCCAAAAAAAGCTCTAAAGCCAGTCGAACGCCAAGAGGCGGCCGGCTGGCTCATCGAGCAGCAACTGGCATCTGTATCCAAGGCCTGCCGGGTGATGGGCTGCAGCCGATCCGGTTGGTATCGAGAGGCTCCCGATCCAGAGCAGAAAGATGCTCCTGTGATGAATTTGCTCCATGAAGCAGTTGAGCTTCATGGCCGGTGGGGCTTCTGGAAATGCTTTCTTTGGATGCGTCAAGAGCGGGGAGCTCGTTGGAACCACAAGCGGGTGTGGAGAGTGTACCGATCGATGCGCCTGAACTTGCCCAGGCGAACCAAGCGCCGCCTGCCCCAAAGGCTGAAGCAGCCGCTGGAGGTGGCACCCGAACCGAATCGGGGGTGGTCGATGGACTTCATGAGCGACAGTCTGGTGTCCGGGCAGCGTTTTCGAACCTTCAACGTGGTGGACGAAGGCACCCGAGAAGCCTTGGCCATCGAAGTCGATACTTCCCTGCCTGCGGAGCGAGTGGTCCGTGTCCTGGAACAGATCAAAGACAGTCGCCCGTTACCCACGCAGATCCGGGTGGATAACGGGCCGGAGCTGATCTCGAGCAAGCTGGTGGAGTGGAGCGAGAAAAACGGGGTGAGGCTCCAATACATCCAACCGGGAAAACCGACCCAAAACGCGTATATTGAACGTTTTAACCGAACCTTTCGGCACGAGGTGCTGGATGCCTACCTGTTCCGATCGTTATCGGAGGTCCGTGAAATCGTGCACCACTGGATGCTGATTTATAACGAGGAACGCCCCCACGACTCCCTCGGAAATCTCCCCCCAGAAACTTTCCGCAGACAACAAACCCCAAACCAATCACCCACCCCAACCCCCTCTATTTTCAAACTGTCCCGTTGACGGGGAAGCTTACAATTCCTCGGACCCATTCGCGACGCCTCAAAGCTGTTTGGTAGACGGCTGAGTCAGCCTGCTCTGGTTTTGGTTTGCTACCCTTCGCGATTCCGAAACACCGGCTCGGGCCCTCAGAATCGTCTGATTCGCAATCGGGTATTTTCTTCTTCCGCTGGACGTTATCCCGGATTTTGTAGCCTAGGTCAGGATAAGCGTGCGATTTTTGTTCAATCCTCACAGCTCTCTCAGCTCTCGCAGTGGTCGCGTTGAACGTGAAAGGCGAGCAAATGGATGAGTCGAAACGGACAGCGGACCGATGGTTCCGACCTCAGAGGAAAAGGATTTCAGGAGTAATGCCGCAACATCTCTCGGTGACCGGGTTGAGTGGAGGCAACACTCTGAATAAAGAGTGCGGCCCACTGAGGTCAGTGGGCCATCTCTGCGGTCATCAATTCGTTTTCCGCGTTGCAACAACCTTCGGCTTCTCTTTCTTCGGCTTTTTCACCTCTTTTTTGTGACTATTATTACCTTTGGCCATACTTAAAACATTGATAAATCAGTTTACAAAAAGAGGGCTGCGATTGCAGCCCTCTTTGTTTGTCTCTCAGAGCGGATCAGTGAGAGCTATTTTTTGGAAGGCTTCGTCTTATTGAGCTCAGCAACAATTTCGGCGGTGAAATCAAAAGATTCCTTCGAGTGAATGAGAACTCCCACTGCGTTGAGGCTCTGCCCGGACTTGTCGAACACGAGATCAAAACCTCCAGACTTCACCTTTGCTTCGATCACCTTGTTGATCTCTTCCAGAAGCGAGTTTCTGGAACGGACGGACTGTTCAGACAACTGACGCTCCCTCGTCTGCTGAAACTCTTGGATTTCCCTCTGCAGGCCACCGAGGGCTTGGAGCTTTTCATTTAAACTTTTGGCTTTCTCGGCTTTTGCCTTCTCCGAAAGTTCGGGTTTTCCTGCTTCATCATTCAGCTTACGAGCTTCCTCTTGAGCTTTCGTGAAAGTCTCAAGACGCTCGTCGAGCTCCTTTTTCGCCTGAGTACGAGCTTCATTGATTTTAGCCTCAGCATCCTTGGTTTTGTAGTAGCTGTCGAAAACCTGCTTCATGTCGATGGTACCAACCTTCAACTGAGCTTGGGCTGAAACGCTCATGGACAGCATTCCGAGGGCTGCGACGAGGAGGGAAAACACGCTTTTGTATTTCATAACATTAGTCTGACAGGACGTTTATCTTGAAGGAAGTAGTTCACCAAGACAAGACTCGCCTAAACGTCGGCGGGACTTTTCAGGGGTTTTGAATTTCGCTTACCGAGCCCAAGCGATCAGCCGCATCTCGTGAGTTTGAGTCAAATTTGGATGTGTGGGGATTACCCGGACACTCAGACCATAGGAACCGCTGTCTTTCGCCTCCACAAATCCCCTGTAGACGTAGCATCCTCCCGAAAGATTCGAGGAGAGCTCCAAGTCGCGCGTCATTGGAGAAACGATGCGGTTATTGGATTCTTCGCCATAATAGGCCTGCACAGTCACATTTTCGGGTGAGACAGCCCCCAAATGAACCGTGGCATTCACCACAATTCGGTCACCGACTTGGACATTGGAGCCCGCGATCTCGGTTCGCACATCGCGAACTTCCACTGCGGACCAGTCTTTCCGGATCGCATCTTTCCACCGAGAGAGGGCCACAGCTTTTTCTCCTCCCTTGGAGGCGAGAACCGTGTGCGCCTGAGCTGCAGGCTCATACAAGCGCTCCGTATACTCCCGCACCATCCGATGTGTATTAAACACGGGCGTGATCGAGCGAATGGACTCCCGCATCAGCTGAATCCAAGCCAAAGGCAGACGACCATCAGGTTTGGCGTAAAACAGGGGGACCACCTGAGTCTCGAGGATATGGAACAGGCTGGCGACGTCCACCTCGTTTTGGAATTCGACTGAACCGTTATCGATCTCCTTGCCTATGGCCCATCCCGACTTTTGGTTTTGAGCAAAAGCCTCGCACCACCAACCATCCAAAACGGACAAGTTGAGTCCCCCATTCGGAGGCAGTTTCATCCCGCTGGTTCCGCTGGCCTCCAGCGGACGCAAGGGATTGTTGAGCCATAAATCGACCCCCTGGTACATTCGCCGCCCAACATAGGTGTCGTAATCCTCGAGGAAGACGATCCGGCTTTCGAACTCCGGCATCCGGGTAAATTTATAAACCTCCTGAATAAACCGCTTGCCTGGCTCGTCTTTGGGATGGGCTTTCCCGGCAAATACAAACTGAACAGGACGCTCCGGGTTGTTCATGAGGCGCATCAGTCGCTCTGGGTCAGAGAAAAGGAGCGTCGCACGTTTGTAGGTCGCAAATCGTCTCGCGAACCCGATCGTGAGGACCTCCGGGTTCAGCAACCGAGAAGCGGCGCGCTGTTTCTCGGGGGATTCGCCGAGGCGTTCTCGCTGCGAGCGAACCCGTTCACGCACAAATTCGATCAAGCGGAGTTTCAGCGCCTGGTGTGTGGACCATATCGCCTCGTCCGGGATATCGTAGACCCCGCGCCAGAACTCCAAGTCGGTCAAGCGCTCTTCCCAGCCGGGAAGGTACTTAGAGTAGAGAGTGGCGAACTCCGGAGCCATCCAGGTGCGTGTGTGCACCCCGTTGGTGATGCTCGTGATCGGCACTTCATGCTGAGGGACCCCGGCCCAAACGTCCTTCCACAGGCCTTGGGAAACCTGCCCATGGAGCGCGCTAACACCGTTTGCGTGGCGGCTTGTCCGCAGAGCCAGGATTGTCATGGAGAAATTCTCCAATGGATTCTTCCGAGTCTGGCCGAAGCTCATGAAGGTCTCAAAATCGATACCGACCTTTGCCGGGTAATCCCCGAAATACTTCCGCATCAGTTCGAAGGGAAAAGCATCATTTCCGGCCGGGACCGGGGTGTGGGTGGTAAAAATGTTTCCCGATGCGACGACTTGGAGCGCGGAATAGAAATCTAGCCGGTGGTCCTGAACCTGGCGGCGAATGAGCTCGAGGGAGAGAAAGGCCGCGTGTCCCTCGTTCATGTGGTAAACGGAGGGCACAATTCCCATGGCGTGCAGGGCATGGACACCGCCAATGCCGAGCACGATTTCCTGACGGATCCGCATTTCTTCATCCCCTCCGTAGAGTTGGGCAGTGATGAGACGGTCCTCCTCGGTATTCTCGACGACGTCTGAATCCAGGAGGAAGAGGGAGATTCGTCCCACCTGCAACTTCCAAACTTTGACGCGAACGCTGCGCCCCAAAATCGAAACCGTCACGTGCAGAGGTTTCCCTTCCTGATCGGGGACCTCAAGGAGGGGCAGGAAGCTAAAATTTTGGTTCAGCTGAATGCTTTCCTGGACACCGTCCTTGCTGATCTGCTGGCGGAAATATCCGTGACGGTACAACAGAGTGAAAGCGACAAACGGGATATCGAGGTCGCTTGCAGATTTGCAGTGATCTCCGGAGAGAATTCCAAGGCCGCCCGAGTAGTTTGGGACCGACTCATGGAAGCCAAATTCGGCCGAAAAATAAGCGACCGGCCCTTTCAGGGCAGAGGAGGACTGCCTCTTTTTTCCCCACGAATCTGACTGCGCCATGTAGACCCTCAAGCGTTCCAAGATGGAACGCATCTCACGCACAAAATCCTCGTCGTCTGCAATTTCCCTCAGTCTGGCCTGACGGGAGAGCTGGAGCATCCGAAGGGGGCTGTGGTTGACTTGATGCCACAGGACCGGATCGATTTCGCGGAACAATTTCCGCGCATCGGGCTGCCAACTCCACCAGAGGTTATAGGCGATTTCACGAAGCGGCTCCAAAACGGATGGGAGCTTCGGTACGACGTTAAAAGTGTGGATGGGTTGCATAGTTTTCCTATTTCTCGAGGAGAGGAATTATTGGCGGGACAAAAGTGGGGGGATTCAAGCCGGCGGACAGAAGGAGGAACGAGGGCTCTCCCGCCGCACGAGCGAAGCGATTGGTCGCGGATCGGCGAAGGATTCGCCCCGGGACGGTCCGAGATTCAATCTCGCGAACTTCCGCGTGGAATCAGGAGCCTTCATGAAAACAGCGCTGTGCGGCGGACTCGCGAGCGGGTCTCGATCAGACAAACTTGATCACGTCCTCCGTCGCAAAACGCACCTTGGGTAAGTGGGCATACTTGTCATCGGCAGCCCGGTAACCAAATGCCAGTCCGCACAAAGCGGTGTAACCATCGGCGGCGAGTCCGAGCAGTGCATCGTATTTGGCCGCTTCGATTCCCTCCAAGGGACAGGTATCGATGCCCATGAAGGCGGCTACGGCCATCGCCTGTCCGAGGGCGATATATACCTGCCTTGCCGACCATGGGTTGACCCACCCCTGCTCGGTGGCCGCCTTTTGAGTATTCAGCATGAAGGACCGGTAGCCATCCAGCGTCTCGCGTGCGACCCCACGCACTTCGGCAATGCGATCCACAAAGCGGTCGACATCGGCGACTGAGAGATCTTTGCGTTGTGCAAAAACGACGTAGTGCGAGCAGTCGACGGGTTGTGTCTGTCCCCAGGAGATGGCCGGCAGTTGAGCGCGCAACGATTCGCTCTGAACGACCACAAAACGCCATGGTTGGAGGCCGAAGGAAGAGGGAGCAAGGACCATGGCTTGCTCCAGCACCTCCCACTCCGCCTTCGAAATTTTTCTCGAAGGATCGAATTTTTTGGTGGCATAGCGCCACTGGAGCGCTTGGAGAACGGCATCACTCGGAATGGGATTCATAGTCAAAAGGGAGGGGCAAATATGATTAGGAGCCTGATCGTATGGAGGCAAACGGAGGGCGGGAAACTAAAATCCAATCCTCCGCCCAACTCGGGTGCTCTCAGGCCTCCTCCTCCCCCTCCGAAGAGCGCGTCTCCTCGATTTGGCGAAGGACCTCGGATCGATCCTCGACCTCGTCCCAAACCTCCCTCGACACGTAGAGGGGCGCCTTTTGAGCCAAGGCGAGCGCGATGCAGTCGCTCGGGCGCCCGTCGAGTTCGATAATTTTCCGCTCAAAGACCTCGTTTTCGCAGCTCAAAATGAGCCGAGCGAAGTAAGTCTCACTTTTGACATCGTTAATGATGACTCTCTCCACCTTGGCGCCCAGGGCGGTCATCAGGTGGCACATCAGATCGTGAGTGAGGGGACGTTCGCGGGTGCTGCCCTCCATAAACATGGTGATGGCCACGCCGACGGCCTCGTCGACGTAGATGACAAAAACCTTTTCGTCATTTCCCAAAAAAATGGCGCGCCCAGCGTTGAAGGGGAGTACCGAGCGAACCTGCACGGGAACGACTGCTTTTTTCATATCTTCAAATACCTCTGAATCTCTCCTCCCTCAAGTACGCGCCAAACACCGACCTTGGCTCCCCCAATTGCGCGCCTTAAGTTGAAAAAGGTCCTGATTCCGAACTTTTATGAGCAAAGCCGCCCGTTTTCTTCTTTGGGTGTTCGTTGGGTTAGCCGGTGCTGGCGCCTACGGCGCTATCGCCTTTCACCGAGGTGAAAACCTCAACTCTGGTTATCTCCTCGCAGCGGCGGTCTGCACTTACCTCATCGGATACCGCTTTTATTCGAAGTGGATTGTGGCCAAAGCGCTGGCTCTGGAGGACCGACGGGCTACCCCTTGCCAGGTTCATGAAGATGGGCGCGATTTTGTTCGCACCAACCCGTGGATTGTCTTCGGGCACCACTTTGCGGCCATTTCGGGGCCAGGCCCCCTTGTGGGACCGGTTTTGGCGGCGCAGTTTGGTTATTTGCCGGGCACCCTGTGGATTCTCCTCGGGGTTGTTCTTGGGGGAGCGGTCCAGGATCTGGTCATTCTTGCCGCCTCCATGCGAAGAGATGGTCGTTCGCTAGCGCAGATGGTTCGGGAAGAAATTGGTGCCCTTGCGGGTTTGGTGGGCACGGTAGCCGTTTTGGCAATCATGGTGATTCTTTTGGCGGTGCTCGCCTTGGTTGTTGTCAATGCGCTTGCAGAGAGTCCGTGGGGCGTTTTTACGGTCGCGGCAACGATTCCGATTGCGATGTTTATGGGGGGATACCTGCGATGGATCCGCCCAGGGAAGGTGATCGAGGGGTCCACACTGGGGGTCCTCTTGCTGTTGGGAGCGGTCTGGGGCGGGCAATTTGTGCATTCAACGCCGCACCTGGCATCTCTGTTTCGTTTGGAGGCGTCCACTTTGGCCTGGGCGGTCGTGCTTTATGGAATGGCCGCCTCGGTGTTGCCGGTGTGGCTGCTCCTCGCTCCCCGGGATTACCTCAGCACCTTCATGAAGCTGGGTACGATTTTGGCCCTCGCCCTCGGGGTGTTTCTGCTGCTGCCGGAGCTTCAAATGCCCGCCTTGACCCCGTTTATTGACGGCAGCGGTCCGGTGATTCCGGGGAAGCTTTTCCCGTTTTGTTTCATCACGATCGCGTGCGGGGCGATCAGCGGGTTTCACTCCCTGATTTGCAGTGGCATCACCCCCAAAATCATCACACGCGAACGGTATGCGCGTCCGATTGGTTATGGGGCGATGTGTTTGGAGTCGCTGGTGGCCATTCTCGCCCTTGTCGCGGCATGCACACTGGAGCCGGGAATCTACCTCTCCATTAACCTGAAGGTCCCCGGCGCGGATGCCGCCGCGATCGCGGAGGCCACCGTAGCCAAAGTGAACGCCTTTGGAGCGCCCTTCGCTGTGACGGTGGATCAGATGCGTTCCCTTGCCGAAACTGTCCACGAGGAGAGCCTTTTTGGACGCACGGGGGGAGCGGCGACGCTGGCTGTCGGGATGGCCAAGCTTTTTGCGTCAGCCTTCGGCGAAAAGCTTTTGGGGCTGTGGTATCATTTCGCGCTGATGTTCGAGGCGCTGTTCATCCTCACCACCCTGGATGCGGGCACTCGCGTGGGGCGTTACCTGCTGCAGGATGCGCTGGGGCGCGTCTACCGCCCGCTGGCCGACCCAGCCAACCTTTTTGCCAATACGCTCTGCAGCGCCCTGATGGTGGCGGGCTGGGGATTTTTTCTCCTGAACGGTGTCGCGGATCCGGAGGGTGGGACCAAGGCGTTGTGGCCGATTTTTGGGATCGCCAACCAGCTACTCGCGAGTATCGCACTCGGGTTGGGGACGCTGATTCTCCTCAAAAAACAGCTCTCCGTTCCTGGCGGGCGCCCGCGTCTGGCGCTCATTACCGGGATCCCGCTGGTGTGGTTGCTTGCCGTCACGGTATCGGCCGCGGTGGAGAAAATCGGGCACTCTGACCCTCGGATCGGATTTTTGGCAGCGGCGAGAAAGGCCGACAGCCAAGTGGATGCCCTCCAAAAAGCCCGGGACCAGGCGCTCCCCGACACCCCTGCACGGGCGACTGCAGAGAAAGCACTCCGCTCCAACCGCCGCCTGAGTGCCAATATGCGCACCGACGCGGTCGTGACAGCCGGGTTCCTCGTTTTGGTGGCTGTTTTGTTGGGGATTACCGCCAGAGAGGCGGTCCTCCTTCTTCTGCGCCGGAAAGAGCCCTCGCTGTCCGAGACGGAGCCAGTGTGGATTCCGGTGGAGGATTCGCGGTCCAGTGGGGTACCCGTGATGGGGATTGTCACGCTGGGCTGCGCACTTGCGCAGGAGCTCTCGGGAGAGGCGGCCGTGGAAAGGGAGCGCCAATCTCAGGCGGCCCAGTGCGTCTGCGAGTCTCCTGCGAAGGTGCGCTCGAATGCCTTTCTGTTGAGTGCAGAGCGCCGTTTTCAAGGCGTTCAACGCTGCTGCTAGAAACTCCCACCCCCTCCATTTATGTCCCGATCCTCGCTCTCGCCCAAACAGTGGATATTCCTCGCGGCTCTCACCATCGCGACGCTGGTGCTCTGGAAACTTGGAGCACCGGAATCGACCCCTCCCACTTTGGGGGGCCCGGAGCCGTCGGTTGAGCCGAAAGGTTACAAGCTGAAGGAAGAGAAGGCCTGCTGTGAAAAACCGCCCTCGAGGGCGGCCCTGATGCTGAAGGCCTCGACTTCCCCAGTGAAAACGGACCCGGCCCCGGCCCAGTAAACCCTTTTCCTCATCCTCCATGCTCTTCACCAACGCGCGCCTCATCCTTGCCGATCGCATTCTGGTTCCCGGCTCGCTTCGGGTTCGGGAAAACCAGATCGCCGAAGTGGCGGATCATTTGCCTCCTGAGCCGGGAGAGGCCGTTCTGAATTTGGAGGGCAAATTTCTCGCCCCTGGTTTTGTGGACCTCCACGTTCACGGCGCCCGGAAGCGAGACACGATGGAGGCGACGCCCGAGGCCTTTGGGTCGATTTGTGCGTTCCATGCCAGCGGAGGCACCACAGCCCTTGCGCTCACCACCGTGGTGGCACCAAGTGAAAAAATCTTAGCCGTTCTGGAAGCCACGACCCGCATCGATCCGAATGCCACCGGGGGAGCGCGCATTCTCGGGATTCATTTGGAAGGCCCGTATTTTTCGCTCGAAAAGCCGGGAGCACACGAGCCAGCGCTTATTCGAGTTCCGGACCCTGCGGAGTATGAGCAGTGGCTTCCGTACAAGGACCGGATTACGCAGGTAACCCTCGCGCCAGAGCTCCCCGGAGCCCTTGAGCTGATCGAGGTTCTGACCGCCCACGGGATTCGGGCCAGTGGGGGACACAGCGATGCGTGGGATGAAGACGCCGCGGCGGCCTTTGCCCACGGCATGCGCCAGGTCACGCATACCTACAATTGCATGTCGAGCGCGCGGCGAAGAGGTCCATACCGGGTGGCCGGGCTCCTCGAGTTTGCAATGAGTGAACCTGAGGTTCTGTGCGAGTTGATCGCCGACGGATTTCACGTGAGTCCGACGCTGATGAAGGCCCTTTACCAAGCCAAGGGGGCCGACGGGATCGCTTTGGTCACCGACGCGGCCGGCGGCGCAGGCCTTGGGGTGGGAGAAACCTTTGAGCTCGGCCACATCATCGGGCGGGTCCACGAAGGAATCGCCCTGACGGCGGACGGACAAAGTCTTTGCGCCAGCGTTTCTCGGATGAACCGACTTGTGCAAACGATGGTCACCCAAGTGGAGGTCCCCCTCGTGGAGGCCGTTCGGATGGCCACGCTGAACCCGGCGCGTGCCCTCGGACTCGAAGAGCAGATTGGAACTCTCCAGCCCGGGGCGTTGGCGGACCTTGTGGTTTTGGACGACCAGTTGGAGGTCGTCATGACGTTTGTGGGCGGACAGCGCGTCTTTTAGAGCCTGTTCCTCGTGAGGAGGCCCGTGCGAGAAAAACCCCGCGGCTACTTCAACTCCCGAATACGCAGGTTCCTGAATTTGTAGGTTTGGCCCTTTTCTCCGTGGTGCTGGATTCCGATCACGCCCGAGGCGTCCATGGAATCATCAACCTCGGAGGTGACGACGCCATTCACTTCAATTTTGAGGTGAGAACCCTTGCAGGTGATCCGGTAGGTGTTCCAGTCGTCGCGTTTGAAGGTCTGGCCAGCTCTCGCCCGGAAGGCGGCTTCGCTCTCCGCGTTCCCCTTGATGGGACTGGCGAACCACATCCTGCGCCCTTCGTCGTAGAGACCGCCGGACCAGTTGCGCGGAGAACCATCCACCTCGGCCTGGTAGCCAAAGACCTTGTTGGGCTCTACCCTGGCCCGGAACATGAACCCGCTATTAGCCTGTCCTTGAGGCAGTAACACTTCTCCCTCAAAAACAAAATCGGCGTAGGTCTTTTCGGTGACCACAAAAAACTTTTTGTCTCCTTTGAGCAAAATTTCGCCGTTAACGACCTCCATTTCCCCCCAGGCGTAGGGGTTTTTCCAGCCAGCCATCGTCTTACCGTCAAAGAGGGAAACAAAGCCCGCGTCGGCAGGTTCCGCACAGGCGGACGTCGCGAGGACACAGAGGGCCACGGGGGCTGCAAGGAAGGCACGGAGGGGGGAATTGGAAAAATGCATGGCCCGCATTGGAAAAGAAGCGCTGGGCATTTGCACGGATTAAACAGGGGCGTCCGGGGGCCCGGCAGTGCGCAAAATGGACGCTGCCTTCGCAATCCCCTCATTGAGCGACCGTACGGGCATCGCAAAGCATCGTGAGCTCTTTGCTGTCCCATGAAATCCACATCCACCACCCGTCGCGCCTTCCTCGTCACCGCTGCAGCCGCTGTGGCAGCTCCCTACATCCGCGCTCAAAGCAAGACGGCTCCCGACTTTCACAACTCTCTCGTGGGGCACGGCGGATTTCGCTATCGCGTCGACAAACTCTGGAGCCAGGCCAGCCCGGAAACCCATCCGGTCCGCGATTGCCACGAAATGATCCAGGTCCGTGATGGCCGCCTCTTTTTGCTGACCAACCACCCCCAAAACAACGTCCTCATTTACAATACGGCAGGACAGCTTCTGGGCTCGTGGACCCTCAGCCTGGGAGGCGCCCACGGCCTCACCTGCCACACCGAGTCGGACGGACGCGAGTTTTTGTACATCACTGAAACGGGTGGCCGGGTTTTGAAGACGACCCTCGAAGGCGAGGTGCTACTCGAGTTGCCACGTCCCGCCAGTGTGGGAGCTTACACGGAAAGGGAGGCGTACAGTCCCACTGAGACGGCCGTTGCCCCCAATGGCGACATTTACGTCGCCGACGGCTATGGGTCCCAATTCATCCTGCACTTCAGCAAGGAAGGACGTTTTCTCGGGAAATTTGGGGGGCGGAGCACACAGCCCACCAATCCGGGAAAGTTTTTGCAGGCGCACGGGGTCGCCCTGGATTTGCGGGGAAAGGAACCGCTTTTGGTGTGCACCGAGCGGATCCGCAATGAGTTCAACTGGTTTACCCTGGAGGGGAAACACGTCCGCGGCGTGTATCTGCCTGGTGCCTATGTGAGTCGGCCCGTGATTCAGGGCAGACATCTTTACTCGGGGGTGTGTTTCGGAGCCAAACCCGACGACTATCGGATGTGGCAGAAGCGCGGGTTTGTCACGATTTTGGACGAAGGCGACCAAGTGGTCTCAAACCCCGGGGGGCACGCGCCCGAATACAGAGAGGGGCGCCTCCAGTTGCTCCTTCAGGAGAACCCGGTATTTTCGAACTGCCACGACGTGTGTGTGGATCAGTCCCAGGATCTGTACGTCTGCCAGTGGAACAGCGGGAAGGTTTACCCCTACAAGCTTCACCGCGAAGCGTGAGCGGCCTCACCCGTCCTGCCATTGACCGCCGGCCCGCATCCCCGGGGGGCGCTGCGGGACTCCTCCCTCACGGGCGGCGACGAAGGTCCTCAAGCAGGGGCCGGAGAATTCTCCACACATTTTCCGCCAGCAGCGCCTGCCCCTTGGCATTCGGGTGAATCAAATCCGGTTGGTTCAACTCCGGAATGCCGCCCACCCCCTCCAGGAGAAAGGGCACCAACAGCGCGCCTTCCTCCTTTGCGACCTTGGGAAAAACTGCCGCGAAAGATTCCGCATAAGCCGCTCCGACATTCGCCGGCATCCGCATCCCGGCGAGCACCACTGCGGTGCGCGGACTTTTGGCCCGAATCAAGCGGATGATCCCGCGCAGGTTCGCCTCCGTCTCCGAGCTTGGAACGCCGCGTAAGCCGTCGTTTCCACCGAGCGCCACCACACACACCGCCGCGCCCGCCTGGAGCACCCACGCCACCCGCCTCAAGCCACCGGCGGTTGTGTCCCCGCTCAGGCCCGCTCCAACCACCTCAAAGGGCAGCCCAGCTTCTTCGACCTTCCGCTGCAAGAGGGCCGGGTAAGCCTCCGAACGCTGCACCCCAAAGCCCGCCGTGAGCGAATCCCCAAGGATCACCACGCGACGCGACAGGGGCAACTCCCCCGCCAGCGCCCCACTCCAACCGGGCAGGCTCGCAAGCCACGGAAGCGCACCGCCCATTTCCCGAAAGAAGCCTCGTCGCGTGATCATTCGCATTTTGCCTCAGCTTACCCCATGCACCAGATTGTGGCCATGGCCGAACACGCTCCCGCCCCCCGCCCCAGCCCCGTCCTCCAGGTGAGCGACCTCGCCAAATCGTACACGGACGGAGCCCGAACCCTGACGGTTCTGTCGCAGGTCGAACTGAGCGTTTTCCCCGGTGAAACCTGCGCGATCACCGGCCCCTCTGGCAGCGGAAAGACCACCCTGCTCGGCCTCTGCGCCGGTCTGGACGAGCCCTCCGCCGGGAGCGTGACCCTGGACGGCCACCCCCTGGAGTCGCTTTCCCAAAATCAACGCGCGGCCCTGCGCGGACGCAGCGTTGGCTTTGTTTTCCAAAACTTCCAACTCATCCCGACGCTCACCGCGCTCGAAAACGTGCTCGTTCCCCTCGAATTGCAGGGACAAACCGACGGGCGCTCCGACGCGCAAACGCTCCTCGACAAAGTCGGCCTCGGAGGACGAGGGAGCCACTACCCCCACCAACTCTCCGGCGGAGAACAGCAACGAGTGGCACTCGCCCGCGCCTTTGTGCGCCCCCCGAAAATCCTCTTTGCCGACGAGCCGACCGGCAATCTGGACGCCGAAACCAGCGAGCGCCTCGTCGACATGTTGTTCGCGCTCAACCGCGAGAATGGGACGGCTCTGGTTTTGGTCACCCACGACCCCTCGCTCGCTGCCCGCGCGGGCCGAATCATCCGGATGCACTCGGGACGCATCGTTTCGGACACCGGTTCCTCCCTCGTATGAACACGCCCACTCCCCCGTCGCCCGGGAAGCATTCCGGGGTCGGCGCCTTCTTTTGCCGGTGGACGTGGGCCATGGCCTGGCGTGATGCCCGCAGCCAACACAAACGCTTCGCCCTGTATACGCTCTCTGTCGCCATTGGCATCGGAGCGCTCGTGGCCATCCACTGTCTGAAAGCGAGCGTTCACTCGGCCATCGGCGCGCAGTCCAAGCTGCTCCTCGGGGCGGACCTCATGCTCTCCTCGAGACGCCCACTCGATGAGGAAACCATCCGGAGCCTGGCGCCCAAAACCCGCGCCATCGCCGCAGAGACCGCTTTTTCCTCCATGATCGGGCCGGTCACCGGGACTCGGACCCGCCTGGTGCAAGTGCGTGCCATCCGGGGCGGCTTCCCGTTTCGGGCCTCGGTGGAGACCGTTCCGCCCGGTCTGTGGAGCCGACTGGACGAACAGCCCGGCATGCTCGTGGAAGCGGCGCTCCTGGCCGACCTCGGAGTCCAGGTGGGTGACCGACTCAAACTGGGTGCCATCGAATTGCCGGTGCTGGGAACGGTGCTCAAGGGAGTGCCCCGGAGCAGTCGTTTTAGCGGGCTCACACCGGAAGTCTTCATGCGCGAAGCCGACCTGGCCGCCACCGGACTCCAGGGCGCACGCAGCCTGGTTTTTTATCACCGCTTTTTGGAGCTCAACGCGCGAAACGAAGCTGCCCGCTTGGAGATCACCGAGGAAATCCGGAAACGCTTTGCAGGCAATGCGGTGCAAATTCAGACCCCCGAAAGTCGGAGGGAAACGCTGGCGGAAGGTTTGGACAAAGCAGCCGAGTTTCTGGGCATTTGCGCCCTCTCGGCCCTGATGCTCGGCGGGATCGGGGTCGCCGGCGCCATGCACACGCACATCCGCAGCCGAATCCAGAGCCTCGCGATTCTGCTCTGCCTTGGCTGTTCCACACCCCTCGCCTTTGGCATTTACGGGATTCAAACCCTCGTCCTCGCCGGCACGGGCGCGCTGCTGGGAGCCCTCGGCGGCGTCCTCACCCACGCACTCCTCGTGACACTCCTCGCCCATCAGCTCCCTCTGAGTGTGGCGGCTCTGCCGGAAGCCGGCGTCGTCTTCGGAGCCATGACCGGGGGCTTTCTGCTGTGTTGTGGATTCGGAATCCTCCCCCTCCTTCGGATCTCGCAATGTTCCCCGCTGGCCACCCTCTCGGAAAGGCTCCCCGAGGGCCGCAGAAGCTACACCGCGACGGGCATCCTCGCTCTCAGCCTCTTCGCTCTGGTCTGGCTGGTCGCCTCCCTCAACGGCTCCCGCCCCACCCGAGCCCTCGCCCTCAGCGGCGGGATCTCCCTCGTCTTCGGGTGCCTCGCCATCACCGCACTCAGCCTGATGCGCGGCGCTCGTCTCGTGCTCCGTCCCGCCTGGCCCTACCTTTTCCGGCAGGGCGTCTCCAATCTGTTCCGCCCGCACAACCAGACCCTCCTCTTTGTTCTCTCGCTCGGGCTCGGCGTTTTTCTCCTGTTGACCACCTGGTTCAGCAAAAGCCTTCTGCTCCAAAAGCTGCAAATCGACGACCAGTCCATCACTCCCTCGGTCATTCTGATGGACGTCCAACCGGACCAGACCGACCTCGTCCGATCCATCGTCGCCGCCCAGGGCCTGCGCCCGCTGGAGGAAGCGCCCATCGTTACGATGCGCATCGAGTCCGTGCGCGGCGTGCCCGTTTCGGCCCTCGAACCTGCAGCCGAGGAGGGGGGCTCCGCCCAAGGGGCTCGAGTGCCACGGGGCAGCCCCAAATCCATCCCCCGGTGGGTGCTGGAGCGTGAATACCGCTCCACCTACCGGAACACCGTGCACACGACAGAGACCGTGCTCGCCGGGTCGTGGCCACCGCCTGCACTTCCCACCGATGGACCGATCCCGATCTCGGTGGAGGAACGGTTTTCGCAAGACCTGCGCCTCGGCGTCGGCGACGAGCTGGTTTTTGATGTGCAAGGGATCCCAATGCGCTGCGCAGTCTCCTGCATCCGAAGGGTGGATTGGCGGAAACTGAACCTCAATTTCATCATCGTGTTTCCTGCTGGCGTCCTGGAACAGGCCCCCCACTCCCACCTCGTCAGCCTTCGCCTACCCGAAGGCAAGACCTCCGGCGAATTGCAGCGGAGCCTTCTGGAGGCGGCGCCCAACGTGAGCGCTGTGGATCTGAGTTCACTCCTGGCCACCGTTTCCGATGTGCTTCAGAAGGCGGCGCGCGTCGTTGAACTGATGGCCGGATTCACGCTGGCGGCGGGGCTGCCCATTCTGCTGGGAGCGTTGTGGAATGGACGGGACCAGCGGGTCCGCGAGAGCGCTCTGCTGCGGACCTTGGGTGCTTCGGAGAAGCAAATCCGGGCCATTTTGGTGTACGAGTACGCCACGTTGGGACTGATCGCCGGCATCGCAGGGACCGTGCTCGCCCTGGGGGCCCGATTCGCTCTGGCCCAATGGGTATTCCACTCCACACAAGCGCCGGAGTTCGCTCCGCTGGTGTACTCGCTGACCCTCCCCACGCTGGCCGCTCTCTTGGCAGGACTCGCGCTCAGCCGCGGTGTCTGCCGGCAATCTCCCCTGCTCGTGTTGCGACAGGGGAGGTGAAGCACCGATTTCTAACCCGCAGCGTGCGCGCCTCTCTTTTCCAGTAAGCGACGCCACTTCGCCAGCAACCGCCTCGACCCGGAATCCAGATCCAGTGCCTCCATTTCGTCAGGTGTAAACCACCGTAACTCGTGGCTCTCCTCGCTGCACTGCTCGCTCGCCCCCTCCGGCGCAATCCACACAAAACGCACGTCGTAATGGTCGTGCTCAGGCTCCACCCCCCGGGCCGGAATCCTGTGAATATCCAGATCAAAGGGACGGGCCGACGCCAGGATCAAACCCGTAATGCCCGATTCCTCCGTGGCCTCGCGGCCCGCCGTTTTGAGAACATCCTCCCCCGGCTCGCAGTGCCCTCCAAATTGCATCCACCGCCCCAGCTTCCGGTGATGATGCAAAAGCGCCCGACTCCCGTCCGCACTCACCACCAATGCGCTGCCAGTAAAATGCGCCGGAAAACTGTGCCGGGAAAAAGCGTCCTCCCCCTTTTCTAAAAGTTGGAGCATGGAGGCGCGAAAGGGCTGCTCCTCCGGGCGATCACTCAGGTCGAGGCCTTGCAGGACTTCACAAAATTGGGGCACGGTCATCCTCCGCAGATACCACCGGCTCCGCCTCCTCCTCAACCCCGCTCCTGCGGGCCGGCCCCGCACGCGCACAGACTGCCACACCTTTGCGGGTTTTTGCGGGTGCCTGAATCGCCTGGATCACCCATGCTGACCATACTCCGCACGATTCGCACTTTATGAATGCTTTCCGCGCCCTCTCTTCTCCATCCGTTGTTGCCGCTCTCGCCTCGTCTCTCTCCCTCGGATTCCTTTCCGGTTGTGCCACTGTGAACCCCTCGCGTCCAGGGGCTTCTCAAGTCCTCACGCAAGGGCTCCACCACAGCGGGGAAGCTCCGCTCTCCCCGGGCCGGGGCTGGATGGCCCTCGCCAAAAAAAGGGGCAGCTGGAAACTCGAGTCCACCGAGGTTCACGCCACCCCCGCCCACGACCTCGGCCACGACAATGGAAACGATCAAACCGGGATCCAGATTTCCTCGGACCACCCCGAGGCCATGCTCCTGCTCCGGGATGCCTCTCTCCAAGCAGGACCGGTGGCCTCGCTCCACTGGGACATTCCCCCGGCAAAGCTTCTCAGCAAGGACGTCTCCACGCCGATTCCACTCGATTTCGAGGGCAAAAACTACGCGCTCCACATCCACAAGACGCTCTCCCAGAGGTATGCCTTCGATCTGAAAATCAAGGGACAACGCACCCTCACCCTCGACACCGTCCCCTACTCCTGGGAGACGGACCGGGACGAGGTGACCCTGAAGTGGGCGGGCGATTTGAATCGGGATGGGATTCTTGATTTCATTTTTGAGCGTACGAGCGATCGGGCGCGGGAAGTGAGCGTCTTTGTCTCTGAAAAACAAGGACGAGGCTACCGGGCCCTGGGCAAGCAGCTCTCCAGCGGCTACTCGAGCGATTAGCCCGCGTCAGGAGGCCGTCCGGCGTTTTCAATAACGCTGGCGACGGCCTGCCATCCGGAGAGAGACGCAAAAAATTTGTCCAATCCTCATCCGGATTTTCATACGGGGATATGTGACTCCCCAGTCCCTTCCATGCGTCGCCGCCTATCGAATGCGGACGACTGAGCTCGTTGCCGCTCCGTGTGCCGGCAAGGTTTGGATCGCTCGCAGCCACCCCCGGCCCAGAGCACGGACGGCTTGCGGCGGGAGCCACCCCATCTCCCCCCAATGAACCATTCGACCGCGCTGTTCCCCCTCCTGATTCTCACGCTGCCAGCCGCTTTTGCCTCGGCCGAGCCCGTGGCTTCGCCCCTTCCCGAGCCCCGCCGAGTCGAGAACGTTTCCGTCGCCCTGAAGCCTGGAGAGCCCAAAACCCTCGATATTTTTTACGATCTCGAAGGAGCCGACTCGAAGGTTGTTGCGGCTTATTCCCTCGACGGCGGTGCCTCACTGAGGTTGTTCGCCCCGAGTGCGTTTAGCGGCGATGTGGGAGCCGTGGTGAAGCCTGGACGCCGCAAGCACGCGATCTGGAGACCCTCCGCCGAAGAGCCTTTGGCGAAATTGGCGGGAGGGAAAATGGTCATGCTCCCCATGTTCCGCAGCTCCTGCGGTGACTTTGTGCTGATCCCGGCCGGGAATTACACCATTGGGGATTTGGCGGGCGATCCAGACATCGTGGGACACAATCATCCGCACCCAGCAACACCGACTCCGGTGCAATTGACGGGTTATTACATCGCCACCACCGAGACGACCAAACAGCAGTGGGACGCGGTGCGGGAATGGGGAACGGCCCATGGCTACCCCGAGCTTCCGGTGGGCATTGCCAAGGGAGCGGACGAACCCATCCGTGGAGCCAGCTGGTATCACGCGGTGATGTGGTGCAATGCGGCGAGCGAAAGGGACGGGCTGAGGCCTTGTTATTATGCGAAGGAAGGGGAGGTGTACCGCGCCGGAAATGTCGACGATGTCCTGTGCGACTGGAAGGCCAACGGATACCGACTGCCCACCGAGGCCGAGTGGGAAGTCGCTGCCAGGGGTGGACTTTCGGGAAAACGTTTCCCCTGGGGCGACACCATCACCCACACCGCAGCGAACTACAACAGCCTCGACAAATTTGCGTACGACGTGAGTCCCACTCGCGGCCCGCATCCCAGCACGGCGTCCAAGCAGTGGGCAGGTTTCAGCCCCGTCGGGAGCTTTCCGGCCAATGGCTACGGATTGTTTGATATGGCCGGTAATGCCTTTGAGTGGTGCTGGGACTGGTATGGTGCCTATGCCCCCGGACAGGACCCCAAGGGGGTGTATTGCACGGACACCGCAGTTCATTGGGCCGTGCGATTTTCACGCGTTCTGCGAGGGGGCGATTGCGGCAAGGAAGCCACCTATGCCCGGAACGCCTACCGGCATTCCAGCGTCCCCGGGCGCGCCAGCCCGAACATTGGCTTCCGGCTCGTCCGGGTCGCGGCGCCAAGCACGCCTGTTGCACTGCCCCAGACGGCTCTGAGCGGGACCCAAAACCGTTCGCCCCAGACTCGGCCCTAAATCGGCTCCTGCCCCACCCACAGACCATGCACGATTCCATCACCGCAGACACGTGGAGCGAACTTTTTGGGCGCGCCTTGGAATCCGGCCTCTCCACGGAGCAGGCCTGTCGTTTGAGGAGTGCGTTGCGACAAAGCCGGGAACTGCGGGAACGCTGGTTTGAATTCGTGGATCTCGAGTGTGGCCTGCAAGAAATGCTTGGAGGGTATCAAGCCCTGCCGGCATCGGGTGCGCCACATGCCTTTGGAGGACCCAAACCGCAGAGCAGGCCCGCCCCGGCGCACATCGGGTGATCGCTTCGCACACCCCTCGCTCTTGATCGCTTTTCCCACCGCAATTTCCCCCCTCAAAACACCCCCACTCGCCCCGCCTATGAAACTCAACCGCCGCCATTTCCTGC
>JBANFR010000051.1:0-22785 GCA_037975925.1 Verrucomicrobiota bacterium
CAGGCGGCTTGGTGTTGGGATTTTGGGTTCATGTTGAGGTAGACTTTTCCGCTCTCCCAGGAGTCGCTGATTTCACAAAGGCGCGCGGTGATCAGGCGCAAGAGGGAGGCGATATTGGGAAAGATTCGGATGACGCGGGTGCGGCGTTTGAGCTCCTGATTGACCCGCTCGATCCTATTGCTGGTGCGCATTTTGAGCCGATGCTCTTTGGGGAGCTCAAAGACCGTGAAGCTCTCAGGAACGTTGGTTTCCAGCCACGCGGCGAACTCCGGGGTGGTTTTGGAATAACTTTCCACCATCTGCCTCAGGAGTGTTTGAGCCGTCTGTTTGTTTGGGGCGTGAAGGATGGCACGGAGTTCTTCCAGAACCTTGGGGCGGAGCGCCAGTTTGGGGACGTGATCCATGGCATTTTGGATGAGATGAAACTGGCAGCGCTGGTGCGGGATGCTTCCGAAACGGGCCTTGATGGCGCTACACAAGCCTTGGTGGTTGTCGCTGACGATCCGGCGCACGGTGTGAAGGCCTCGTTGCTGGAGGGACTCCAAGAACTCTCGCCAGTGCACCTCGGCTTCACTGAGGGCGCAACTGGCACCAAGGATGGAACGGCGACCGTCCTCGGCGATTGCAATGGCCACCAGAACCGCGCAATCCCGCAGACTCTCATCCATGATGAAATCCGTACTCACTCTCCTCCGCGTTTTGGGGGTCGCCCCGCTGGCCGTGCTGCACGCCGCAGTTTCGTGATGAGGTCAAAACCGGATCCATGCGCTACTTCCGCTTGGATGGTTTTGTCGGTTGGATCGGCACCTGCGACGACATCAGGCAAGGCCGGCCCGGCCAGTACGCCCTGCGCCGGTTGCCCCGTCTCGGCGACACCGGCTATCCCGGCCTGCATCAACTGTCTGACGGGACCTTTGTCGACACCCCCCACGGCGTGCTCGTCGCGGGGGAAAAGCCGTCGATTGTTCGCATGCGTTTCACACTGGCTGAGATTGAGGCAATGGCAGCGGAGCAGCTCAAGTGATTGGAAAAACAGGATCCGACGGTAAAGCTCCTCCTCAACAGCCATCTTCCTCGCACAACGAACATCGACTCCATGCCTCGCCGCCGCAGCCTGCGGCCTGGAGGCTCGCGTGCCGCTCTGTTGATCCCCTCATGTCCACATTCTCTCCCTCCTCCCCCCATTCCAACGGAATGTCGCGGCGCCGTTTTCTGGGCCACGCCACCGGAGCCCTTCTTGCGCTTCCACTCGGGAACATTCGCGCTTCGCAAACGACGCCCCCTGCAACGTCGGACTTTCAGTTCGACCCCTCCTGGCCCTCTCTGAGCGCCGATCGGTACCCCGAGCCCTGCCAGATTTCCGGCGTGGCCGTTGCCCCCGAAGGCGAAGTGCTCGTGCTCAATCGCGGCGAAAACTCGTGGAACCCCGACAAGGGATTTGCCGGATTCCAGAAAAAGCGCATTCAGAAACCCGCAGTCCTCGTCCTCGATCCCCATTCCGGGAGCCTTCTGCGGACCTGGGGAAGCGATCGCTTTGTGATGCCCCACCAGATCTTTGTGGAACCCGCCGGCAGGGTGTGGATCGCCGATTGCGGTCAGGACAAACTTTTCTGCTTCGATCTTTCGGGAAATCTCCTGAGGGAACTCGGGGGAACCCGCTTTGGCTTCCAGATGCCCACCGACATGGCATCCCTCAGCGACGGGCGCCTTGTGGTTTCCGATGGATACGTGAATGCCCGGCTCCTGTGGGTCGAGCCGGATGGCAAAATCAGTCGATCCCTCGGAACCCGGGGCAGCCGCCCGCTCCAATTCAAAACGCCGCACAGCGTGACGGTGGACTCCGAGGACCGGATCTACGTGGCGGACCGCGAAAACCACCGGATTCAGGTGCTCAGCGCCGAGGGGAAATTTTTGGGGATGTGGGAGAATGTCGAGAGGCCGCTTGCGGTCCGCTTTCAGGGGGAAAGCGTGTACGTCTTGTCGAATTTGGAGGCGCACCGGGGAGTCGTTCGGCAACTCAACAGGAAGGGTGAGCTGGAAACGGTGTGCCCCACCCAACCGCAGGGCGCCGAGGGGGACTTCAGCTGGCCACACGGCCTCGCCGTGAGCGCGGACGGGGCGTCTTTGTACGTGGGGTACACGCTGCGGGCACGCCGGGTGCAGCGCTTTGCCAGGACCCGCAAAACAGCCCCCGAGGGGAAGGCCTCCGAGCCCGTCTCGAACGGACTCTGACTGGAGAAAAATGACTCGGTAGGGTAAATTGACGGTGGGCGGCAAGGGAATGCAGTCTTCGGTGATTGAGTGTCCCCGCCCCGGCTCATGAACGTCTCTGATCCCCCATCCTCAGACCGCTGTCTCCCTGCATGTTCTGCACGGGCCGGGCACGGGTTGCGCCGATGGTTGGCCGGGATGTGGCGGGAGGGGACCCGGTTTTGGGGGTGGATCCTGTTTTGGACACTGGCGGGCGCGGTCCGGGGACAGACCGAGGACACTCTTCGGGAGCAGTTTTTTTCGCAAAAAATCCTCCCGATTTTCCAGGAGCATTGTTTCAAGTGCCACAGCCACGCTTCGGGAAAAAGCAAGGGGGGACTCCTGCTCGATTCCGGGGCCGCTCTCCTCCGGGGAAGCGATTCCGGGGCTGTGGTGGTGGCGCATCGGCCTGCGGAAAGTCTGTTGCTGCAGGTGGTGACGTCCTCGGACCCCCAAAAACAAATGCCGCCCAAGGGGGAACGGCTGCCTGAGAGCGCCGTACGCCTTCTGGAATCGTGGATCGAGTCCGGGGCCGCGTGGCCCGAGAACGTGAAAGTGCCCTTGGCGCCGGAGGGCCTCGCCAAGCGCGCGCCCGGCCGGATCACGGAGCAAGACCGCCAGTGGTGGTCTTTTCGGCCCGTGGCCGCTCCGGAGCCCCCCGAACCGGCGTTTGCGCAGACCGGGAACCATCCGGTGGACCGTTTTATTGAGGCGAATCTCGCGAAGGAGGGCCTCGAACCGGCCCCGGAGGCGGGGCCCCGGGCGCTGATCCGGCGTCTGACCTACACTCTCACAGGGCTTCCACCGACGCCTGCCGAGGTGGACGCCTTTGTGGCAGACCCTTCCCCGGCAGCCTACGAGAGGCTCGTCGACCAACTCCTGGCGAGTCCCCGATACGGAGAACGCATGGCCCGCCTGTGGATGGATCTGGTTCGGTACGCCGACAGCGACGGGTACCGAGTCGACGACTACCGCCCCACCGCCTGGCGCTACCGAGACTACCTCGTCCAATCGTTTAATTCCGGGAAACCCTATGACCGGATGGTTCAGGAGCAGCTGGCCGGAGACGAATTGTTTCCGGGAAACCCCCAGGCGCTGACGGCGACCGGCTACTTCCGAATGGGGATTTACGAGTACAACAACCGGGATGTCCGCGGGCAGTGGGAGACCATTCTTAACGACATCACTGACACGACCGGCGACGTCTTCCTTGGGCTGGGCCTCCAGTGCGCCCGCTGCCACGACCACAAATTCGATCCCATTCTTCAAAAAGACTACTACGCGCTGCAGGCGTTTTTTGCGGGGATTCTTCCTCGTCAGGATCAACCCGCCGCCACCCCGGCGGATCAGGAGCATTACGGGCAACTGCGCGCGAAGTGGGATGAAAAGACGCTCCCCATCCAGCGGCGAATCGCGGCTATCGAGGCCCCTTACCGGGCGCGTGCGGAACGAGAGGCGGTGACCAAGTTTCCCGAGGATATTCAGGAAATGATCCGCAAGAATCCTGCGATGCGGACGCCGCTGGAGACCCAGTTGGCGGCATTGGCGTGGAAACAGGTAGAATACGAGTGGGACCGCCTGGAGCGGAGAATCAAGGGCGAGTCTCGCGAGGAACTGAGCCGTCTGCACCGGGAGCTATCCCACCATGAGGCGCTGCGGCCACCGGCCCTACCCGCAGTCCTGTCCGTGAGCGACGTGGGGGTCGAGGCACCCGTCACCAAGATCCCGAAGAAGGGGACCGAGGTTGAGCCCGCCTTTTTAACCGTGCTTGGGAACGATTCGGCAGCCGCCCCGGCCGTCATCACTCCTCCGGAGCACCGGGGCAGCAGTGGAAGGCGCTCCGCCCTCGCCCTGTGGCTGACGCGGCCCGAGAATCCCCTCACGGCGAGGGTGCTGGTCAACCGGGTCTGGCAGATGCACTTCCGGCAGGGGCTCGCGCCCTTCGCGAGCGACTTCGGCAAACTCGGCGAGCCGCCCTCGCATCCCGAGCTTCTTGACTGGCTGACCCGCCAATTTCTGCGGGACGGATGGGACATCAAAGCGCTTCACCGGCTCATCCTCACGAGCGCAGCCTATCGCCGCTCGACGCATCATCCTGACCCGGGCGCCGGCCAGCGGAAAGACCCGACCAACCGCTTGCTGTGGCGCTTTTTGCCTGCACGCCTGGAGGCGGAGCAAATCCGCGACACCCTGTTTACCGTGACTGGAGAGCTGCGCGAGGAACGCGGCGGACCGGGCGTTCCCTTCACCGAACCGCGCCGGAGTATTTACACCCGCATCATGCGCAACGGGCGCGACCCCATTTTGGATGCGTTTGACGCGCCGCTGTGGTTTGCGAGCGCCTCGGCGCGCGATGTAACCACCACGCCGATCCAATCGCTGCTGATGGTGAACAGTCCTTTTATGATGCAGCGCGGAAAAGCCTTTGCGGAGAGGCTGACGCGCCTTCACCCCGGACACTCGCCCGCGGCCCAGGGTCAACGCATCCGCTCGGCCTACCAGTGGACCATGGGACGCGCGCCCAGTCCGGAAGAGTTGGCGCTCGCCGAGCGTTTTTTAGCCCGCCAACAGCAACTGCACTCCGGAATGCCCACGCTTGCCGCGCACGGGGAATACATTCCGGAAAAAATCCCCTTCCGGGACGGCCAGGGAGCCCTCCTCGAGCCGGGAGGAATTGCCGGGTACCGCGCAAAAAATTCAGCCGGCCTCCATCCCGGAGAGGGCTTTACCGTGGAGGCGTTTATTGTACCCCGGAGTGTTTCCGAGGGAGCCGCCCTGCGCACCATTGCCAGCAAATGGAATGGCTCGGCCTCGACGCCAGGATGGGCACTGGGAATCACCGGGATGAAATCGCGGCGCACCCCCATGGTCCTCGCCCTTCAGACCGTCGGCCTCAAGGCCAATGGACAGCTCGCAGAAATCCCCTTTTTTTCAGGACTGCGCATCCAAATGCACAAACCCTACTTTGTTTCCGCCGCAGTGCATTTCGCCACCCCACTGGAGCCCGGATCGATCACCTTTAGCGTCAAGGACCTTTCCAACGACGACGAACCCCTCCAAGTCGACACCGTACCCTGTGAGTTGACCGGCATTCCCGCTAACAAGCTTCCGGTGACCCTCGGCGCGCGCAGCGGCCACGCCACCAACTCTTTCCACGGTGTTCTCGACGACCTGCGTCTCTCCTCGGGCGTCATCCCGACGGCGATGCTGCTGCTGCAGTCCGAGAATGCGAACCCCGCGACCCTCGGCTTCTGGCGCTTTGAGTCCAAACCGAATGCACTGGCAGACATCTCGGGTCAGGGACACAACCTCGAGCTTCCCGAAGAGTCCCCCGCCCCTTCCGCCTCCATCCCCAGAGCCGAAACGGTGGCCCCGGGGGCATCGGCGGCGCAGGCGGCACTCAGCGCCTTTTGTCACGCCCTCCTCAACAGCAGCGAATTCCTCTACACCGAATGAACCCTCCCGGCCCGGAACATCCCTCCCTCTCCAGGCGCGACTTCCTGTTCCAATCGGGGATCGGCCTGGGGGCTGTCGCGATCCACAGCCTCCACCACCAAGCCGCAGCGGCGGACCGTTCCTCCCCACTCCGGCCCAAAACACCCCCGCAACTCGCCCGGGCCAAGAGCGTCATCTTCCTCTTTATGGAGGGTGGCCCGTCGCACATCGATTTATTCGACCCCAAGCCGCTTCTGAATGAACTGGCGGGAAAACCGATGCCCGAAAGCTTCGGGTCCGTCATCACCGCCATGGGCGAAAGCCGCGCGCCCCTCCTTGGCTCCCGGCGCACCTGGAAACAACACGGCCAAAGCGGGCTGTGGATCTCCGACTGGCTCCCCTACACGGCCCAATGCGCCGACGACCTCGCAGTGATTCGCTCCTGCCGCGCCGACGGAATCAACCACTCCGCCGGAGTCTGTCAGATGAATTCCGGCTCCATCCTCGGGGGACGCCCCTCGCTTGGATCCTGGGTGAGCTACGGGCTCGGATCCGAGAACAACGATCTCCCCTCCTTTGTGGTCCTCCAGGACAGCCAAACCTCGGTGGTCAATGGCCCTCGCAACTGGGGTTCCGGGTTCATGCCGGCCGTGTACCAAGGGGTGCGCATGCACGGGGGCAGCGAACCCGTCCCCCACCTCAACACGCCCGACTCCCTCTCCGCAGACGAACAGGCGTCCAAAATCGAATTGATTCGCCATTTGAACCAGGGTTTTGCCGACCGTTATCCCGACCGCACAGAGCTTGCCGCCCGGCTTAACAGCTATGAACTGGCGTTCCGGATGCAGGCCGAAGCGCCCGGCGCCGTCGATCTCCACAAGGAAAGCGAGGCTACCCGCCGACTCTACGGCGCCGACCGGCCCGAAACCGCCTCCATGGCACGGCTCTGCATGCTCTCAAGGCGCCTGGTCGAACGCGGGGTTCGCTTTGTCCAGATCTACCACGGGGCAGGAAGCAAATGGGACGCTCACAAGGGAATTGAAAAGAACCACTCGGAGTTGTGCCGCTCCATGGACCAGCCCGTCGCCGCGCTTCTGCGGGATCTCAAAGCGCGCGGGATGCTGGAGGACACCCTCGTCGTTTGGGGAGGCGAATTCGGGAGGACTCCGATGAGCGAGAAAGGAGATGGCCGCGACCACAATCCGACCGGCTTCACCATGTGGATGGCTGGCGGCGGAGTGAAAGGCGGCCAATGCATTGGGGCGACCGACGAACTCGGTCTCCGGGCGATTGATACTCCACTACATGTCCACGATTTACACGCCACCATTCTGTGGCTGCTCGGCCTCGACAACATGGGCCTTGTTTACACCTACAAAGGCCGCCCCGAACGCCCTACCCTGAACGAGGGCGAACCCTACACCGCCATCGCCCTTTAGGCTCTCGCAAGCCTTTCGCGGCCCATGATCTGACCGCCTTGAGCACGACCCGGGCGTCCCGCGCCGGGTAAAACCGGTCGAAAGAAAGAGACTCGGAGCCGGTCCCTCAAATTCTCCCGGCCACGGCAGCGTCTGACCGGGGAAACAGCCCCTTCCAAAGAAGCCTGCGAGAAGGCCGGAGCGCTGCAATCCCGGACCAGACCCGTGCCCGCTGAGGTACCCGCAAGATCCGAGACCCCGTATGAGGCGCCCATCGGACGCGTTCCAACAGGATCCGCTATCCGACCGAACGCAAGAAGGGGCACGATTCCTCATTAACCGCAAAGCCTCCGCAAGCCGGAGCCTCGACTGGCACCTGCCGGCGAAAGACTACCGCAATCCGAAGAAGCAAACTCCAATGCTCGGCTACACCATTCTTTTTCTTATTATATCCCTGATAGCAGGCGCCCTTGGATTTCGATTTATATCCGGAACTGCAGCTTATTTCGCAAAAGTCTTATTTGTTATTTTCCTGATCCTTTTCCTCATCTCACTCATTCGCGGGGGAAGCTTCCGTTTTTAATCGCTCATGAAGACTACAATATTCGTGAGTATTTCTTTAATCATCGCCGGGGCAGCCATCCTTGGATTCGAGCAATTCAGCTACCACACAAAGGAAAAAGTCCTCGAAATCGGGAACGTTACGGCCTCAGCCGAAGTCACCAAGACCGTTCGCATGCCACCCCTTCTCGGAGCAGCGCTGATCGGAAGCGGGGTCGTGCTCCTCCTTTTCGAAGGCCTTCGTCGGAAGCTTCGTTGAGCCCATGGAAACCACGACCTCGAAACCGATGGAAAATAGCCGGCCCCTTGGCTCGACAGTCACGCCCGCCGGAGTCCTGTTTCGCCTCTGGGCCCCCCACGCGAAAAGCGTTTCCGTGGTGGGTTCCTTCAACACATGGGACCCTCAAAAAAACCCGATGAATCTCTTGGGAGAGGGCATCTGGGAGTCACTCATTCCGGGAGTCCATGTCGGGGATCAATACCGCTACCTTATTATAACCGAATCGGGGGAATTCAACCGAATTGACCCCTATGCCCGGGAAGCAACCAACTCGACAGGCAATGCCATCGTTCACGATATCCAATTCGACTGGGAAAACGATCCATTCGCAATCTCCGGTTGGAATGCACTGGTTATTTATGAACTCCACATTGGCACATTTAATGACCCCCAGGGAGATTCCGAACAAGGAACCTTTGATTCAGCCATCGCCAAACTAACCCATCTCAAGAAGCTGGGAGTGAATGCCGTCCAGATTATGCCGATCGGACAGTTTGAGGGAGCACGCTCCTGGGGATATAATCCATCCCATATCTTCGCTGTAGAAACAACCTACGGAGGGCCGATTGGATTAAAAAAGTTCGTCAAAAGGGCGCATCAAGAAGGTATCGCTGTGATTTTAGACGTTGTTTACAACCATTTTGGACCGGGAGATTTGGATATTTGGCAATTTGATGGTTGGTCCCAAAACAGCAAGGGCGGTATCTACTTTTACAACGATGAACGCTCACATACCCCATGGGGAGAGACTCGCCCAGACTACGGCCGTAATGAGGTGCGACGATACATCATTGATAACGTCCTCATGTGGCTTGAGGAATACCGTGTCGATGGATTACGATTTGATTGCACACAATTTATCCGAACCATCAATGGATCCGGATCCCAAGATATCCCTGAAGGATGGAGCCTCCTGCAGGAAGTGAACAATGCAGTGGCACAGAGATTCCCTGGAAAAATCACCATTGCGGAAGATCTCCAAAACAACCGTTGGTTGACAAAAAGTATCGGATCGGGCGGCGCAGGATTTAGTTCACAATGGGACGGAATGTTTGTGCACCCCATACGTCAAGCTGTCATTACCTCGGACGATGCTCAACGTTCTATACGTGCCATTGCCGATGCCATTTGTTATCGATACAATGACGATGCATTCGATCGAGTCATCTACAGTGAATCCCACGATGAAGTCGCAAATGGCAGTGCCCGGGTTCCACAGGAAATTAACCCCAAGGATCCCACTGGTTGGCATGCACAAAAACGTTCGACCCTCGCTGCCGCACTGGTATTCACATCCCCGGGAATTCCCATGCTCTTTCAGGGGCAGGAATTTCTGGAAGGCGGATGGTTCCGGGACTCCGTTCCCGTAGACTGGGATCAGAGCATCGAATTCAGAGGGATAGTCCGTCTCTATCGGGACTTGATCGGTTTGCGATTAAATCGGGTGGGCTTTGCCAAGGGCCTGATTGGTCAGTTCACTCAGATCTATCATTTACATGAGGACCGCAAGCTCATTGCCTTTCATCGTTGGGATCAAGGGGGCCCAGGGGATGATGTCGTGATTATTGCGAACTTCCTTCACGAGCCCCAAGAGGAATACGTATTGGGTTTTCCATCCAGCGGCACGTGGAAACTTCGATTCAACAGTGATTGGGAGGGGTACAGTGAGACCTTCGGGAACTTTCGAAGTAAAGATGTAGTTACCCAGAACGGACAAACCGATAGCTTTCCCTATTATGCCGCCATTTCGATAGCCCCCTACAGCGTACTCGTTTTTTCTCAGCCAATAGACATACCATGAAAACACACCGTTGCAGCCCTTCACAAAAAATAGCCCTCTACCTCTCCGCGACCTTCCTCATCGCCGTTTTAAGTACAGGATGCGGAACCATTCACGGATTCGGCAGGGACGTGAAACGAACAGGCGAACACATTCAGGCTGGCTCCCGCTAACACTCGAACACCTCGGCCTGAGTAGGAGCCAAAGGCCCCTCGGATCCACGTCACGGGTGCCTTTGATTGAGCCCTTCTCAGGCCGCCGTTTGCGGCCAATCGCTGCGTGGCCGCTTCAGAGTACGATCACGATGACATTCCTCGCCTGGGAGTCTGTCGGACTTCTTGTGTAAAGTGTTCAAAATCAGCAGATCGAAACGTCTACCCTAAAACTCTGAGTCGTTTCTAATGAGAGACTTGCGAACGAGTGAGTATCCAAGTCCGACAGACTCCTCGATTGTTCCCTGCGGCCAGCCCGTCTGCTGGCGCGTCACCTTTCCTTTTGGAGCCGTCATTTAATGAGGCGACTCCCGTCGCTCCTCACCTCTCGCGACGAACCAGCGAGGATACGCAGTCAAGGCTGCTTGCTCCGGCGATTGTCCCTGCCCTGATTGCGCTCGTCTTGTGCGCCGCCGATGAGATTGCCCCCGAGAGCACCCACGCCGGCCCCCAGCGCTGCCCCACCGAGGCTGCGCCCCATGATTCCACCCGCAGCAGCTCCACCGAGGGCGCCGATGGCCGTTCCGGTGCGGGCCGATGGACCGCTGGTGCAGGAAGCCAAGGAGGTCAAAATCATGCTTATCCAAAAGAGCGGCTTTTTCATTCTCAAATTTTACTGATCTCGCGTTGGTATTTACAAAAACTCAACCGGTCACACATCCCTCAAAATACTTTCAATGCAGACGGAGACCATAACGCAATAGGCTTCCTTGTTTAATCACTTAATCGTTTGCGATCCGACGCATGGTTGCATGAGTTTGTCGATGGACGCCGCTTTGGATGCCCAGGTGCAATTCACTCGAGAGATAAAACCCACAACCGCTCTCCTCTCCCCAAACGATCAGGAAAGTGAGCGGGTCGGCCCCGAAGATTTCCACGGAAGAAATCTCTTCGCGGCTCACCAGAAAACGCGCTCATGTAACGCACGCCTCGAGTGCAGCCTAAAACAACATGAAGGTTTATACGTATATCTTTAGAATTATTTGCATGATTCTAATCACCGCCAAGCCATCCTTCGCTTACCAGCCGGGAAATTCCCATGGAACCCTCGGAATTTACCTCGAAAACGATATTTTTGGTGGCACGGACCGTTATTACACGAGTGGGACCAAAATATCCTGGAGTTCGGCGGACCTCTACCATCTTTCGGAAAGCCCTGAATCCAACCCTTTGACTGACTTATGGAATACCATTCCCGATATCCAAGGCAATAGGTATCAGAAAAACCTGTTATACTCGATTGGACAGAGCATTTACACCCCCTCCGACACTCGAAGTACGACCTTGGCTCCAAACGATCGGCCTTATGCCGCACATCTTTATTTAGGGGTGGGGGTGGCTTGGAAAAACGCCGAAGTCCGAAATACCCTTGCCATCAATGTGGGCGTTGTCGGTCCCTGGGCTTATGGAGAAGAGGCCCAACGCCTCGTGCATGATGCTCGGGGACTGGACCATCCAAGGGGCTGGGACAATCAACTGCACAATGAACTGGGATTAACCGCTGTTTATCTCCGAAATTGGCGACTCCCTAAAATCACACGCCGGAGGGGTATCGATTGGGAATTGTTGCCGCACGCCGGATTGGCTCTCGGGAATGTACAGGCCTACGCAAACCTCGGAGGCGAACTTCGCTGCGGACTCAACTTACCGGATGACTTTGGCACCCCTTCGATTGCACCGGGAGTTTCCACCAGCACGCCCGTGGATGGCGCTCTGGCTGCCCAGCGTTCCCCCATTGATTTGGGTATTTATGTGTTCGGCCGGATCGACGGGCGCGCGGTATTCCACAACATTTTCCTTGATGGGAACACCTTTGGTGAAAGCCACTCCGTGCCGCGCAAATTGGGAGTCGCTGATTTGAGTGTGGGAGTCAGCGCCAACTATAAAAACACCAAGCTTGCCTACGCCCTGGTTTATCGGACCAAAGAATTTAAGGGACAAAAGGACGCGCAGGTTTTCGGTACGGTATCCGTGAATTTTGCTTTCTGAGGGACGCTCCTGCTTCTTTCGAGAGATCCTCGCGATTCGTCACAAGGTTTTCCGAAATCTCTGGAACGGCAACCAGTCGGAGACCGGGACAGAGGGTCTTAAAAGTCATAAGGCCCCAGAAGGGCCTTGCGTTGGGGGCATTCGGCGTCGACTCCACACGGCAGCCTAGGCGAGACGCGGGGCGAGATGAGCCCCTCATGAGCAAACGGGCGGGCTCTGAAGCGGGGACCTGGGTTTTGGCGTTCCGCAGTGAAGCATTAAGAGCGACCGACGCTTTCAGGGAAAAGCAGGATGGGGAGAGCACGCCGGGGATGCCGAGGCTGTGGGCCCATCGTAAATTTGGCCCGGTTCATGCGGAAATTGATCCAGCCTTTTTCGCCCCCGGTTCCGTAACCTTCGAGGACTCCCTCATGATTGTTCGCTTTTCCATCCGTATTCTCCCTGTTTTCGCGGCACTCGCGCTCGCGCTCCCCCTCTCTTGGGTTCTCTCGGCGGCACCCGTCCCCCCCGTGAGTTCGCTTCCCCCCAATGCGCCGCCACCCAATTTTCTGGTGATTTTGGGCGAAGCCCAAGGCTGGGCCTCCACCTCCGTCGCCATGGATGCCAGCGTTGCCGACTCGCGGAGTCCCCTGGCACGCACCCCAGCCCTGGAAAGACTCGCTCGGGAGGGCGCCCGATTTGCGAACTTCTACGCGGCCTCCCCGCGCTGCACCCCCACCCGGGCCGCCCTCTTCACGGGCAAGAGCCCCACCGCACTGCACATGACGTTTGTCGGCGACTCCAAAAAAGACGACCTGCTCGCCGCCGGACGCCGGGTAATTACTCCGGCCAACGTCACGGAATTGGCTGAATCGGAGATTACCATCGCCGAGTTACTCAAAAAAGCCGGGTACGCGACTGCTCATTTCGGGAAATGGCATGTCGGGAAAGCGAGCCCTACCCGTCACGGATTCGACGCGCACGACGGCGCAACCACCAACATCGGCCCCGATGGGTCCGAGGAGCCCAACCCCCATCAGTCCCTTGAAATCACGCGGAAGGGATTGGAATTCATGACACTCCAGGCACAACAGCGCCGTCCATTTTACCTCCAAATATCGCATTACGGCGGCAACGGCAGTGCGGCTGCTCGGCCGGAAACCTACGCCGGGGTGCGCCGCCGCGCTTTGCCCGGACAGGAGAAGCGAGTGGAAGCAGCCGCCATGACCGAGGACATGGATACGAGTATCGGCCAGTTGCTGGACAAACTCGACGCACTGGGTCTCGCCCGGAACACGGTGGTCATTTACACGTCGGACCACGGCGGCAAAGGCCGGCTCGACAACGCTCCCCTGAGCGCAGGCAAAGGGACGGTCATGGAAGGGGGCATCCGCGTACCGCTGATCATCCGCGGTCCGGGGGTCGCGCCCGGTCTTTGCGCACGGACTCAAGCGAGCACCGTCGATATCCTCCCCACCGTCGCGGCCTTCGCCCGCCTGAGCTCCCCCCTGCCCGAAGGAGTCGAAGGAGGCAACCTCGTACCATTACTCGCCGGCGGCCCTGAGCTCGCGGGCGGCCCTGAGGTCACTGTGCGGAGAAATCGCGCGGAGTTTGTGGTACACTTTCCGCACTACGACAAGGATGCCGCAGGCCCCTCCTCCTCCCTGCTTCTCGGGAGCGAGAAGCTCATTCGTTCCTTCGAAACCGGCACCCTCCACCTCTACAATCTCGCCCTGGACCGGGGCGAACATCAGGACCTTACCCCGCAAAAACGCGAACGCGCCGCGGAACTCGACCGCATGCTGACAGACTACCTGCAATCCGTTCACGCGCAGATGCCGACGCTCAACCCGTCTTTTGACCCTCAGGCGCCCGCACCGGAGCCCCGCAAAAAAGACAACCACAAGAGAAAGGAAACCGCCCCATGATGCGCCCGTTCGATTCGTTTTTGCCCACCGCCGTCGGCGCCGCGCTTTGCTTCCTTCCCATCTGCCCGGGGGCCTCGGGGGCTGATCCCCAGACCCCAACACAGAGAAATCCGCCGCCCCAAACCACGGCTGAGCCCAATTTCAAAAAAGGCCCCTCTCCTGAAACCGGACGCCGCAAGGGAGGCGAGGGACGCGGCGACCCTGGCCGACTCCGCCCCGAGGACGCTCCGCTCGATGATGCGCGCTTTCTTTTCAAAACGGAGGTACCCGCGCACCCCCTGGACGTGGTGTTGGGACGTCCCTCGGCGCGTTCGGTGACCGTGAGTGTCCTCGCCTACGAGGATCGGGAGGGACGAATCGAATACGGGACCGAGTCTGGAAGCGATGGAGCCCAGACGGCTCCCTTTGCACTCGTGACTGGACAACCGGCGGAAGTGACTCTGGAGGGGCTATTGCCCGACACGCGCTATGTTTACCGTCTCCAGACACGCCCCCGCGAGGGAGCGTGGCGGGCCGAGGCAGAGCACCACTTCCACACCCAGCGCCGCCCGGGCCGGGCGTTTACGTTTGCCCTGCAGGCCGACTCGCATCTCGATTACAACACCGAGCCACCCCTTTACTTGCGGGCCCTCTCCAATATGCGGGCCGATAGTCCCGATTTCCTCATCGATCTGGGCGACACGTTCATGAACGACAAGCATCGGAGCCGGGACGCGATTTCCGCGCATTACCTCGCGCAGCGGTACTATTTCGGCCAGATCACCCACTCCATTCCCCTGTTTCTGGTGCTGGGCAATCATGACGGCGAATCGGGCCGCTGGCTGGACGGCACTCGCGACAACCTCGCGGTCTGGTCCAACCTCCAGCGCAAACGCTTTTACCCCAATCCCATCCCTGGCGAATTTTACTCGGGAAACACCACGCCCGATCCACAGGCGGGGATCCTTCAAAATTACTACGCTTGGGAATGGGGGGACGCACTCTTCATCGCCCTTGATCCGTTCTGGTTCACGCCCCAGGTCCGGGGCGGAGACGACCCTTGGGTGCGCACACTGGGCAGGGCTCAGTTCGATTGGCTCCAAAAAACCCTCGAGCAGAGCCGAGCCACGTTTCGCTTTGTCTTTGTGCACCACCTCGTGGGTGGGCAGGGGAAGGACGCGCGGGGCGGTTCCGAGGCAGCCAAGCTCTACGAATGGGGAGGCCAAAGCCCGGAGGGAGCCACGCTATTCGCGCAAAAACGGCCGGGCTGGCCGATGCCGATCCACGATCTCCTGGTCAAGCACCGGGTTCAGGCGGTCTTCCACGGGCACGACCACCTCTACGTTCACCAGGAACTCGACGGGGTTGTTTACCAAGAAGTGCCCCAGCCAGGGCACGCCCGATACGACAACACTCGGAGCGCTGGAGACTACGGGTATCGGAGTGGAACACTGCAGGGCAGTTCGGGACATCTGCGGGTCCACGTAAGCCGGGAAAAAGCCGTGGTGGAATACGTGCGAGCGTACCTCCCGTCGGACGAACGCGGAGACCGCAAAAACGGCACGGTTTCGCACCGGTACGAACTGCTGCCGAAACCTGCGGTCCGATCGCCTTGATGCGCCCCAGAGAGTGTCAGGCCCTCACCCGGACCAAACCCAGAAGCGCCAAACGCAGAAGCGCTTAAAAAATCCCCCGGGGCGCGGAGGCACTGCCCGCCGCGCCAAAGCCACCGGAGGAGTCCGACTTGATCCCCCTACCAGCGCACTCGGAACGGTTCGGCCGATTCCAGGGACGCCACAAATCCCACCAACAAATCCACAACGCGCTCCACATCGCGCAAGTCTGCCACCTCAATCACGGAGTGCATGTACCGCAGCGGCAACGAAACCAGGGCGGTAGGAATACCGTCGCGGACCTCAAAAATGACGTCCGCGTCCGTCCCCGTGTAACGGGAAGCACTTTCATGCTGGATAGGAATCTCCAGCTTTTGGGCGACATCGATCAAACGCCGCACCACTTCCGGGTGATTACACGCGCCGTGCGTCAACGTCGGCCCCGCCGCCAACTGGACCTCTCCGTGTTCATCCGCCGAGATCCCCGGGGTGTCCGTGGAATGGGTCACGTCCAGAACGAGGCACACGTCGGGCCGGAGGCGGTGAGCCGCCATTCGCGCCCCGTGCCCCCCGATTTCCTCCTGCACCGCGTTGACCGCCACCACGGTTGCCGCCGGACGTGCCCCGTGCAGACGGCGCATGACTTGGGAAAGAATAAAGCCGCCGATCCGGTTGTCCAAGGCGCGCCCGGCAATCCGGTTTTCGCCCAGTAACTCCGCGCCATCCGCATACACCGCCGGGTGCCCGACCCGAAGCCCCAGGGCTGCAACCTCCGCCTGAGAAGAGGCTCCGACATCCACAAAGAGTTCATGCACCTTCGGAACCTTCTCCTCCCCTGCCCCCTTGCGCAGATGAATGGCCGTGTTCCCGATGAGCCCACGCACCGGACCTTTATCCCCAAAAATCTGCAACCGGCGCCCCCGGGCCGTCGCCGTGTCGGACCCGCCAATGCGATCCACTCGCAAGAAGCCCTCCTTGGTCACGTGTTTGACAATAAATCCGATCTCGTCTGCGTGAGCCGCCAGCATCACCCGAGGGGCTCCGCCGCGAATCTCCGCCCAGGCCGTGCCGTACGCGTCCGACTCCACAGCATCCGCATAATTGCGCACGTATTGGGTCCAGCAGCGTTGCCCGGGGCCTTCGAATCCGGTGGGGCTGGGTTGGTGAAGCAGTTCGAGGAGAAAGGAAGTTGAGGAGGAATCCATGTCCCCATGCCAGCCTCCCCAAGCCGATTGATCGAGCCTTTCCGCAAAACCGCCCGGGGAACACACCGCTCCGGGAGACCCTGCGGAATCCCTGCTAAGGAAAAAACCGGAGGTAGGATTCCCCTGAGGTATGTTCTTCCCCCCTCGTCTCACTCCTCCAACCCTGGTGGCAGCGGCTCTTGCCTTGCTATCGCCTCTGCTCCACGCCGAACCCCGCTGGTGGAAAGGAAACCTGCACACCCATTCACTCTGGAGTGACGGCGATGATTACCCGGAAATGATCGCCAGTTGGTATCGGGACAAGGGCTACCACTTTCTCGCGTTGTCCGATCACAACACCCTCGGCGACTCCGAAAAATGGATCCCGGTGAATCGCAACAAAGGAGGCGCAACGGCGTTCCAGAAATACCTCGAGCGGTTCGGGGAGCCATGGGTGGAAACCCGGGAACAAGGGGAGACGAGGCAAGTTCGACTGAAACGGTTCGACGAATTTTCCAATCAACTCAACCAGCCGAACGCTTTTTTAATGATCCCTGCGGAGGAGATCACCAGTCGGGTGCACGTGAATGCCATCCATTCCCGGGAGCTCATTTTGCCTTATTCAGGCCCCCCCGCGCAGCCTGGCACGTCAAACATCGCGGCACTCCTGAATCACGTTCTCGATCGGGTCTTCGAGCAACGCCAGCGCACCGGCGTTCCGATGATTGCTCATGTCAACCATCCCAATTTTCAGTGGGCGATCACCGCGGAAGACCTGATGCAAGTCGAGCGGATGCGCTTTTTTGAGGTCTACAACGCGCATCCCGCGACCGGAAATGCCGGGGACGCCCTGCATGCAAGCACTGACAGAATCTGGGACATTGTTCTTACCGAGCGTCTCAAAAAGCACAGCGACCGCGTTCTGTACGGTGTGGCAAACGACGACTCCCACGACTACCACCACCAACCCAACAGAAATTCGCGCCCCGGACACGCCTGGATCATGGTGCGTTCCGAGGATCTCAGTGCCGAGGGGCTCATCGCAGCCATGGAGGGGGGAGACTTTTACGCCTCAACAGGAGTGACCCTCAAAGAGGTTCGCCGGAGCAATGGGGACCTCGAGATCGAAATCGAGCCTGAACCGGGCGTGAACTATCAGACGGAATTCATCGGAACGCGAAGAGACCATGACACCACAAGCCAGCCGGTCACAGACGCCCAGGGAGCACCGCTTCCCGTGACCCGATGGTACAGCCCGCAGGTTGGTGCCGTTCTGGCATCCGTGTCCGGCACCCGGGCGCGTTACCACCTCCAAGGGAATGAGATTTACGTGCGGGCGAGAGTGACTTCCTCCAAGCCAAAAACCGATCCCCAGACCCCGGGCGAATGCGAGCGCGCGTGGACGCAACCGGTCGTCCCCACAAACAAGCCCTGAATTGTGTCGTACAAGGAAAGCGCCCGCCCGTCGCCGATCGCCGCCAGGTGGAGGCGCCACCCAAGACGACTGGGGCAGGCAACGACAGCCGCGCTTGCCGGGGCTGCGCCTGTGTGGGACACACGTGAAATGAACTTCCCCCGCTATTTTCCGCTCCTCGCCGCGTCCTTGCTTCTGACCACTCCAGTCGCACACGGCCAGACGTCCGCTCCCGTGACTCAGCCGAAGGCAGGAGACGCCACGCGTTTTGATCCCACACTGGCGGGCAGCCAGGCCAGCCCCTTTGATTCCGTAGAATGGCACGATGCGTCCGAGTGGGAAATCGAGGGACGCGCATGGCCCGAAGCGGAACGGCTCAAGCACTTTGACCGGTTTCCCGCAGAAGCAGAAAAGGCGGTACCCACGGCGGTCTGGAATCTCAGCCGGGACAGCGCCGGGATGATGGTGCGCTTCAAAACCAACGCGACCGCCCTCTACGTCGATTACAAGCTCACGAAGCCCTCACTTTCCCTGCCCATCATGCCAGCGACAGGTGCCAGTGGGGTCGATATCTACGCACGCGACAACGACGGCAAATGGCGCTGGGTGACCGTCAGCAAGCCGACCGCTCAGGAGGTCAAAGCCAGTTTGATCGGGGGACTCGACCCAGCCCTGCGGGAGTATGCGGCCTATCTCCCGCTCTATAACGGAGTGGAATTTCTGCGGATTGGGGTCCCCAAAGGCTCGCAATTCGAACGTCTCGCGCCGCGCCAAAAACCGGTGGTGTTCTACGGCACCTCCATCACGCACGGCGCCAGTGCCAGCCGTCCGGGAATGGTCCACACCGCCATTCTCGGCCGCCGCCTCGACATGCCCGTCGTGAACCTCGGGTTCTCCGGAAACGGACGCATGGACGCCGGAGTCGGCGAATTTCTCGCGCGGATCGATGCCGCTGCCTACGTGATTGATTGCCTCCCCAACATGCAACCCGCGGCGGTCACCGAACGCTGCGCGCCCTTGGTCCGGCAACTGCGCAAGGCGCGTCCGGAAACTCCCATTGTGCTCGTGGAAGACCGTCGATTTACGAACGACTGGATTACTCCGGCAAAGGCGCGCTTTCACACGGAGAACCACGCGGCCCTGAAGGCCGCTTTTGATCTGCTCGTGAGCGAAGGAACTTCCCGGCTTTTCTACATTCCCGGGGACACCCTCTACGGAACAGACGGTGAAGGCGCCACCGACGCCTCGCATGCCAGCGACCTCGGATTCATGCGCCAGGCCGATGCCTTTGAACCAGTGCTCCGCAAAGCGCTGGGCGCTGCCGTGGCCCCGTAAAAATCGGAGGAATGCCCAGAATCCGGCAGCTGGAATCCTTCCCCATGGCCTGCCTCCCCCCAAACTGTTAGCCTTACCCCATGAGCCACAAACCCTGGGAAAATGAGTTTCGCGCCGTTCACGCACGCGGCGTCGCCGCATGGAAAGCAGGCCGGCGTTCCCCCCACACCCTGTTCTCCCCCGAGGACTCCACTTTTCTCGCCTCCATCGGGTGCTCCCCCCAGGAACTCTTCGACTTCATCGACGACCTCCAGGACTGGGGCGAACCGGACCTCGAAACCGCTCTCGCCGTGCAAGCGATCCGCCGAGCGTATTTTCTCGAGGTCATGGCCGGGCGCCCTTCCGCACACATTGCATCCATGGCGGATCTTCCGGCCAAATCCGCGGAGGTGGAGGGCATTGCGTGGCTGCCGCGCCTCATTGCCAAAGCCCGCCTCAAATTGCGCGGCGAAATGCCCCCGGACCTCATGTACGGATGCGGCGGCGACCGCCCCTTTCTGCGCAGGATGCGGATGACCCTCGCAGAATTCCTCCAGCTCGTGTGGGACTGCGGCGATGACGATGCGCGTATCGTGGCCACGGTCCGGAAATCCGCCGGCCTTACCCCACGCCGCTGACCCGGGAACCCGAAGCCCCGGCTTCGCTCCGCGCCGCTTCCACCAAGGCGCTCTTTTTCTTAAAAAAAACCGTGAGTCGGCCGCTCGAGCGGCAGTGATTGGGAAATGCCCCCACCCGATCCCACCCCCGACCTGAGCGCCGCGTACGAAAACTTCGTCCGCTGTCTCACCCAGCACGAGCCGGCGCTGCGCCGGTTTATCCGCACCCTGCTTCCGAGCTGGGCAGACGTGGACGAGGTGATGCAGCGCACCGCCCTGGTTGCGTGGAAAAAGTTCGAGCACTTCGAGGCAGGCTCCGAGTTCCTGCGATGGGGCATGGTGATTGCAAGGTACGAGGCACTCGCCTACCGGCGCTCCATGGGCAGGGAACGACTGTGTTTCAGTAACGAATTGCTGGAGCTGATGGAGCGTGAGGGCGAAGAGGAGGAGATCCACTTCGGCCAGAGGGAAGCGGTGGCGCTGGAGGGGTGTTTGCAAAAGCTGCCCAAGGAGCGGCGGGAAATGGTGCTCCGCGCTTACGCAGCCGGCGCGGACCAGCGCGAGGTCGCCGCGTCTTTAGGCAAGTCGAGCGGCGCATTTTACATGCTCCTGGCGCGCATTCGAAAGGACCTCGCCCACTGCATTGCGTCCCAAATGAAGGAGGCCTGATGAAAAATCCATCGAACCCGCAAGATCTCGAGGCGCTTTTCGAATCCTACGTTCGAGGCGATCTGTCGCCGGCGGACTGGCAGTCTCTCGAAAAACAACTCTTGGACGACCCCCTGGCCCGGAAAAACTTTCGCCGCTTTCTCCGATTGGACGCGAACCTCACGCAACGCGCAGGCGATGCGATGGAAGAGGACGCTTCGGACCTCTGGAAGAGTGCTTCCCACGGCGCCACTCGCGGATGGCATGCACTGTCCACGGAGCCCGCGCCCCCTCTCGCGAAGACGTTCCGCAGCCCGATTTGGGCCGCGGCAGCGGGGCTGATGATTGGGCTGCTCGGAGCCTCCGCCGTATGGGCCTACGCCGCTCCCACCGTGGTCGGAGCCATGGAGACTGTCCTCAAGCTCTTTTCGGAGGACTTTGAAGGACCCGGAACCCACTGGAAACCCGGGTTTCCCCAAGAATGGGGCGCCCTGAGCGGAGACACGGCCTCCATAGTCGGCGCCCAACCATCGGCTCTCCCATTCAGCGGAAAACAAATGCTTCGCCTGATCCGGAGTGACTACCCGGGGGAACCCGCAGCCCGAAGCCGTTCGGCCAATCAAATGGCCGCTCTGGATCTCTCGAGACATCAGGATTGGATCGCAGCGGGACAGGGACGCATCGAAGCGCAGGCTGCCTTCTGGGTTTCCGGATTGGAGGGCACCCAGTCTTTTGCAGCCGGGCTCGACGTGTTGTGTTTTGCCGAGGATCCGCGCGAAAGAAGCGCCACGTCGTGGTCCTCCCTGCGCAAGGAACACCTCGGAATGAGCGCGAAGCGGAAACCGATCAAGACCGACACCGCGCGCTGGGAGGTAGTCCAGTCCGCGATCGATGTGCCTCCAGAAACGCGATTTGTGGTGCTCCATCTCGTGGTCAGCAACGATGGCACAGACCATGCGGTCGGAGGAATCGAGTTCCCCGCCGCCTACGTCGATGACATCTCCCTGCAATTGCGCCGAGTGCGCAAGGGCGGGTTCAAAATCTCCCGATAAATCTCCGCCATTTCCTCCGCCACCGTGCCGCTCTCGGCAGTGTTCGCGCCCTCTCTCCCCTCCCCTTCTTTTTTCCTTCCCACATGAAATCCGCCCCATCTCCCCACACGGACTCCACCGGCTTGAGCCGACGCCATTTTCTGCGAGCCGCCGGCGTCGGACTGAGCCTGCCCTGGCTTGAAAGCCTCATGCCCTCGGGACTCCGAGCCGCCACTGCCAGCGCACCGCCTCGGCGCATGGTCTGCATCATGACCAACATGAGCATGATCCCGCAGAATTTTTTCCCCACCAAAACCGGCAAGGACTACGAAGCCACCCCCTACCTCGAAATTCTCAAGGAACACCGTGCGCATTTCACCGTCTGCAGCGGCCTCTCCCACCCCGGGGTCGACGGCGCGCACCTCACGGAAAAATGCTTCCTCAGCGGGGCGCCGCATCCGGGTGCGAGCAATTTTCGCAACTCCATTTCGATGGACCAGCTCGTCGCCGAACGCATCGGCAAGGAAACGCGTTTTCCCTCGCTAGTTTTGCTGGTGGGAAAAAGGGATTTGGGACTGCCCTCGGTCAGCCGTGACGGAGTGAGTATCCCCCCCGAATCCGATCCTGCAGCCCTGTATCGGAAGCTGTTTGTGCAAGGCACTTCCGCGGAGGTTGCGGAAAGGGTCGCCGACCTTCGAAGGGGGCGGAGCATGCTGGATTTTGTGAGGGGCGAAGCAGCGGGTCTCCAGCGGCGGGTGGGGGCTCGCGACAAGGAACGTCTCGACCAGTATTTCACCTCCATTCGTGAGATGGAGGGTTCGCTGCACTCGGCGGAGGCGTGGGAGCAACGCCCCAAACCCCAGGTCGATTACCGCGAACCAAAGGACGTAGACGAGGTTCACGTCGAAGAGCAGACGGATTTATTTTACGACCTCATTCGTCTTTCGCTGGCGACAGACAGCACCCGCGTGGTGAGCGTGTACCTTGGGCCGCTGATGATTACGCCCAAAATCACCGGGGTTACCACGCAGACCCACGGGCTGACCCATCATGGTGGGAACACGGAAAAGCTCGAGCAATTGAGCCGGATTGAATCCGCGCAGTTCCGGTGTCTGGATCGTTTTCTGCGGGGCCTGCGCTCGACCAGTGAGGG